>JAKAPE010000309.1 GCA_021811945.1 Pseudomonadota bacterium | reverse complement strand
TTCCGATCTCGGATCGGCGCCGCAAAGCCGACTGCCACGAGGCCGAACAAAAATGAATCTGTTTTGAAACCGGACCAAAGAATGACCCAGTTGCTGCAAATGAAGGCGATGGGCGCAAGGAACCCCGCACCCCACAGCCGGAATTTTCGGTCGAGGTCCGGCTGATTGCGGCGCATCACCAGAAGCACGATCGGCCCCAGGCCATAGGTCAGCACCGTAATGGACGAGATGTAGTCCGCCATCGCCTTCCAGGCAGGAAAAGGCAGCAGAAACAGGACGCCGACGACCCACATCACCAGCACCGCGAGCCAGGGCGCCTTCACCGCGTTCAGATTGCTCAACTGCCGAGGCCCGGCGTTCATCTGGCCGGCGGCAAACAAAATGCGCGCGCCGCTCGTGATATGCATCAGCCCCGTGCCGCCGGGCGAAATGTAGGCGTCGATATAAAGCAAGGTCGCGAGCCAGCCGATGCCGAGGCCAGCGGCAAGGCCGGCGAATGGCCCCCCTTGGCCTTTGAAGCTCAACTGGGCCCAGCCATGCGCTACGTCGGAGGGCCGCAGCGCCATCAGAAATGCCACCTGCAACAGAATGTAGATGACCGCGCAAATGAGCACTGTTCCGATGACCGCCAACGGAATGTCGCGGGAGGGGTTGGAGCTTTCTCCGCCGAGATCGATCGCCGTGCGAAAGCCGAGATAGCTGAAGACGATGCCGGCCGCCGGCAGCGCGGTGAAAATGTCCGAGAACTGATAGCCGTGCGGATCCGTCGTCCAAACGCTGGAGTGCGCGCTGGCCCAGACGTCCGCGTGCATTCCCGCCACGATCAACACGATGACGGCCAAGACCGGCACCGCGATCTTCCACCAGGTAATCGTGGAATTGACGGTGAGCAGCAGCCGCACCGCGAGCAGGTTCAGAACCGCCATGATTCCGAGCAGAATGGCGCAGACGACAAAGCCGGTCGGAGTTAACACTCCGCTCTGCGGCTGAATGAAATACGGAAGGTAGTTGTTGGCGTAGTTGAGGATGGCTTCGGCCTCGATCGGCGGCACCGCGACATAGGCCAGGAACAGCATCCAGCTCCAGATGCGGCCGAGCCCGTCGCCGTGGCTCGCGTGGCTCATATGAACGAGGGCGCCGCTGCGCGGGAAAAGCACCGCCAGCTCGGCGAAGCACAGCGCGATCAGGAGAATGATCAAGCCGCCGACCACCCAGCTCCAGATGCTGAGCGGACCGGCCATCCGCGAGGCATGGAAGGCGCCGAACAGCCAGCCCGAGCCGATCACGCTCGTCGTGCTGGCGAACAGCAGGCCGAGAATGCGCGCGTCACGGCGCAGATCACTGGAAATGCTTGATCCGACAGGCTGGTTCATGACAGGGCCGGTTGGTTTGCTAAAGGGACAAAACTCATAAAGACGTTCAATAGGACGCATCAAAGCGACGGGGCGCCGCGAGGGCGACCGCGCAGAAGGAGCCGTCGCTCGCGCGGCCACCTTTTCAGCACAACAGCGCCTTCACTGCGGCTCAGGACCTCGGCGGATGATACTCCAGTCCCGGCGGTCTGCAATCGCCGGAACGTGTCTCGTTTTGAACCTCGGCATAGTTTCTCGCTCGAAAGTTCGCTACGGTCGATCATGACCCCTCCCGTCTTAAATTCAAGCTGCGACACCACCAGTCGTCGGAGTTCGTTGTGATCCTGGCCCAATGCGGCTAAGGGCGGCCAGTTTTGCTCCCGGCCCCACGCGGCTAAGGGCGGCCGTTTTTGCTCCCGGCACGCGGCGTCTTGGGCCTCACCGCATAAGTCCTTTCCAATCCGGCATCCGCGGCCGCCTGCTGCAAGCTGCGGCGAATCTCGTCGCGTTCTTCATGAATCGAGGCGATCGCCGGTCCGGGCGGGATACCAAGGCCGATGAGCGCGGCTTGCGAAAGCTGCAGGCTCGCCTCGACCGTTTCCGGCACCGCATCGGTAGCGCCGAGGCCGTAAAGATGACGGGCGTGATCGGCGTCGCGGGCGCGGGAGACGATGAGAATGTCGGGCCGCACGGCCCGCACATGGGCAACGACTTCGTCGATGACGCCGGGCGAGCGGAGGGTGATGATGACCCCGGTCGCCTTGGCGAGGCCGCAGCTATCGAGGAAGCGTTGATCGGCAGCGTCGCCATAATAGACGTCGTGACCCGCGCGGCGGTCGCGAGCCACGCTGACGGCGTCGGTGTCGGCGGCAATATAGGGGATCTCATGCGCGCGCAGGAGCGCGCACACGACCTTGCCGACGCGGCCATATCCGACGACAATCGCATGCTTTTGTCCGCCCGGCGGCAGCGCCAACATCTCCCGATCGACGCCTTTGGGGGGTGAGAGCCGCGCCGCCAGTTGCCGGGCGGCGATCGACAGAAGGGGCGTCAGCGCCATCGTGACCGCGGTGACTGCGAGCGCAGAGCCGGCGAGGTGCGCCTCGATCAGCCCGGCTGCCACGGCCATGCCGATGCCCACGAAGGCGAATTCTCCTCCCGGACCGAGCAAGAGGCCGACTTCCACCGCGACCGGCCATGGCAGCCGGAACAATTTGGCAAGACCGGTCAGCACCAGCGATTTGACGGCGATCAGGCCGAACACGCTGCCCGCAAGCAAGAGCGGCTCCCGCAACAATTCGCGGAAGTCGATGTTCATCCCGACGGTGAAGAAGAAGATGCCGAGCAACAGGCCCTTGAACGGCCCCACCGTCGCCTCGATGGCCTTGCGATATTCCGTCTCCGCCAGCATCAGGCCGGCAACGAATGCCCCGAGCGCCATGGAGAGCCCGGCCTGGTCGGCGATCATGCCGGCGCCGATGATCACGAACAGCACCGCGGCGATAAAGATTTCGCCAGAGCCGGCGGTTGCGACCAGCCGGAACAGCGGCCGCAGCAGCACGCGGCCGAACACGGCGATGACGCTGAGCGCCAAAGCGGCCTGCAGGAAGGCGCTGGCCAGGGTGGCAAGGACCGAGCGGCCGCTTTCCGCCCCCAGGATGGAGATGAACAGCAGGATCGGGATGACGGCGAGATCCTGGGCGAGCAGCACGGCAAGACTGGCGCGTCCGACGCTTGTCGTCAGCCGCTCCTGATTTGACAAAAGCTCGAGCACGATCGCCGTCGAGGAGAGCGAGAGGCCCGCGCCCAGGATGATCGCCTGTCGGGGATCTCGGCCGGCCAGCGCCGCGGCGGCGGCGATCAGGGCGCCGGTGATCAGAACCTGCAAGCCGCCCAACCCGAAGACCAGGCGGCGCATGGCCTTAACCCGCTGGAAGGACAGTTCGAGGCCGATCAGGAACAGCAGAAATACGATTCCCAGTTCGGCGATGCCGGCGACGTTGCGGGCATCGGAAATGGTGAACCAGGAAAAAGCGGGAATTCCGGTGCTGAGCGATCCGAGCCCAAGCGGTCCAAGCACGGCGCCGGCGCCGAGATAGCCGAGAATAGGGCTCAACCCGAGACGGCGTACCGTCGGGACCACGAGCGCCGCGGTACCGAGCACGATCAGAGCGTCGCTGTAGCCGGCGATAGCGTTGGTCGAGACCACGAAGCACTCCGTATCGCGGTTGCGGGCGCCGATATTTGCAAATGTTCCTGGCGGATGGCGCCGCCCGAAGGCGGGGAAAGCGACCGTTCAGGGCGTCCCACGCCTTTCGAACGCGACGTTCGGCGAACACGGCGCGCCAAGAGGTTTATTGCCGGAGCGCGGCAACAGAGCAATCCGTGCGTCGCGTGCAGGAAGAATTCCCGGCACCGCCGCCGCTTCCCGGCGCGGATCGGCCCCCGCCACGTGCTACGCCAAGAGTCGATCATGAGGCGGGAGTTGCTGCGAGCCGCTTTTCGGTGCCGGCCTGCTTTTCATGTTGCCGTATATCAGTCGCAGACAGCGCTTGACCACGGCCAATTCCTCGGCCGGCACCCCGGCGATCGCCGCCGCCTCGTATTCGCGCGCGATCGGAATGAGGCGGACGACGAGTGCCCGGCCCTTCGCCGACAGCTTCACTGCGACTTCGCGATTGCTGCGCGCGGAGCGGGTTCGCGTCACCAGGCCCATGCGCACCAGACGCGTGACCAGCCGCGACAATGTGGAGGCGTCGATGCTGGTCAGGGCAGCAAGGTCGATCTGCCGCTGGTTCGCCTCGCTTGCGAGTACGACCATGACGCGCCACATCGCGATGCTGAGACCGTGCGGCGCCAGCGCCTCCTCGCCGAACTGCTCGGCAATGATCGCCCCCACGCGATTGACGAGATAGGGCAGATAATCGCCGAGATCGAGCTTGAACGGGTTGCCCATGACTCGAATCCCTCGGAAAAATAGACTCCGCCCCCGGAACCCAATCGGTGCGCCGGCAAAAGAGCCGCCCGCCCCACGCGCGCGTTGCGAGGGCGACCATTATTGCATTTACAACTGATGCATTGTCAATTATTTTGCCGGCGGGTTGCGCCTTGGCCGTTGCCGACCTTCGCCGCGTTCGGAGTAACGGCCCACAATGAGTGCGACCAGCAACGAAAACCACGGACCAGGACGGTCCGAAAAAGCGGAGGAAACATCATGGCGACTTACGTGCTTGTGCACGGTGCTTGGCACACCGGCAAGGAACTCGAGCCGACCGCGGCGCCGATCCGCGCCGCAGGCCATCAGGTCCACACGCCGACCATTGCCGGAAACGCGCCCGGCGATGCAAAAACCGTCGGCCTCGAGGACGCGATCAAATCCATCGCCGACTATCTTTCCCGGAACAATCTGCGCGACGTGGTTCTGGTGCAGCGAGGCTAGCTGCCATTCTAGCGGGTGAAAGTCCCGCCAACAGAGGAGTCCAGTCGCTGTTGTAGTCATACCCAGCAACGGGGAGGGCAACCGATCCGTTGGAAGCCTGGAAG
>JAKAPE010000308.1 GCA_021811945.1 Pseudomonadota bacterium | reverse complement strand
CCACCATTTACCGCGGACTGTCTGACATTCGGGACAAGGTCGCGGCGCCGCCCGGACGTGTGCGCAGGCCGGGGGCTGGGCGCAAGCCCAAAGCCTCGACGGATGCCACGCTTGTGACCGATCTGAGTGCGCTGGTCGCGCCGGTGACACGGGGCGACCACGGGGCGACCCGGTGAGGCCGTTGTTGTGGACGAGCAGAAGCCTGCGTACGCTTGCCAGAGCGCTTGCCCGGCAAGGGCACGGAGGACGACATTGCGCTCGTGCTCGGTATCGACGCCAAGACCCTGCGCAAGCACTTCCGGGTCGAACTCGACGTGGTCTTCGTGAAGGCCAACGCCAAGGTCGCCGAGTCCATCTTCATGCAGGCGGTCGGCGCCCCCGCGCAATATTACCCGCTGGGGCATCCCGATGCCGGCAAGCTGATGCGGGTCGAATATCCGTCGTGCGATGCAGAGGTTTGCCGGGCCTTTCGGTTGTGACGAGCTCTTGGGCGCCAGCGCTTATGGCCGCAGCCACGTGCAGCGCGTCGAGAGCCGCCATTCCAAACTTTACGGCTATCTCGTAGGCGTGCCGCACGACAGCATCGGTGTTCGACGGCCAGCGAGTAACAGCGCGAAAGAACTCAAGATAGAATTCCGCCTCGTCGGTCTTTCGATTGAAAAACGCTTTCGGCAACACTTCGAGGCGGACAAACTCGCTTGAAGCGAATGAGCGGCTCGGGTCGTCAAGAATTGCCATCGCCCTCGCAGACACCTCTGTTCTGCCGCGGGCCGCGGCAATCAGCACGCCGGCATCGATAAAGGTGATCGTCATCCGCCGCGCTGCTCGCCCTCGCCTCGGCGTTCGGCAACTTCGTGTTCAATCTCGGCCCACGACAGCAGCGGCTCGCCCGATGCAATGATCCGCTCGCGCAGTCGCAGCAACTGCTCGCCTAACCGCGTCCGGGGCGGCGTCGGCTGAACGGCTTCGTTACGCGGCGTATGTCTCTGCGGCTCGGCCATTGGGCGTCCTACGTTCGAAATGCTCGGCCATCATACCGATTTGGGCGACCGGAATGAAGCCCGTTCGGGTCCCGACCCAGGGCAACGAGTCCAGGTTAACGACAAGCACTTACGCATGGCTAATGTATCCAAAGAGTCGAGCGCAACTGCGCAAAGACTCGCATTGCGAGTGAAATCCTTGCCGAATGATCCGAATCGAGGGCATATCACTCGGTCGCGTGAGCGAAATACGACGCCGAACTGGCGCTGCTGCAGCAGGAGGCGACGTTGGGCGATCTCAGCGTCTATCAAAGAGCCGGCATACTCAACAAGATCGCCGCGCTCGAGGCCAAGCACCGCGCCGACATGCTCCAGCTCGACGCACAGTCGATCGCCGAGGAACAGAGGGAGTGGACCGCTTTTCTCAGCACCATCGGGAGCGCGTTCGACTCGCAGCTTCGCGGCCTCCTGGCCGGCACGACCACGTGGTCGCTGGCGTGGAAGCAGATGCTCGGCGACATGATCGTCAAGTTCATCGAGATGTGCGAGGAGATGGTGGTGAAATGGCTCGCCGCCGAGCTGGCGCAGACCACCGCGACGATTACCGGCGTTGCCGCGCGCACGACGGCCGGCCAGGTCGGCGCCGATGCCGGCATGCTCGCCAACATCGCCCAGGCCATCAAGAACATCATGGTCGACGCCGGGCAGGCCTTTGCCGGCGTGTTCGCCTTCCTCGCGCCGGTCATGGGCCCGGCGGCGGCCGGGCCGGCAGCGGCGGCCGAGGCCTCGGTCTCCGCCGCCGCGATCTTCGATGTCGGCACCGACTATGTGGTGCGCGGCGGCCTCGCTTTGATCCATCCCGGCGAGACCGTCATCCCGGCGGCGCGCGGCTCCGGGCCGTATACGGGCGGCACGTCGCCGCAGGTGAATGCGCCGGTCAGCATCAACATGTCCGCGCTCGATGGGCAGAGCGTGCGCCGCTTTTTCAACGACAATTCGCATCATATGGTGCGCGCGCTCAACGATGCGGTGAAGCGCGGCGCGCATCTCGGGCTGCGGCTCAGGTGACCGCAGATAAGCTGAAGGGCGAACGGGGCGGGAAAAGTTTACGCCCGCCGCGGTGGATTGAGCGCTTTGCGCACAGCCTCAGGATCGCGGGCAATCACGGTCAGGTATGCGCGTGCCGCCTGGTCGGGTGCGACGCGGCCCTGCTCCCAATCGCGCAACGTGCCGATCGGAATGTGATAGCGCGCAGCGAAGTCTTCCTGGCTGACGCCGAGCGCGCGCCGGATGATCTTAACCTGCGGCGTGCGCTTCATGCGGGCAAGATCGGCAGCGGATAGTGGCCGGTTGTCAGGGTCCGCATTGGCCGCGGCCTCGATCTGCTTTTGCGTCATGGGATGCAGCCCGCGCTTAGGCGTTTTCGGTGAAATAGTCATCCTGCTCACGTTTCGTAGCTTGTCGCGCCGAGATGATTCGAATGCGACCGCTCCTCTCGGTAAAGACGACCGTGAGTATCGATCCCTCGGCAGAGCCGATCAGAATGAAGCGGTCCTCGCCGTAATCCTCCCGATCATCCAACCGTTCGATCCCGAACGGGTCCTTGAAGACTTCGGTTGCCAACTCGAAACTGACGCCATGCTTCGCGTAGTTCAGGGCAGCCTTGTCATCATCCCATTCGAAATCGTCGCTCATGGTATCTACGGATTATCCGTAGTAAGTCAAGGAGTCCAGCATTACGTGGCCAAGCCCAAGCGCTGAATCCTCCCTGTGTGCGAATTCGGTTACAAATCAAATAGCTGAGCGCGCATGAGCTACATCCTCGGCGTCAATTTACTGCCGTCAACCGGCGAGTTCACCTACGACACGATCCCCTATCTCGGCCAGCGGACGACGGAGTCGCAGCTCACCTCGATCAACCGCTATGCCAACGGCGGCCCGCTCGACGGCAGTGGCAATACAACCGACTACACGATGGCGCTGAATGATCTGCAGGCCGAGATTCCCGACTGCACGACTGTTGCCATCGTCGTCTCCTGGTTCGGCAACTCGACCGACATCACGCAGTGCCAGATCTATCCGTCCACCACCTACATCGACGGCACCTTCCAGCAGGCGGCCGGCGGCTCGGACGTCTGGCGCTGTTCGAGCCTGACGCAATCGTCGCCCGGGCTGATCCCGATCCCGCAGGTCGGATCGAGCTTCATCTATGGCGGCACGCCGTCCGACCAGTCGATCGTGCGCTCTATCCGCGACCTGAGATTGCGCGGGCTGCGCGTCGTTTTCTATCCGTTCGTGCTGATGACGGCGAGCGGAAAGCCGTGGCGCGGGCGGATAACCTACAACGGAACGGACATTTCCAGCGCCGCGACGACCGCGATCGACAATTTTCTCGGCAGCGCAACGCCGGGCGATTTTACCCGAGACATCACGAACCTCACCGTCAGCTATTCCGGTTTGGCGACCGATTACACCTATCGGCGGATGATCCTGCACTACGCCAACCTGTGCGTGGTCGCCGGCGGCGTCGATCTGTTCCTGCTCGGCTCCGAGTTCAAAGGCCTCGAAGTCATCCGCGGGCCGGCATGGACGAAAGCGGGCACCACCGGCGGCGACGGCAAGGTCACCTGGGACTATCCCTTCGTCAACGGCCTGATCCAGCTCGCCGATGACGTGCGCAGCATTTTCGACGGCGCCGGGCTGACAAAAGACACGACGAACCTGCACAATCTCATCAGCTATTCGGCCGACTGGTCGGACTGGATGGGCTATCAGCATCCGGGCGCCAACGGCCAGTGGCCGCATCTCGATCAGCTTTTCGGCCACGGCAACATCGATCTGGTTTCCTTCGACAACTACCTGCCGCTGTCGGACTGGACCACCGGCGACGGCGGCCTCGACGCGCGGCACTGGCTCGAAGCGGCGCCGAGCGGCGCGTGGCCGCCGAGCCCGGCGACGTTCAACGGCCTCGGCCTCTCCGGCCAGCCGGCGATCTATTCGAAGCCGTATCTCAAGGCGAACATCGAGGGCGGCGAGAAATTCAACTGGTTCTACGACGACAGCAACAATCTTGGGCCTGGGCGCGATCCGAACGGCACCGATCTCACAGTGTCGCTGCCGGAAGGCGATCGCCTGACGCAATCGCGCAACCAGTATTATCCAAATCAGCAAATTCTCGCCAACAAGCAACTGCGCTGGTGGTGGAACAATCAGCACCAGGCGGTCTACGACGACGGCGACGGTAATGGCTGGTCGCCGCACGGGCCTGCGACCGAGTGGGTGCCGCAGTCGAAGTCGATCACCTTCGCCGAATACGGTGTCCCGGCATGCGATCGCGGCACCAACCAGCCGAACGTCTTTTTCGCGCCGGGCTCGACCGAGAGCTTTACCCCGTTCTGGTCGGTCTGGGACGGCAGCGAGAGCGTTGCCGGCGGCTTCTGGCCGCGGCGCGATGATCTCCTGCAACTTTCCGAGCACTTTGCCGAGGTCAATCAGCGACTCGCGGCGGTCGAGGCCAAGCTCGCAACCATCATAAAGAACGGCAACGGCACACCGTCGCCGCTTATCTGAGCGTCGACCTCGCCAACACGCAACACATCCTGCTCGCCGCCTACATGTTCATCTGCGGCGTCGGCTTGCAGCTGCCTTCGTCGGCGCTCGACCAGGCGGAAGTCTGGGATGTCGTCGCGGGCTCGCCGAGCGAAGGCGGCCATTACGTGCCGCTGATCGGGCGCCAGGACGACCTGCTCGTCTTCGTGTCCTGGGGCCGTGTGCAATACGCTACACAACGGTTCCTTAGTGTCCGTTTCGAAACTTCTTGAGTCGATTGAATCATCTGTGTTTTCATGGACGGCGATCTGATTCGCGGAGAGGCCACTGATGTGGACGCATGAGAACCGACCGAAATACAATCGTGAT
>JAKAPE010000307.1 GCA_021811945.1 Pseudomonadota bacterium | reverse complement strand
GGCCTGGTGCGCGCCAACAAGAATAAGGGAAGCGTCAAAACACGACGTAAAACCGCAGGTTGGAGCCCGGAGTTCCTGCTACAAATCCTTCAGCTCAAAGAGCGTTAACCTGGATTCCGTGCCCTGTACGCGGCAGCTTGTGATAAATGGCCCTCTTTGTGACTGGATAGCCGAGAGACCTGGTGCCCACATTCGATTTTCCCGCCTGCATCGCGCTGGTAGAGGCGATGACCACGCTCGCCATATCTGCGGCGCACGAGATCCGGCGCCATCGGCCGGACGAAGGCGGCATCCGCCTCAAGAGCGACGGTTCGCCGGTGACGACGGCGGACGAAGCTGCCGAAGCCCTGATCCGCGAAGGCTTGGCGCGGCTCGATCTTGAGGTACCGGTCATCTCCGAGGAGCAGGCCGTAGGCAACGAACGCGACACCCTAAGCGCGAACGTTATCCTTGTCGATCCGCTCGATGGCACCCGGGAATTCATCGCCGGGCGTGGTGAATACACCGTGAATATCGGCCTGGTTCACAACGGAGCCCCACTCGTCGGCGTCATCGCCGCCCCGGTGCTTGGGCTCGTCTGGCGTGGGATCGTCGGCCGCGGTGCCGAGCGGCTGGAGTTTTCCAATCCGGAAATGCCGAACATCTCGCCGCCACGACGAATTCATACCCGGCGGCGTCCCGACGGCGAACTGCTGGTCATGACCAGCCGCTCGCACCTCGACGCGCACACGCAAGCCTATCTCGACGCGTTGCCACACGCGCGACGCATTGCCTGCGGTTCCGCGGTCAAATTCTGCCGGCTGGCCGAAGGCGACGCCGACCTCTATCCGCGGCTCGGCCCGACGCATGACTGGGACGTGGCGGCGGGTCATGCCATTCTTGCCGCGGCCGGAGGTAAAGTCATGGCGCCGGGCGGCGCGCCGCTGGGTTATGGCAGCCCGCAGTTTCGTATTCCGGCCTTCATCGCCTTCGGCGATCCGCTGAGCGCCAATGCCTTTACGGGTTGAGCGTGCGCAGGACATCCGGCCATTTCCGTTCGGCAGCAGCAATCGCGCGTTGCGGGTCGGCGGTGAATGTTTTCAGCCGGGCGCGATCGTAGAACAGGAAAAGCCGCTCGCCGCTGATGCGCCAGAGCATCGGATTTCCGGCGACGGCAACGCCATGGGCGATGCCGAGCGGATCATAGCCGCCGAATTGCGGCATGTAGACGTCGGGCCGTTCCGCGAAGGCGGCACGATTGCCGATATTGCGGAAGCGCCAGACCACCCCGCCATAACTCAATTCGAATTCGGCGCTGCCTGGCAGTGGCCTGCCGTCGGTAAAGTACGCGACCGGGTCATAGCCGTCGATAGCAAGACCGGTGTGCCAATTGACCACCACCCGGTCCGTTACGGCATCGGCGGTCGGCGCGGCCGGGGCCTCCGAGAGCGGGACGAGCGTGAGAAGGGCGATGGTAGCGGGTGTGGCGAGGAATGCCCGGTATTGCTTTCGTTGTTGCCGTGCTGTGGTCATAGTTGTGGCGGAGACTTGCAAGTGATTCGGGAATTTGGGGCGTTGCACCCAGGCGGCCAAACGTGGCGCCGAGGCGGCGCTGACACGCAAGAGTTAAGCGGAAGGCCTGAGCAACGGGTAAACGGGGGACGCCGGATGAATATGGCATCGCGGTTCGCCATCAATGCCCTGGTTGTTGCCGGCGTCGGCGGCTTTTTCGCTGGAGCAGCCGGGGCACAGACGGCACCGCCTGCACCGCCGGCGGCGGTCGCGCCAGCGGCACTGCCGCCACAGCCTCCTGCCTCCGGGCAGTTCTCGCCGGAGGAGTTGATCGAGGCCGGCCACCATTTCTTTGGCGGCGTTTCGCGCGGGCTCGCCCTCATCGTCCAAAAAGCGGTAAGCCGATGGGGCTTGCCGAACGGGTACATTCTTGGCGAAGAAGCTGGCGGCGCCTTCATCGGCGGCCTGCGCTACGGCGACGGCACGCTGTACACCAGGAATGCGGGCGATCTGCGCGTCTACTGGCAGGGACCGTCGCTCGGCTTCGATGCCGGAGCCGACGGGGCGCGCACCATGATGCTGGTCTACAACCTGCCGCGAACCGAGGCGATTTTCGAACGGTTCGGTGGCTTGGACGGCTCCGCCTATTTTGTCGGCGGGCTCGGCATGACCGCGCTCACGGCCAACGACATCGTCGTGGTGCCAATCCGCTCCGGCGTGGGATTGCGGCTCGGCGCAAATCTCGGCTACCTCAAATTCACCCGGCGCCCGACCTGGAACCCGTTCTGATCGCCCGCTCCCCGCCGCAGCGGCACCTGCCGTCCACTTTCGCGCCGGGAAGAACTGTTGTTCTGGCGCGGCTGGCGCCGTCAGTTTAGGTTAATGAACGGCGAATGTGGTGTAGCCCGCCCACGCATGGCAAGATTGCGCCACTTCCTCCGCTCTGCCCTCTCCCGCCGGACGGGAAGGGAATGAGGAGGGCGCCGGAGGCGTAGCGTCATGATCGAATCGATCATGTATTTCGGGATCGGGTTTTTCGTCGCAGCTTTGTTTGGACTGCTGTTCGTCCCACTTGTTCATAACCGTGCGGTGCGACTGACCATGCGGCGGCTTGAGGCGGCGACGCCGTTTTCTCTCGCCGAAATTCGAGCCGACAAGGATCAGTTGCGCGCCGAGTTCGCAATGTCGACGCGCCGGCTGGAACTGACCGTCGAGCAGATGAAAGCCAAGACGACGACCCAGCTCGCCGAGCTTGGCAAGAAGACGGACGCCATCAACCAGCTCAAGAAGGAACTGGGCGAGAAGACCGCGGCGACCTTTACGCTTGAATCGCGCGACAAGACGCTGCGCGACCAGTTGCGCGCAACCGAGCGCGAATTCGAGCTCAAATCGAGCTCGCTGCAGCAGGCCGAGCGCGCTCTCGCGGACAAAGAGGCCGAACTCGCCAAGCTGCTCGGCGAACTCGGCGAGCGGTCGATCACAGCCGACAACCAGCGCATCGAATTGGCAGCAATGCGCACCCAGGTCGAGGCGATGAAAGTCAGCGTCGCCGACCACGAGCGCGCCGTGCAGGAGACCGAGGAACGCCTTGCGCGCGAGCGTGACGATGCCGAGGCGGCGGCGGAACAACTTCGGGCGGCGCGCGACAAGCTCGTCGGTCTTGAGGCGCGGGCGACCGAGCTCGAGCGGCAGCTCCTGGCGCAGACCACAGAAACGCAGATTCTGAACGGGCGCGTGCGGGAACTGGAAACTCGGCTCGGCGAGCAAGGACGCCTGCTCGTCGAGCGCGAACTCGAGATTGAGCGCTTACGCGGCGACCTCGAAGCAGCGCGCGCGTTGGAGCGCGACCTCCGCGAGGAACTCGCCGCCCTGGGCAGTCGCGGCAGTTCGGCTGCGGACGGGTTGCGCGGCGAGATCGGTCAGCTCGAAGCGCAACTCGCCGCCGCGATTGAGGAACGCTCGATCCTGCAGCGCGAGATCGCCACCATGAAGCGCGAGACGGAAACCAGTTGGGCTGCTGAGCGGGTCGAGAATGCGCTCCTCCGCGAGCGCATCAACGACGTCGCCGCCGAGGTGGCGCGGCTCACTGCTGCGCTCGAAGGTCCCGGTTCGCCGATCGAATCCATGCTGGCCGTCGAGGCGCCGGCCCCGGACCACGCGCTCAACGAGGAGCAGCGAGTGGAACCCGCTGCGCCGACCGTCAACGGTGCCCGAGGCGAAGCCGCCGCCGCAGCGATCGAAACGCCGCGCCCGGCCAAGGGCACGCTCGCCGACCGCATCCGCGCGTTGCAATCGGGTGCCTCGCGCATCGTATCGAATTGATTGAGCATCCGTATTCGGTTCATCCGGCTGTCGTTCACGCGCAAACCGCGCTTGGCTACGGCACTCGCTGCGCGGCGGTGCAGAAACGCCCGCTTTCACTTTTGTGGATCATGCTCTAGATTCGTGACCGCAATTGGGGCGGGCGCTTAGCTCAGCGGGAGAGCGTTCCCTTCACACGGGAGAGGTCGTAGGTTCAATCCCTACAGCGCCCACCAATTAGACAAAGCATTGAATTGTCAGCATTTTTTGTCTCAAAGAGTGACATGATGGTACAGCTTGATGGTGCAGCCTGACGTCACAGCAACGCGGCCTTGTCTTCCCCCACCGTGATCCGGCGGCCGGCCTGTTTGGTTTTGACAGTCCGGCCGGCTCGCGCCAAAGCGGTCATGGTTCAGCTTGCCTTGCGCGACAGCGTGAGCGGAATGTCCAACTCCATCCGATCGTGCATCACCTTGGGCGTGATGCACCCTCGCTGGCCCCGTTCGAGGCGGACCAGGCCATAGCCTTCCATGGTCCTCAGCGTGCGGGACAGGTTCGACTTGGCCCTGTCAGTGATCCGCGCCAACTCGTCGAGCGAGCCCGGCACCTTCTCGGCGATGACGCGCAGCAGTTCGCGATTGCCGGCCGACAGGACCTTGGCGAAGGACTCAGTCGAAGTGAACCAAACCTGGGGCTCGTCGGACGAGACACGACGTTGGCCACGAGCCGCGGCCATGGTGCGCGCCTTCATCTCTTCATAGCTCGCAATGCCGACCTTGAGCGTCGTCATGGGATCACTCCTCTCTCGCGCAATATTGCGTCCACGGTCGCCCAGAAGTCGGCAAGCAGAGTCGCCGCGTCCCGGTACTCGTAGGGCCGGATGCTCCGCTGGTGCCCCGGCTTGACTGGGGCATGGCGATAGTCCTGCTGCGTACCACGCCTCTGTCGGCCGACCGGATGAGCATTATCGAAGCCGACCAGTCGCTCGCCGTCCGGCCCGTGCAGCGTGAGCGAGTAGTCGATGCCGTGCGGCTTCTCCGACGACGCCGACATCCTAACCGCCGGGTGGACATCCCCAAGGAACAGGGAAAGTTCAGAACGCTGCAGATTCCTTGCATCCGCGATCGCGTGGTGCAGGGAGCGCTGAAGCTAATCCTCGAAGCGATCTTTGAGGC
>JAKAPE010000042.1 GCA_021811945.1 Pseudomonadota bacterium | reverse complement strand
GCCGCCTCGCCAAGGACTGGGAAAATCTCAACCGCAACGCCCTCGCGTTCTTGAAACTCGCGTCCATCCGCCTCATGCTGCGAAAGCTTTGTAACCCTTGACGAAGATTCAACACGGACTCTTAGCACCTATTGCGATGAGGCGGTCGCGTATCTCTCCAAAGAGGACCTGGTCAACCAGAAGTCCCCTGACGGATTCGATTACGCAACCCTCTGCGCCGACCTCAAGGAGCTCGCATGAAACGGATAATCTTCGCGATGGCGACGCTCGCCGGCGCCGGCCTGATTTGCGTCGTTGACAAGCAAATGGGCAAGATGCATCATTTCTAAATGCTGAATTCAGTTCAGCTAATTGAACAATGGGAGGAACAAAATGTTGTCTCTGCGACAATTGGCATTACTGTCCGCGGTATTGTTGGCATCGAATGGCGCTGCACTCGCTGCTGGCGTCGATGAGTTACCCCCGGACATCCAAAAGCGGCTCTACTCCAAGAACATGCTGGATCCCCAGCAGCCCATCGGGCCGAGCGCCTATCGTCACTGGAAGGCCAAGAGGAACCCGCCGTGGACGATCGGCTATGCAAGCTCTTATGCGGGCAATACCTGGCGCGCCGGAGTCATGGACCGGCTGCAAAGCGTTCTCATCCCAAAGTGGAAGAAGCTTGGATTGCTCAAGGACGTCATCATCACCCAATCGAATCTGAAAGACGCGGTTCAGATTCAACAGATGCGGCAGCTCGTTGACCAGGGCGTGGACGCCATCATGGTATGCTGCTCCAATCCCACCGCGCTAAACCAGACCGTGAAATATGCCTACGACAGGGGAGTGCCGGTATTCTCCTTCGTCGGCTACCTGACGTCGCCGTATTCGATCAATTCGTCCAACAATTATCAGCTCGGCGGCTATCAAGTAGGAGAGTGGATGGCCAAGGAGCTCCACGGCAAGGGCAACGTGCTCATCGTCGAGGGCATTGCGGGCACCTCAGGCTCGGATTCGCAAGACCGCGGGATGAAGGCCGGTCTGGCGGCCTATCCAGGGATCAAGCTCGTCGGCGACGTTGTCGGCATGTGGACGGATCAGATTGGCCAAGCCGAGGTCCAAAAATGGCTTGCTACACATCCGGGCCGGCTCGACGGTATTGTCGTTCAGTCCGCTGCCGAAATGGGCGTGCTGCGGGCGCTGCAGCAGTCGGGTCGAAAGATGGTGCCCGTCAGCATCGGCGGCGAACTCGGCGCGCTATGCTATTGGCGCAAGCATCCTGAGTATATCAGTGCTGCCATACAGCTCTGGCCCCCGGGTGACGATTTCGAACTCATCTGGAACATCATGATGCGAACCCTTGAGGGTCAGGGGCCGAAGGACCAGTCAATCCTGGTCGACTCGGTCACTATTACCCGCGACCAGATAACCAAGATCCTACCCGCGAACTGCGATGAGAATTCGGACAAGTGGCTGAACGTTGGGCCGCAGAATTGGGGCAGCAGCAACGCCTACCTCGATCAGTTCTTCCTGCATCCCGCCGATCCCACGACGTACAAAGTGGCGAAATAGGCGAGTTCCCATGGTCTGCCGCTTCGGGGGGCGCAATCCGCCAGATGGCTAATAACGGCTTTGATCTCGCATACGCCGGAACTGGTGCTTCCACCAACGGCACGGCGGAGGCACCGCCCATTTCGGTTGTCGGTGAAATCGCGGTGACCGACGTGAAGAAATATTTCGATGTTACGCGGGCGCTGGACGGTTGCACGTTTACAGCGTTGCTTGGCGAGATCCACGCCATTGTCGGTGGCAACGGATCGGGGAAGAGCACGCTGGCAAAAGTCATTTCCGGCGTATTGACGGCGGATTCCGGCCAAGTCTCGGTGCTCGGGCACGCTCCGTCGTCACCGCATGAGGCGCGCCAGCTCGGCATTGCCACCGTTTTCCAGGAAGTGCTCGTAGCCGACGAGTGCTCGATCGTTGATAATCTGTTCCTTGGCGCCGATTCACTGTGGTCGAGCACTTTGTCGGCGCGCATGAAGGTTGAAGCTGCTCGGGCGCTGATGACCGAGCTGACCGGCGACGATATTGACGTGAGCACCCTGGCCGGGACGGTGCCTCTCGGCATCAAGCAGTGGATCACCATCGGCCGGGCGCTGTTGAGCCGGCCCCGAGTTCTTATCCTTGACGAATCCTCGGCCGCCCTCGATCGCGATTCGACCGAGCGGTTGTTTGCCAAGATGCGCGAGCTGTGCGATCAAGGGGCGGGAATCTTATTTGTGACGCATCGGATCGCCGAGTTGATCCAGATCAGTGATCGCGCGACGGTACTGCGTGACGGCCGCGATGTTGGGGTGCTGGAAAAGAAGGACATCAATGAGCGGAATCTGCTCAGCCTGATGACGGGGAAGGGCGAGCCGTCGGCAGGGCCCGCCAAGGTCGCGCGCGAGGTCCCCACTTCAGAGGTCGTTCTGACCGCATCCAAACTCAAGATCTGGCCGACGAGCGAGGCCTTCGATTTTTCGCTGCGCAAGCGCGAGATCGTGGGCGTTGCCGGCCTTGAGGGGCAAGGACAAAGCGACTTCGTCAAGGTTCTGGCGGGGCTTGCTCAGGCTGCGCAGTCGTTGCCGCTGGTGAGCGGCTCCAATGGCGGATTTGCGGAAGTCAGGGAATTGGCGGACGCAGAGAAATACGGCATCGGTTATGTCTCGGGCGACCGCAAGCGGGAAGGCATTTTCGCCAATCTCAGTATATTCGAAAATCTACTGATGCCGCTCTACCGCCGCACGGCGCGAGGGGGCAAAGTGGGGATCATAGACTGGGGCGTTTTGGGCAGCGTCTTCGATTGGGAAGCGGGGCGGCTTGCGATCAAGATGGGGAACCGAGGGGATCCCATCACCTCGCTCAGCGGCGGTAATCAGCAAAAGGTAATGATCGGGCGCGCCTTTGCGCGCAATCCCGAAATCCTTATCCTCAACGACCCTGCGCGCGGCGTCGATGTCGGCACCAAGACCGAACTTTACAAGCACCTCGCCGCCTTTGCGGCACGAGGCAAGTCCGTTGTCTACTTATCGAGTGAGATCGAAGAGTTCGTAGGTTTCTGCTCGCGCGTGATCGTGTTCCGCCACGGCAGCATTTTTGAGGAATTCTCCGCCAGCTCAATCGATCCCACCCTCATCCTGGAAGCGATGTTTGGGCAGTCGGCCCGCGGGCGTCAACCGCGGGACAGCGCCGAGGAACCATCCCGGTCGGCCGCAAGCACAGGCAGGCAGGACGGCTCAGCCACATCGGTACTGCGCATCGGCCGGATCAAGATTGTCGACTTCGGCGTCCAGGCGGGGGGCAGCATCGGCGGTGCCGAGCCGGCAAGCGTGGAAGCGCCGGTAGAGAGATCGCAGCCACCCGCTGGCAAGCCGGCACGCGTGAAGATCATCGAATTCTTGACGGATGATGAGGCAAGGCGATCCGGGCGGGCGCACGCGCCGACGCGTCTGAAAATCGTCGACTTCGACGAAGGACGGTTTCGATGACAGGAAGCGCCGTCCAGCGCGGGGTGGAATGGCAGGCCCTGCCCGTGATGGCGCAGCCGCTTGCGTTAGAACCCTCTGCGCGCCCACCCGCGGCCGTTTCGAATTCGTATCTGCTGGTGCCGATTACTCTGTTTTTTGCGCTGCTTGCGGTCGCGGTGCTGCGCGGTCCCCACCTGATGTCCAACGCAGGGATGGGCAGCGCCAGCATCGTAGCCACCCCTCTCATTCTCGCGACCTATGCCATCCTGCCGACGGCGATGGCGGGTCGCGCCATGGTGGACCTTTCCATCGGTCCGCTCATTGGCTTCATCAATGTGACCCTGGTGCGGCTTTTCGGGCTGGGAATCATCAGTAATCCTGCCGAGGTCTTTGCCTATGCCCTGGCCGTCGGAATTCTCTATCAGCTCATCGTGGTGCTGATTGTCCTTTACGTCCGTGTCCAGCCCATCATCGTTGCTCTAAGCGGATATCTGGCGCTGTCAGGCATCAACCTGGTGATCATGGTGCGGCCGGAAGGAACCGTTCCCGATTGGATGTCGTCGTGGGGGCTTGGCACCTCGATCTATTCGCCGGTGACGCTTATCCTTGTTATTGCGACGGCGGCCTGGCTGCTGTTTACGCTCACCGCGTTTTACGGCCACCTGCGGCTGATGGGTGCCGACGAGCGGGCCGCTTACACCAGCGGCGTGCGCATCAATATTGTCCGTGTCGGCGCTCATGTCATTTCCGGCATCTATGCGGCGCTTGCCGCACTGACCTATACCTCGCTAATCGGCTCCGGCGATCCGACCCAGGGCACGAGCTATACGCTTATCGCCGTGACTGCGCTCGTGCTCGGCGGTGCCAGCCTTTCCGGGGGACGAGGCAGCGTGATCGGCTCGCTGCTCGGCGCGATCAACATCTATCTCATAACCTATGTGCTGGCGACATTCAGCTTCGGCAAAATTCAGAGCTTCGTCACGGACCTCGCGTATGGCTTGGTGCTCGTCATTTCGCTGTTGCTGACGATGGTTCTGCCGCTGATTCGCACCACGCTGCGGAATGTTTCGCCGCTGCTGTATTTTGTAGTTCTTTCACTTGCTGCTCTCGGTATCATTATCCACGCCACATACAATTATTCCCGGCCCGCGGCGCACGGCGCTGCCGCGGGCAGCCCCGCCGCGGTAACGGAGCAGGGAACGAAAGCGGCGCCGCGGCTCTCTCAAGCCGCTGCGGTAGCGCCGAGGACGCCGGACACCTTTATATTCGAAACGCGCAGCCCGCCGGCGAGCGTTGGCGGAGAGCCCAGTTTGGCGTGGCCCGTCACTCAGGGTGCGCTGTTGCTGCTCGCGCTTCTTGTCATTCTCCGGGTGGCGGTCGCAGAGGTCCGGTCTGGGAGTCTGTCTCCGCTGATCTACGTAGTCGTTGCCGCGATCGCTCTCCTTGGTCTCTACGTCGTAACGAACCGGCCGGGCCTTCTCAGCGCCGATCTGACGCCAGCAGCGCGGAGCGTTCGATGAGCGACGTCGATCTTACGCTCGCGGCACCGCCGAGCGAGAGTCGCGCCCTCAAGTGGATCGGGCTTGGGCTAGCAATAGCCGTTACCGGCATCGGCATCGGCTTCGGCGCAGCGCAAGGTCTGCCGGCCCAGGAAATAATCCTTTATGCGGCGGTGACCTTCGCCTTGGTTGCCTGGGCGTGGCGCTCGTACACGGACAGGCGGGTCGCCCCATCTCCCGCGGCACTGGCGCGCGGTGAAGCGCCGACTGCGCCAGAGGTCGCCGGGACGCGCGCGTCGCTGCGAGCGCTCGTCGCCACGAATTGGCCTGTCATAATCGCGTTGGCGGTTCTGCTCATCGGTCTCGGCATCATTGCCCTGGTCGCCCCTCGCTTTTATCTATCGCTGCTCAATGTCATTTCGCTTCTGATCCTTTTAGCGCTGCTGATCTTCTCCGCCGTGATGACGAAGTTCGTCGTCGCCAACAAGAGTGCGTTCATCGGGCTCGCCGTTCTTGTCGGGTTGATCGTGGTCGGATCGTTGGAGGTGGACGGCTTCATTTCCGGGGAAAATATCAAATCAAATTTGTTGTTTGCGTCTTTTCTCGGCCTCGCTTGCGTCGGTCAGACTTTCGTTGCGTTGCTCGGCGGCCTTGATCTCTCGATCCCGTTCGTCATAGGCGCGGCAAACGTCGGGTTGCTGTTCCTTATAGGCCTCGGGGTTCCGTCCTGGCTTGCGGTCATCATTGTCCTGGTGATTGGCGTGGCGATCGGAGTCGTCAACGGATTTTTGAGTTTCCGCTTGCAGGGTCAGGCGCTGATTCTTACGCTCGGTACCGGATTCGCCGTGTCGGGTACGACGCAGATTCTGACGAGCATAGGCACCCGCTATAGCGGCAACGTATTCGGCAAAGTGCCGCTGTGGCTGACGAACTTTGCTGCGATGAACGGTGCCACGTTTGGCCTCGATTTCCCGCCGGTGATCCTGTTATGGGTAGTGGTCGCCATCATCCTGATCCTCGGCTTGCGCCACACCGTATACGGACGCCACCTCTATGGGCTCGGGGGAAATCGACTGTCGGCGCAACGCCTGTCGATCTCCGAGCTGCAGTACTGGGTCGCCGCCTTTGCCATCAGCGGCGGCATGTCGGCCATGACCGGTGCCTTGCTGCTGGGGTGGAGCGGCGGAGGGTTCATCGGGGTCGGTCTGCCGTACCTCTTCAACACGCTCGCTGCGGTGGTGATCGGCGGCACCTCACTGATCGGCGGAATCGGCGGCTACGGCTTCACCGTTATCGGTGTGCTCGTGCTGCAGGTATTGACGTCGTTCCTTGTTGGCATCGGGCTCAGCTTTCAAATGCAGCAGTTCATCTTTGGCCTGCTGATCATCCCGATGGTAGCCCTCTATGGACGCTCGCCGCATATTAGAACCCAGGTGTGAGACTCGATGGAAGTGAAGATACTGCAATCCACCGACGTTACTGGCGCCACGTTTCTGCTGGCCCTTGCCGGCATGGTCGGCTCGGCCGTTCTGCTGTTCCTCGGCAGCGGTTGGGTGGCCAAGAAATGGAAACTTCCCGTTGCGCTGGTTGGCATCGTGGCCTTGATCGCCGCCGGCTACTACGTGCTGGCCAGCTATATCTGGCTCGGTACCGGGCATATGCCGGTCATTTATCGCTACGTTGACTGGATCATCACCATGCCGGCGCAAGTGGTGGCGCTCTATTTCTTTATCGGGGCGATGGCGCAGCCGCCTGTCGGTGTATTCTGGCGACTCCTGGTCGTGGCGGTGATCACGATTTTCTTCCGCTATATGGGTGAGGTTCGTTTCATTGACACGACGCTGGGATTTTTGATCGGGTTCGCCGGGTGGCTCTACATTCTGGGCGAGATATTCTTCGGCCGACTCAACGAAATTAACGTCAAGAGCGGCAATCGCGCTGTGCAAATTGCGTTCTTCTGGTTGCGGCTGATTGTGACGGTCGGCTGGGCGGTATACCCGCTGTGCAATTTCGTCGGCAGCTTCGCCGGGGGAGTCGACGAAGGCAAGCTCAGCGTGGTCTACAATCTTATGGACTTCATCAATCAGATTGCTTTCGGATTGATCGTGTTGACGGCGGCCGTGCGCGACAGCCCGACGACGCGGTGATGCAAAGAGGCGGGCGAGCAGGGAGTCGGCAGCGTCGATCCCGGACAGGAAACGTGAGGCGAGCGGTCGTCGGGAGTCCGACGACCTGAAGGTGAAGGTGAACGAGGGAGTTGCGGTATGACCGGTGCAAACGTTATTGCCGTCATCATCTTGGCGGCTATCATCGTTGCCGTGGCAGTCTACTTGCTGCATTGGCTCTATCGACGTTCGTCCAAGGATGTTTCTTTCGTTCGAACTGGCTTCGGCGGTGAGAAGGTCGTGGTGGGCGGCGGAGCTTTTGTATTGCCCATCCTCCACGACGTGACCGAGGTCAGCATGAATACGCTGCGGCTCGAGGTGCGCCGTGCCGGCGAGAAATCGCTCATTACCAAGGATCGGATGCGTGTGGAGGTAACCGTCGAATTTTTCGTGCGCGTGATGCCCAGCGCGGGCTCCATCGCTGCGGCCGCTCGCACGCTTGGCCATCGCACAATGAATCCCGAAAGTCTCAAAGATCTCGTGCAGGGTCGTTTCGTCGACGCCATGGGTCTGGTTGCAGCCGAGCGGACCATGGAGGAAATGCACGAGCATCGCGGCTTCTACAGCGCGGCGGTCAAGAACCAGGTCGCCGAAACTCTGACCCCCAACGGCCTCGAACTCGAGGCAGTGTCGCTGACCAGCCTCGATCAGACCGACATTAAACTCTTCAATCCGTCGAACGCATTCGACACAGAAGGTTTGACGCGGTTGACAGAGCAGATCGAGAGCCGCCGCAAGAAGCGTAACGACATCGAACAGGACACGATGATTGCGGTACGCCGAAAGAATCTGCAGGCCGAACAGCTCGCTTTGGATATCGACAAGGAGAGCGAATATTCGCGGCTCGACCAGGAGCGCGAAATCGCTTTCCGCCGCACTCAGCAGCGTACGGAAATCGCTCTGGAGAAGGCCGAACGCGAGCGCGAAGCGGAGGAAGGGCAAATCCGAGCCAGGGAGGAGGTCGACAAGCAGCGAATTCGCCAGGAACGCGCCATTGAGGCCGAGCGCATCGCCAAGGAACAGGAGATTCAACGCTTGGAGATAACGCGGCAGCGCGCGCTGGAAATCGAAGAGCAGGAGCGCGTGATTGCGGTCGCCGAGAAGTTCCAGGAGCAGTACGCAGCTCAACGTGCCGCCGAAATAACCCGCGCGGCGATGATAGAGGCGCAGGAAAAAGTGGCATCCGCGCGCGACAAAGAAATGGCGGAACGGCGCAAGCTGATCGACCGCATCGAGGCCGAGCAGCTGGCGGAACGCGAGGCGATCAAGCTCACCGTCGTGGCCGCCGCCGAGAAGAAGGCGGCAGAGGAACGCGCCGAAGCGACGAAGGTTACGGCTGAGGGCGCGCGGGTGCGGTATGAAGTCGATGCCGAGGGCCAGCGCGCGTTGAACGAAGCCGAAAACCTGCGTTCCGACGCCAACCGGCGCAGCGGACTGGCGCGTCGTCTTGTCGACACGCTGCCCGATATCATCCGTGAAAGCGTGAAGCCGATTGAAAGCATCGAATCGATCAGGGTTCTGCAGGTCGAAGGCCTTCCAGGATTCAGCGGCGGGAACAGCGGTCATGCCGGCCATGCCGATGGCTCGGTTCCGGTCGATCCGGAAAACGGGCAGCGCGCCGCCAGTCTCGCCGACAGTGCGGTCAACGCGGCCTTGCGATACCGAGCGCAGGCGCCGTTCGTCGATGAGCTGCTCAAACACATCGGCATCTCGCCCAATTCGATCGGCGGGATCAGCAATTTGCTGAAGGACAGCGTGACGACTCTAATCGACAAGAGCAAATCGTCGGTACCGGATGATAGCAAAACGCAACAGGAACGCTGATGCGCGACCGATACGCGTGTTGTGGATGGTTTCTCCAGAGGCGGTGCGATGGCAACCGTTAGAACTGTCGAACGGCGGCTCGCCGTCACTACACTTTGGGGACTGATCGGCTCGTTCGCGCTCAGCTTCATCCTCAGCGGCTTCGGGAACGATGGTCTGATATGGGGATCGTTCGGATTCGCCCTGGTGGTGGCGGGGCTCATCGCCCATGTCATCATTAATCAGCTCTATCGTACCAGCTTCACCAACGGCGAGGTTGTTCTCGGGTTCTTGGTATTCGGGGTGGCGTTGCTGATTTTTCTTGTGACCTGGATATTCAATCCAAGCTTCGGGATGATGAACGGTCTGATCGGTCTGGCTGGGTTCGCCGCCATTGTCGCCTATTTCGTTGCGTACGTGGTTATCAAGTTCGGGCTGAGGGGGGCTTTTTCGATGTTCCATCAGCTAGGGCGGAGGTAGACCCATGCTGCTGATCTATTGGTTGGCAGCCGTCGTGTTGGCTTACTGGGCCTACTGCCTGTACTGGGGCATCATCTCCGGCCGCATGGCGGTGACGGCAAACGATTTTTTCCTAGCGGATCGTCGGCTACCGGCGTGGGTCTTTGTGCTCGCGGCGACCGGAAGCGCGTTGGGAGGCTGGGTCTTTCTCGGTCATCCGGCGATTATTTTTCGTGACGGGTTCGCATTCGCACAACTGTCGCTGTGCGCCATTACGATCCCCTTGACGGGCGTTCTGTTCTTGAAGCGCCAATGGCTCCTTGGGCGTCGGTTCGGCTTCGTCACCGCCGGCGAGATGTTCGACCAGTATTTTCGAACGGACCTGATGCGGCTCCTGATTGCCGTCGTCGCCCTGGCCTTTGCGATCCCCTTTGTCGGAATGGAGCTGACCGCGTCGGGCGATATTATTCAATACATGACGGATGGAAAGATTGATCGCGATGCAGCGATGTGGGTCCTCACTGCCGTTGTCTTTCTGTATGTCTGCTTCGGCGGGTTGCGCGCGGTGGCCTACGTCGGGACCCTGCAAACCCTTCTCCTTGGCGTTGGTATCGTGGCGATCGGAATGATCGCCTACATGCAGCTCGGCGGCATCGCTGCTTTCAGCACGGCGATGGCGAAGCTTGGCAGTACCGCAATCGGATCATGGGGGACGAACGCGCAAGGTTATAACGCGTACTTCGAGATTCCCGGGGTCGCGCAATTCACCGCAGGGATCGACCGTACCGCGCCAATTGGTGGCATGTGGACGGCGATCATGATGCTTTCGTACAGTTGCGCGCTGATGGGACTCCAGGCCGCCCCCGCGTTCACGACGTTGACGTTCGGCGCCCGCGATATGAAGGGCTTTGGTCCGCAGCAGGTGTGGGTATCGGCCGCGGCTGTCGGCGGTATCCTTCTCCTCTTCAGTGTGGCTCAGGGCATGGGGGCAAATTTCCTTGGGGGCTCGTCCACGATTACGGAGAGGGGATTGGCAGTAGCGCGGGTGTTGCCGGCCATAACAGGCTCGGACACATCGACGCTCGTGGCGGCCTATATTAAATCGATTAGCTCGACGGCGCCGTGGTTCGCCGCGGTGCTTTTCATATGCGCCCTGGCCGCGGTTCAAGTCATGGCTGCAGTCAACATCTCGACTGCGGGGACGATCTTCGCTCGCGACTTCTATGGTCGAATCTTCAATCCTCAAGCCGATGACCGACTGCTGAAGCTGTATGCTCGGATCGGAATCGCGCTCACGGTAATCATTGCCCTCATTGTTGCGTCCTACGCTCCGTCTGCACAGGCCGTTCTCGGTGCCTTGGCTCTGGGCTTCGGAGCGCAGCTGTTGGTGCCGCTCACCGCGGTTTGCTGGCTGCCCTGGATTACGCGTCAAGGCGCCGTGTTGGGCCTCATCGTCGGCCTTGTTGCGGTGATACTTACTGAGCATTTTGGGGAAGCCGTTACGCTCTTTTTCGGCTTGCGACTGCCGTGGGGGCGTTGGCCGGCGACGATTCACTCGGCCCTCTGGGGAGTCTTCGTCAATTTTGCCGTTTGTTTGATTGTGTCGGCATTGACCCAGAACAGCGCCGAAACCGAGCATCGCATGCAATTTCATGCCTTTCTTGCAGAACACACGAGCGCATCGGCGCGGCAACGGATCTGGCGTCCGGTCGCTTGGGCGATTAGCCTCGTGTGGATATTCTTCGCGATCGGTCCAGGAGCGGTGATCGGCAACGACCTCTTTGGTCCGCCGAACGGCGGTATTGCCCATTGGCGCCTTGGTATCCCGTCGCTATGGGCCTGGCAGCTCGTCTGGTGGCTGCTCGGCGTCCTAGTTATTTGGTTTCTCGCGTATCGCATGGGCCTCTCCACGCCGCCGCCGCGGGTAGTGGAGTTCTATGTGCCGGGTGCAAACCAGGGGAGGGCATCGCCGATCTACGCGCGAGAGCAGTGGCGTATGTGGTTCTGGGCGCTGGTGATTGCGATAGTTGCAGTCATCGCCCTACGGTGGATTTTTGCCTAGCGGCGCTTCACCGTGACGATAAAGAAAGGTGAATAAGATGGTGGCTGATGTCAAAGCATGGGCAAGCAAGTTTAAGAGCTTGAGCGACAGCGATCCGGCGATCGCGTCGATGGGGAAGTATTACACCTGTACATTCATGTACGACATGGGGGAGCGGAAAATCATCATCGAGATGCACGACGGCAAGGTCAAGAACATTAACATCGATCCTGGCGCCCTGGACGCTTACGACTTTGCGCTTCGTGCAAGCCCACAGACCTGGCGCGAATTTGCGCAGCCGTTTCCACGACCGATGTTTCACGGAATCTGGGCCGCCAGTTTCCGCGAGGATCTGAAGCTCGAAGGAAATCTGCTGGTTTTGATGCAGAACCTCAGGAACTTTACCGTGCAGTTCGAATTGCTGCGCAAATCCGGCGTGCCGGTGTAGTTCTGCGCAGCCAAACTCTTTTGCAGGCAATCAACTCAAGGATGCTGCCATGGTCCGACATTCGCCCGTCACTGGCCGGTACGTGACAATCGACGTCGACGGAATGGAATACAAGGTATTTTACCTTCACAATGGCAAGGGCCAGCCGTTGGTGTGTCAGCATACCGCCGGCTGTCACAATCATCAGTGGCGTGGGTTGTTGGAGGATGACGAGATCACCAAAGACTATAACGTAATAGCCTATGATTTGGTGCGGCACGGAAAGACCGATCCGCCGCACAATGTCGAATGGTGGAAACAGGAATATCGCCTGACAGCAGAGCATTTCGTCAATTTTATTGTCAAGTTTTGTGACGCGCTAGAGCTGCAGAAGCCGATATTCATGGGCTCGTCATTCGGCGGCAACATCGCGCTGCAATTGGCGTTGCGCCGTCCTGATCGCTTCAAGGCTGTAATTCCGGTCGAGGCCGCCGACTACTCGCCTGGCTTCTTTCTCGATTGGTGGCGGCATCCGCATGCTAATGCGGCCCAGGTCTGCGCAACCGGCGTGTGGGATCTTATGTCACCCCACTCCCCCGACATGGACCGGTGGCTCACTTGGCATTACTACACGCAAGGATCCGAGGCATTTAAAGGCGACCTGTATTTCTATTCCGTGGATCATGATCTCAGGCAGCGCCTGGAGGAGATCGACGGACGTCGCTGCCCCGTAGTGATGATGACCGGCACGTACGATTATCTCACGCCCCCTGAGGCAACAGAGAATACCGCCCGTCGCATCAAGGGCGGCGTCTATATCGAGATGACAGAGATCGGTCATTTTCCCATGAGTGAAAACTATCCGCTGTTCAGGGTCTACCTGAAGGAGGCGTTGCGGATCATTCGCGAGCGGACCGGAGGCTGAGTTGTTGAGCGAAAGGGAGTCGGCGACGGGCGCCGGCTCGGCACTTGAGGAAGCGTCCGATGAAGATCGTCGAATTTGAAAAGGACGGGAGCGGGCAGCGCATCGAACGCATGAAGATCCTTGAGTTCGATGGTGCCAAAGAGTGGAAGCCGTCACGTCCGCAAGAAACCGGCGTTAGCCTCGACACGAGGCTGGCTGTGCCGGCGGCGCTGTCGACGGGCCTGAAAATGCACGTGCTCGACCTCGGCAAGCTGCGGCTCGACAAAAACCTTATCGTCGCTCACTCGACGATTGCCACGCCGCGCGAACCTAATCCGCCGGGGCAGCTTATCGACATTCCCATGTCGGGTTACCTCATCGAGCATTCGGATGGAAACATCCTTTACGATACGGGTTGTCACCCGGACTGGTCGGGTCCAAACGGACGGTGGCCGTCCCGGTTGCAGGAACTTTTTCCGGTTGTCAGCGGTGAAGAGTGTTTCTTGCCGAGTCGACTAGATGCGCTAGGGATCGCGCCCAATCAAATTCGCCACGTGGTGCTTTCGCATCTTCATTGCGACCACGCAGGCTGTGTAGAATATTTCAAAAAATCACAAATCATCGTGCACGAGGACGAGTTTTCGAGTGCGTTAACTCGCGTCGCGGTACGCGACCAATCGACTGCATATGCGCCAAAGGACTTGGAGACGTGGAGCAGGCTCGATCTGAACTGGCGGCTGATCGGTCGCACTGAACCTGATCAGACGATCGCCGACGGCGTGCGGCTACTCAATTTCGGCAGCGGCCATTCGTATGGCATGCTCGGCCTGTCCGTCAAACTCCGCAGCGAGCCCGGCGTGCTGCTGGTATCGGATGCCTGTTACACAGCGGAGAATTTCGGGCCGCCGATTCGCCAACCGGGAATTAATCTCGATTCGATCGGTACCGCGCGCACGTTGCAGCGTATTGCGGCGCTAGCCCATGAAACCCGCGCGCAAGTCTGGTTTGGACATGATGCGGCTCAGTTCAATCAGGTAAGGAAGTCTTCTGAAGGTTGGTATGAATAACGCTGGAGGCGGAAGACATCCGAAATGACCGTCTTACCGGCCGGGAAGTGCTGATCGCGTTCATGTGCGCGGCGCGTGTTGATATTTAAGGTCTTGATGAATGGGTATGGGACGCAGCCCGAGGAAATTTATAGGCCGCTCCATGGATGCCTCCCCCGCTCAGGCGCCCATACCCGGGGAAAGGCGCAAAGCCGGGGAAAGGAACGTGCCGGCTCTCATGCGCGCGAGCGAGATGCTCGATACGGTCATGATGACCGAGCGGCCGTGGACGGTGTCGGCCTTGGCGCGCCAACTGAATCTGCCGAAGAGCACGGTTCACGGACTTTGTGCGACGCTTGTTGATCTCGGCCTTCTCGTCCAGCGCAATGGCCACACCTATCGAATAGGGCCGCACGTCATGCGATGGGCGAGCGCGTTTCTTGCACAGACGGATCTGACTAGCGAATTTTCGGCGCTATGGGACGATCAAAGCATCCTGCCGAATGAGACCATCACTCTCTCGGTTCTTGACGGTCGCGACGTGATATACATAGGCTGCCGCAACAGCCTTGAGCCCCTGGGAATCACATTTCGCCTGGGCATGAGATTGCCCGCGGCTTTTACCGCCACCGGCAAAGCCATCCTCAGCACAATGTCGGAAAGGGAGGTAAGAACGGTCTTTGAAGGTGGCTTTCCCGCACGACGTACACCGCATAGCGTGAAAGATGTTGGTTGTTTGCTGCGCGAGTTGGCGGAATGCCGGCAACGGGGTTACTCTATCGATAATGAACAGACTCGCGAAGGAATGTATTGCTTTGGTACTGCCGTGCGAGATGCGACGGATCGTGCAGTGGCCGGCATCGCCGTAAGTTTGCTGGCCTCACGAGTTAATGATGCCACAGTCACGCTCGCGGCCAGGTCGATTAACAAGATCGCTCAGCATCTGTCGATTAGGTTGGGGGCGCAGTGTGGGCGGCGCAAGAAACCCGAGAATCTGCTGATAGGTATTTGAACCCAAGGGGGTTGCGGTCTTGCGTTACGATTTTCGTGACCTCGTCCGCGCAGAAGGACCGGGGTCGTCCAACCGACCGGCTTAGCCGCCCTACGACGGTCGGCGTGGGCGGACAGGGAGTGAGAGGGCGTACCGGGAGTGGGAAGAATGGCAATGATGGGCGAACAGGGCGGGCAGGAATCAATTTTCACCCTGGAGGCGGCGAGGCTCAAGTTTGGCGGCGGCGCTGTGGAGGAGCTGGGCTGGGATCTGGCGCGGCTCGGTCTCGCCCGGGTTTTCGTGGTTGCCGATCCGAGGCTGCGCACCTCCGGAGTTCTCGATCGGATTGGCAATATTCTTGGCAAAGCCGGCATCGCCGCCGCGTTTTTCGAGGACATCGGCATTGAGCCGACATTGGCGTCGCTCGGCCGTGCCGCCGAGGCGGGAAAGGGGCTCGATGTCGATGGCTTCGTCGCGGTAGGCGGCGGCTCGACGATCGACACCGCCAAGGTCATCAATCTGATCCACCGCCATGGCGGCGCCATCATGGATTACGTGAACCCGCCCATTGGCGCCGGCCGCAAACCGCTCACGCCGCTTAAGCCGCTCGTGGCGATCCCCACCACCTGCGGCTCGGGTTCCGAAGCGACCACGGTGGCAGTCCTGGATTTGCCGGAACTCAAAGTCAAGACGGGTATCTCGCACCGCTTTTTGCGTCCTGCCCTCGCCGTCGTCGATCCGGAGCTGGTGCGTACGACACCGGCAGGGGTCACCGCTTCTACGGGGCTGGACGTGGTGTGCCATGCCGTCGAATCGTACATAGCCAAGCCGTTCCATAATCGTCCACGTCCTGCAAACCCGGAGGACCGTCCGCCTTATCAGGGCAGCAATCCGATCGCCGACATCTGGTCCGCTAAGGCGATCGAGTTCGGCGGGCAGTACCTTGCCCGCGCGGTGCGCGGCAACGACGACATCGAAGCGCGCGGTGCCATGATGCTCGGTGCCACCATGGCAGGCATCGGCTTTGGCAGCGCCGGCGTGCATATCCCTCACGCCTGCGCCTACCCCGTCGCCGGCCTCCGGCACGAATACCAAGCGCCCGGCTACGATCATCCCTTCGTGCCCCACGGCTTCTCGGTGATCGTCACAGCGCCCGCGGCATTCCGCTACACGTACGATGCCGCGCCCGAGCGACATGCGCAGGCGGCGGAGTGGATTTCCGGCAGCCGGATCGATCGCTCGGGACCCGATTCGCTTCCTCGCGCCTTGATCGCCCTCATGCGGGAGGTGGGCGCGCCATCAGGGATCGCGGAACTCGGCTACCGCGAAACTGATATCCCGGCGCTGGTGGAGGGGGCCATGAAGCAGCAGCGCCTCCTGGCTCTTGCTCCCAAACCAGTCGACAGCGACCGATTGGCACGGATATTCCTGGAATCTATGCATAACTGGTAGACGGCTCATCGCCGTCCGCGATTGCGATCCGGTTAGCTGGACTACAATGCAGTTCGAGAGGCTACGAGGAGAATGTTAGTTTCCAGTTCCTCTCCGTCCGCCAGTTATTGGTTCCGCTCTGCCAGTTTTCCTTGAAATATCCGCGCTTCCGCGCTGCGGAGCAGGCCGATGGCGAAGCGTGTATCCCGCGATGTAGTCCGCTATGCCGTCAGAGTGAACGGCGCGGCGGCCGGACGAGGCGCTGTAGCGGATGGAGCTTTCGTGGATCGTCGAGCGGAACAAGACCTACCGGGTGCTGGGAGCCGCTTGCGCTGAAAACGCTGCGGGAACGACTACGTCCAGGTGGTCAAGACCATCTTCGCGCACGCCGTTCTCAGCCACTGATTCCCTAATCCATTCGCGGCAGTGAGAATCCGGCGCGAGATGCAGTGCTACGACCCCGACGGGGTGCTCGTGCATCGCTTAAAGTCGATTACAGCTAATAAGCCTGCGCAGCCCACGCTAAGCGGCACTCAAAAATACTTGGTCTGGAGATCGACCGTCGATTCGACCCCGATGCGGTCGAAGTTGGCGGCAAGCCAGTCATTCGCGCGCGCTCTTCCCATCTCGTGAAGATGCATCAGAAAATCCCAGTCGCCGTTCAATCGGCTCGACCATGACAATTTTCTGATGAGATCCTCGGCTTCGATAACATGGATGAGCAGGCGTCTTGGCCCGTCCGTCCTGCCGGCGTCGACGAGTCTGTTGAGATAGGCGATCGTGCGCATCTCGCGAATGAGCGCGGTGTTGAAGGCAATCTCCTGCATGCGGTTCATGATCGAGGGCGACGCGGTCGGAACTCCCGGGCGTTCGGCCGGCGTGATGTGGACCATGATGATGTCGGACGCCTCGCATTCATAAACCAGCGGAAAGATCGCGGGATTTCCCGCGTAGCTGCCGTCCCAGAAATATTCGCCGTCGACCTCCACGGCGTGCATCATCAGCGGCAGGCACGTCGAAGCGAGCACGTGCGCGACGTCAAGCTCCTTGCCGGCGAAGACCTTGACCTTGGCCGTCTGCACGCTGGTCGCACAAATAAACAGCTTGACGACCTGTTGCCGACGCACGCGCTCGAAGTTGATCGCCTCCGCCAGCAAATCCTTGAGCGGATTGTAGTTGAACGGATTCATCTGATAGGGAGACGCGAAGTAGGTCATCGACTCCATGAACAGGTAACCGGGCGAATGCTCGAGACCATAATCCGGATTCGCCTTGTCGAAGGGGGAGGGCCGAAAGATGCCGCGCGACGCCAGGGCGGATACCTTTTGCCAATAAATCCGCAGCGCATTTCTCGCGGCCTTGCGGCCGCCGGCCGCCAGGCCGTCGGCGAGCACGACGGCGTTGACCGCGCCGGCGCTCGTCGCAGTGACGCCTTCGAACGTCAGTCGTTCTTCCTCCAGCAGGCGATCGAGCACGCCCCAGGTAAAGGCGCCATGGCTGCCGCCGCCCTGCAGCGCCAGATTGACCACCTTACGCTCGGGAGCCGCAGCCTGCCTGGAGCCGGCCACACCGGCCGTTGTGTCGTCCACGTTCGTCACCTCCACGGTTCCGCACGCATTCGCCGCACTGTCGGCGTTTCTTGCGTCCGCCGCAATGCCGTTCACGGCACTCCAACGGCGCCAGCGGCCTGGACCATATGCAATATTCTTTACGGTCCGCCGCTTCGGTGAAAGCTCTGCGATTGACGAAGAAGCTTCTAGTGGCTACTTTGCGCTCATGCGCTCGGTCGGCCTCAAGGTCCTCAAGAACAAGCTCAGCGAATACGTCCGCATGGCTGCGGCCGGCGAGACCGTGCTGATCACCGACCGCAATCGCGTCGTCGCGGAGCTCGTGCCGCCGAAGCCCGGGCGCAAGCTCAGCGATGATGAGCTCATTGCGCTGGGCGTCAGCGAGGGCTGGTTGACGCCGGCGAAAAATCCCGGCAGAGGCCCACTGCCACGCAAGCCAGTGATGAAATTCGAAGACTTGATGAAGGACCTCGAAGAGTCACGGGCGGATCGTGATATACCTTGATAGCTCAGTGGTTCTGGCCCAGCTTTTTGCTGAAGATCGGTCATTGCCCGCAGCCACGGGCGACGGCTCCTTAACCTCAAGCCGCTTGCTTGAATACGAGATTTGGAACCGTATTCACGCCCGCGGGTTTACGCGGTCCCACGCCAAAGAAGCGACCGCGTTTCTCGACCGCATCACGCTGATCGATTTGACTCCCGCAGTGCTGGCACGCGCTCTTCGACCATTTCCAGTCGCGGTTCGCACCCTCGACGGATTGCACCTCGCCACAATCGATTTCTTGCGGGCTCGCGGGGAAGAAGAAGTTGAATTGGCGAGCTATGATCGAAGGCTGAATGCCTGCGCGCAGGCACTCGGCATCGCGATCTATCCGGTGTGAAAGCGCCGCCACCGCGCGGCGCCGCTGTCGCGCCGCTACGCGTGCGCCTGGCGCCGCGAATCGACGATGGCTTCGAGCCTGCCGAGAACGCGCATGCAGGCCAGGAGCTGGGCGAGGCTCGCATTCGGCTCGCGCCTTTCCTTTATCGCGGCGATGAACTCGCGGTCCTCGAGTTCAATGCCGTCCATGGAGACGTCGACTTTGGAGAGGTCGATCTTCTGGTCCTTGCCGTCGGCGAGTTCGTCGTAATAGGCCTTGTAGGTGTCGTTGTCGCAGATGTAGCGGAAGAAGGAGCCGATCGGCCCGTCGTTGTTGAATGACAGCGACAGAGTGAGGATTGCCCCCGACGGCACCTTGGCGACGATGCCCATGTCCATGGCGATGTGAAGCTGCGGGTGGATCGGCCCTTGTACGGCGTAGCAATCGGATATGGTCTCGCCGGTCTGATACTGAAACAGATCGATCGTGTGCGCGGCATGGTGCCAGAGCAGATGGTCGGTCCAGCTTCGCGGCTGACCGGCGGCGTTGATGTTCCTGCGCCGGAAGAAATAGGTCTGCACGTCCATCTGCTGGATTTTCAGCTCGCCCTTCGCGATGCGCTTGTGCACCCACTGATGGCTGGGATTGAAGCGCCGCACATGCCCGCCCATGGCGACGACGCCGGTCTCCGCCGCGACGCGCGCCAGCGCCTCCGCGTCCTCGACGCGGTCGGTGACTGGGATTTCGACCAGGACATGCTTGCCGGCGCGCATTACCTGCTCGCCCTGGCGGAAGTGCATCTTGGTCGGCGTGGTGAGGATGACGGCGTCGGCGCGCCTGATGCCCTCGGCGAGATCGCCGGTGTAGTGCGGGACGTCGTATTTCCTTGCCACCGCCGCGGTGGCGTCCTGATTGCCGCCGACGAGCGAGGTGACTTCGGCATCGGGAATGCGCTTGAGCGCGTCGAGGTGCTTCTGGCCGAAGGCGCCCTGGCCGGCTATGCAAATCTTCATGGGGTCCTCTCAATGGCTTCCAGAGTGCGTCACGCGCTTTAAAGCGTCATTGCGAGCGAAGCGACGAAGCAATCCCGCCCTATGACACAGCACCGGATGGCTTCGCGGAGTTTGCCATCAGGCCGGCCACTTCGGGCCGGACCCGTTGGCTCGCAATGGCGATCAACCGTGGACGCGATCAATCCTCGCACGCGCCGCAGCACGCCGTGCCGCGGGTTTCAACCTCACAGCACGGCGCTTAGGTGCAGCGTGCCGCGACGGCGCGCGCGGCTTGTTCTCCAGAATAATATGGCCGACGGCGGTGTTCGAAGCGGGCACGGTGTAGAAGCGATAGACTTCCCTGACGTTGTCGTCGAGAGCGCCGCGCATGACCAGCCACATCACCATCTCGATGCCCTCGGCGCCGGCCTCGCGCATGTATTCGACGTGCGGCATGCGCATCAGTTTTTTCGGGTCCTTGGTGAGGTTGTCGAGGAACGCTTTGTCGAACTTGCTGTTGATGAGGCCGGCGCGCGGGCCGCTGATCTGGTGCGACATACCCCCGGTGCCCAGGACCACCACGCGCAGATCTTCCGGATAGGACTCGACCGCCTTGCGGATGGCGCGCCCGAGCATGAAGCAGCGATGGCCGGTGGGCGGCGGATAGAGCACGACATTGACCGCGAGCGGAATGACGGGGCAGGGCCATTCGTTCGGCGAACCGAACAACAGGTTGAGCGGCACCGTCAGCCCGTGATCGACCTCCATCTTGTTGACGACGGTGAGATCGAATTCGTCGAGGATGACCGACTGGGCGATATGGGCGGCAAGCTCGGGATGGCCCTTCACCACCGGCACCGGCCGCGGTCCCCAGCCTTCGTCGGCCGGCGGGAATTCCGCCGCGCAGCCGAGCGCGAAGGTGGGCACGATCTCCACCGAGAATGCCGAGGCATGGTCGTTGTAGACGGCGATGCAGACGTCGGGTTTCGCTTGCGCCATCCATTCTTTGGATTTCTCGAAGCCGGAGAAAACCCGCCGCCAATAGGGCTCTTCGGTGCGGTGGTTGTCGATCGCCGCGCCGATCGCCGGCACGTGCGACGAAGACACTCCTGCAATGATCCTAGCCACGTTTCGACCTCGATTTGCCGCGCGTCCTCGCTTTCGGTTTCGCCGCCCTGGCGGCGCCGGATAGTCTTGCCCGCCGAGCGGGTCTCGCCCGTTTAGTCCCCTTGGCCCACTTGGGCCTTTGCTCCGGCTCTGCCGCCGCGCGCTTGCCGGATTTGCTGCGAACGCCCTCGACCGAGCGGCCGCCGGCAAGCATCATGTTAGCGTAGTCTTCCTGCGTGGAACCGGTCATCAACGCGGCAAGATGCTGGAAGGAATGGCCGTCGGTCGCGCCAAGCTTGGCGGTAAAATAGATGTTCCCGCCGAGCTCGAGCATGCGGTTGTAGTCGCGCTTGAGGATCGCCTCGGTCTGCTCCGGCGTCAGTTTGAATTGCTTCAGATATTCCGCCTCGTTCGCCTTGAACGCCCTGCGGTTCTCCTCCTTCATCAGCGACATGCAGAACATGTTGATGCCGTAACCCTGGCGCGAGCGTCCCTGATCGAAGACGAAGGTGCCGGGAATGTCGTCATAGTCATGCTGTTCGCGGATCATCGGCGTCTCTTGTCTCCCTTTTGCCTTGACATATATCGCGCCGGGAAGCTTGGCAACAAAACGTGGGGGCGATGCGTTGAGGGTTGTGCCGGTGACGCGCCATGTTAAGGAGGCGGGTTCGAACGCATCTCAAGGCATGACCGCCGATCCCGTCGCCATCGCTCGCGATCTCGTCCGCTGCCGGTCGATCACGCCGGAGAATGGCGGCGCGCTCGACTATCTGCAGGCGCTGCTTACAGCGGTGGGATTTTCCGTCCGCCGCGTGACCTTTGCCGAGCCCAGCGCTGCGCCAGTCGAAAACCTTTATGCCCGCATCGGCAGCGAAAGGCCGAATCTGATGTTCGCCGGGCACACCGACGTGGTGCCGCCGGGCGATGAGGCGGCGTGGCGCCATGCGCCCTTTGCCGGCGACGTTGCCGGCGGCGTGCTCTTCGGCCGCGGCGCCGTCGACATGAAGGGCGGCATCGCCTGTTTCGTCGCCGCCGCCTTCGACCATCTTGCCGCTCACGGCGGCCGGCCGAAGAAAGGATCGATTTCGCTCCTGATCACCGGCGACGAAGAAGGCGCCGCGGTCAACGGCACGATAAAACTGCTGCCCTGGGCGGCGGCGCGCGGCGAGAGCTTCGACCATTGCATCCTGGGCGAGCCGAGCAACGTCGAGGTCATCGGCGACACCATCAAAGCCGGCCGGCGCGGCTCGCTCAGCGGCACGCTCGTCGTCAACGGCCGCCAGGGCCACGTCGCCTATCCCGAGCGGGCCGACAATCCCATCCGCGGCCTCGTCACGCTCATCGCCGCGCTGCAGGGGCCGCTCGACGAAGGCAGTGCGCATTTCGACCCCTCCCACCTCGAATTCACCTCGGTCGATGTCGGCAATCCGACGGTCAATCTGATCCCGGGCGAGGCGCGCGCGCGCTTCAACATCCGCTACAACGATCGTCATAGCCAGACCGCGCTGAAAACTTTGATCGAACGCCGCGCGAACGCCGCGGCTGATGGCCACATCCACCACACGTTCGAATGGCAGCCTTCAAACGCCGACGTCTTTCTGACAAAGCCGGGCCCGTTCACCGAACTTGCCGCTGCCGCCATCGCCGAGGTCACCGGCCACACGCCGAAGCTCTCGACTTCCGGCGGCACCTCCGACGCGCGCTTCATCAAGAACTACTGCCCGGTGCTCGAATTCGGCCTGGTCGGCGAGACCATGCATCAGGTGGACGAGCGCGTCCCCGTCGCCGATCTCGTCGCGCTCACCGCGATCTATAGGCGAGTGATCGAAAGGTACTTTGGCTAAACCGGCCGCCGCCGACGGCTCCAGGCCCAATCGCTCCGCGCGAAATCGCTCAGTCGTTCTCGCGAGCGTATTTGCCGCAGTCGGCGCCCAGCCATTTCGCATGCATGACTT
>JAKAPE010000306.1 GCA_021811945.1 Pseudomonadota bacterium | reverse complement strand
TGTACCCGCCAGATTGTAGCCAGTAGCCAAGCCGCCGATTTGCAAATCAGCGAGTCGGATCAGCGGCTTCTGTCTCGCGATCGCGGTAACTTCGGTTTAGAAGCGAATTCGGTCAGTCCAACCATCGTTGTGGGCAATCGCTCAGATCCGAGATGGCCGGAGCGATAGAGGTTCCGCCAAGCCGTGCTGCCCACTCGATTCGACTGGAAAAATGAAGCACGAGCGTGCCATCGTGAGGCGATGAGGAGATCGAAGGAAAGGCAAGACTGACTGGGCGCGCCTTGACGCCATGACCGACGAGGAGATTGAAGCCTCCATCGCCAATGATCCGGACTGGCAGGAGTTGAAGTATATCGACTGGTCTAAGGCCGTCCTTGTCATTCCGCCGAAGAAGAAGGCGATCTCGATTCGCGTCGACGAGGACGTGCTCGACTTCTTCAAGAAGGAAGCAGCGGGCTATCGGCGGCGCATGAACGCCGTGCTGCGTTCCTACATGTAGCAGAAGCACAAGAAGCGGGCATAGCTCTCACCCTCCTCCAAGCAGCTTCTTTACCAGCGCGCCCGCCTTGGAGAAATCCATTCGGCCGGCAAAGCGCTGTTTGAGCGCCGCCATGGTGCGACCCATGTCCTTGAGCGTCGCCGCTTCGAGCTCCTTGATGAGCGCGGAAATGGCCTCGGCGGCTTCGAGATCGGACATGCGTTTGGGCATAAATCCTGAAATAATGTCGATCTCCTCGCGCTCCTGCGCGGCAAGGTCGGCGCGGCCGGCCTTCACGTAGATTTCGAGCGATTCCTGGCGCTGCTTGATCATCTTGGCCATGACGTCGAGGATTTCGACGTCGTTAAGTGTCATGCGCTCCGCGGCGCTAGTCTCGCGCTTCAAGATTTCGGCGTTAATGAGACGAAGCGTCGAGACCCGGCGCTTGTCGGCGGCCTTCATGGCGTCCTTGAGCGCCTTGTTGATATCGTGGCGCAACACGGCTATGGCCTCTCGCAAATTGGCCCGCTCCTCACCAGCTTAGGGTCGGCGAACGGGATGACTTTGGCCCGCTGATGTAAGCCCTTGCCGATGCTGACACAACCGCACACCGAAGGCGTGTGGGAAGAGCCGCAGCCCACAGCGCTGTTGGTGCTTGCCGACGGCACCGTGCTCGAAGGCTTCGGCTTGGGCGCAACCGGCCATGCCGTCGGCGAAGTCTGCTTCAATACCGCGATGACCGGCTATGAGGAAATCCTCACCGATCCTTCCTATGCCGGACAGATCATCACCTTCACCTTTCCGCACATCGGCAATGTCGGCACCAACGAGGACGACATCGAGACCGTCAACCTCGCAGCGACGCCGGGCGCACGCGGCGTTGTGCTACACAGCGCGATCACCGCGCCATCGAACCACCGCGCCACCGGACACCTCGATCAGTGGTTGAGGAACCGCGGCGTCATCGGGCTCGCCGGCATCGACACGCGGGCGTTGACCGCACTTATCCGCGAAAAAGGCATGCCCAATGCGGCAATCGCCCACGTACCTTCGGGCCGTTTCGACGTCGACGCGCTTAAGCGCGAGGCGCGCGAATGGCCCGGGCTCGTCGGCATGGACCTGGTGCCGATGGTGACGACCGCCCAGCGCTTTTCCTGGATCGAGACGCCCTGGCGGTGGAGCGAAGGTTACGGCGAGCTGCGCGAGCCGCAGTTCCAGGTCGTCGCCATCGATTACGGTATCAAGCGTAATATCTTGCGCCAGCTCGCTGGCAATCGCTGCCGGGTGACGGTCGTTCCGGCGCAGACCTCCGCGGCTGATATACTGGCCCTCAAGCCCGACGGCATTTTCCTTTCCAACGGCCCCGGCGATCCTGCCGCCACCGGCGAATATGCCGTGCCGGTGATCCGCGCGCTGATCGACAAGCTGCCGACCTTCGGCATCTGCCTCGGCCACCAGATGCTGGCGCTGGCCGTCGGCGGCACGACCGTGAAGATGCGGCAGGGCCATCACGGCGCGAATCATCCGGTGAAGGACCTCTTAACCGGCAAGGTCGAGATCACCTCGATGAACCACGGCTTTGCCGTCGACCGATCGAGCCTCCCGGCCGGTGTCAAGGAGACCCATATTTCGCTCTTCGACGGCTCCAATTGCGGCTTGGCGATCGAGAAGCGGCCGGTGTTCTCGGTGCAGTACCACCCCGAAGCCTCGCCTGGCCCGCGCGACAGCCACTATCTGTTCGGGCGGTTTGCGGAAATGATGCGGAAAAACAAGCGGGCCGCATGATTCCCTGCCGGCAACCTCGTGTGGTGGATTTGACGCTCCGATCATCATTGCGGCAACTCGTCATCGGAGCGTCAAATCCAAAACCACACTAGATTCATAAAGTTGCTAGTGTCCCTTTGCTTCCGACGTTCGTAATAGGGCATGCGGCAAAGTGATACGAACGTCGGAAGCGGGACACGAGCCGATCAGACAGCCGCGGACGAACTGGCAAGGCTCAGCATCGGGGTTAGACAATTTCAACCCCGTATCCTGTAGACCGGCGGGACCAGCCGGTGGCGAACTGCCATAAATCCCATGACGACCTTGACCAAAGCCCCCGCTTCCCTCACCTGGAAATTTGCCGACGACGGAATAATTCCCAATAATTCCGTCCTGCCGTTCGTCCTTTACCGCGGCGCCATCGATCTTGCCGGCTCGCCCGACCCCGAAAAAGTGATCGGGAAAACTTTTGCGGCAAACGGCTGGGGACACATGTGGCGCAACGGCATCTACCCGTACGCGCACTATCATTCGATGATCCACGAGACCATGGGCATTGCCCGCGGCCGTGCCAAGGTGCGCTTCGGCGGGGAAAGGGGCGAGGAGATCGATGTCTTGCCCGGCGACGTGGTCATCCTGCCGGCCGGTACCGGCCACCAATGCCTGTCGCAACACCCGGAACTTGTCGTCATCGGCGCCTATCCGCCGAGCGGCAAATACGATCTTTGCCGTGGCAGCAAGGCCGACCGCACGCGGGCGCTTCGCGCCATTCCCTACGTGCCGCGGCCGGTCTCCGACCCGGTATTCGGGGTGCATGGACCGCTCGTCGCGCTCTGGCGCCCGTGAACTGACGGGGATCGGATCACGAGCGCGCCCGCGTGGTTGCGCAAGCCTCCGCCGCATTCGCGTAGTGCCCCTCGCCCGGCGCGGCTGATCGCGGCGTGCGGCGAGCCCTTCCCTACCCGCTCGTTCTGGTCTAAAGACCCGACCGCGCGGGGCCGAGCCCCGGCGCCGGCGCGCTCAGGCGCGCTCTTTTTTTGTGCTCTTTCTTCCCCCTCTCCCCAACGGGGAGAGGGAGGGGTGAGGGGGCTCAGCGGACGAGCTGAAGCTCTTGCAGGATCGCTTCGAGGACGCCATCAATGTTGCCGAGAACATCGTTGTTCCAGAAGCGAACGACGTGGTAGCCGCATTCTTGCAGTATGCGCGTACGTTCGGCGTCGCGAGCCGCACGCTCGTCATGCTGGCCGCCGTCAATCTCTATGATGAGCTTCAAATCGAGCGCCACGAAGTCCGCGATGTAATTCGCGATCGGTTCCTGGCGTTTGAACTTGATGCCCTGGAACCGGCGTCCGCGCAGTCGGGACCAGAGCAGCTTTTCGGCTTCGGTCGAACGCTTACGAAGGGCACGGACGAATTTACGCATGGGTCGTCCCCCCTCACCCTACCCTCTCCCCGCCGGGGAGAGGGTTTCCCGCCGAGACCGCTCCAGCCTTTGGGCTCTTACCACAACTCAATGCGGTTTCACTGAGCAATGCCCAGACGGACCGACATTTCTTCGATCCTGATCGTCGGCGCCGGGCCGATCGTGATCGGCCAGGCTTGCGAGTTCGACTATTCGGGCACGCAGGCCTGCAAGGCGCTCAAGGCCGAGGGCTATCGGGTCGTCCTCGTCAATTCCAATCCGGCGACCATCATGACCGACCCGGACTTGGCGGATGCGACTTATATCGAGCCGATCACCCCGGATATTGTGGCGAAGATTATCGAGAAGGAGCGCCCCGACGCCTTGCTGCCAACCATGGGCGGGCAGACCGCGCTCAACACGGCACTGTCGCTGCGCCGTATGGGGGTTCTGGAAAAATTCGGTGTCACCATGATCGGCGCCACCGCGGACGCCATCGACAAGGCGGAGGATCGCGAGCTGTTTCGCGAGGCCATGAAGAAGATCGGCCTCGAAACGCCGCGGTCGCATCAGGTCAAGACGCTGATCCAGGCGCTCGAAGCGCTCGACGATATCGGGCTTCCGGCCATCATCCGCCCCTCGTTCACCCTCGGCGGCACCGGCGGCGGCATCGCCTACAACAAAGCCGAGTTCATCGACATCGTTGAGCGCGGCATCGACGCCTCGCCGACGAGCGAGGTGCTGATCGAGGAATCGGTGCTCGGCTGGAAAGAGTTCGAGTTGGAGGTGGTGCGCGACAAGAACGACAACTGCATCGTCGTCTGCTCGATCGAGAATATCGATCCGATGGGCGTGCATACCGGCGATTCGATTACTGTAGCGCCGGCGCTCACGCTCACCGATAAGGAATATCAGCGCATGCGCGATGCCGCGATCGCGGTGTTGCGTGAGATCGGGGTAGAGACCGGCGGCTCCAACGTGCAGTTCGCGATCAACCCCCGCGACGGCCGTCTCGTCGTCATCGAGATGAATCCGCGGGTGTCGCGCTCCTCGGCGCTCGCCTCGAAGGCGACCGGTTTTCCCATCGCCAAGGTCGCCGCCAAGCTCGCAGTCGGTTACACGCTCGACGAGATCGCCAACGACATCACCGGCGGCGCTACGCCGGCGTCGTTCGAGCCGACGATCGACTACGTCGTTACCAAGGTGCCGCGTTTCGCCTTCGAGAAGTTTCCCGGTGCCGAACCGGTCCTCACCACGTCGATGAAGTCAGTCGGCGAGGCGATGGCGATCGGCCGCACGTTTCAGGAGAGCTTGCAGAAGGCGCTGCGCTCGTTGGAAACCGGCCTGACGGGCCTCGACG
>JAKAPE010000305.1 GCA_021811945.1 Pseudomonadota bacterium | reverse complement strand
CGGTTGCCCTCCCCGTTGCTGGGTATGACTACAACAGCGACTGGACTCCTCTGTTGGCGGGACTTTCACCCGCTAGAATGGCAGCTAGCCTCGCTGCACCAGAACTTCGCGTGCCGCAGTGGTGGACGGTCCTTGCCGGCGGCACGTCGCGCGAAGGACATGGCGGGGCTTTTTGATCAGCCGTCACGTCGAACGAAAGATTGGGCGCTTGCGAGCGCTCGAGGACAGCAGAAAATCCACGAGGCGGCCGTCCGGCCAAGATCGCGGCCAAGACATCGGCCAAGATCGCGGCCAAAACAGCAGATGGCTGCGGCATCGCCTGCAGTCGCTGCTGCCGAAGCCTTGGACCGGCGTCGGCAGCGGCGCGAGCATCGCGACCAGATCGCATTCCCGTCCATTGCGGGCGATCCAACAGCCGGCAACGACGCCGCGTTCGGTCAACTGATCGATATGCCAATGCACGGATTTGCCATGCCGCATGTGCCGTGCCAGGCGCGATCTCAACCCTCCCGGCCCGTGGGCGGAACCGCAATAAAGATAGCGTCCCGCCGGCAGTCGAACGGGCGGTCTGCCGGCGATTTCCACCTTAACCTCGTGAGCCAAGTCGATCCGTAGAATATAGGCGCCCGGCGCTGACGGCGCGTCATTCGCGCTGGCGCAGAACCGAAGAGTTTTTGGGTCAAAATTCATGAAAGCGAATTGACCGCAGTATCGCTGGGCGACGCGCAGGCTGCCGCAAGCTCCTTCCCGGTCCGGACAGCCTGCGCCAGGATAGCGATTATCGACAGGCCTTTTTTCAGTCGGCTCGTTGGCGAATCGATCCTTATGGGTGGGCCTTGCCGCTTACGCGGCACGACGTTGCGTCTTCATCCACGCCTCGATCTCGCGCTCGGCCTCGCCCTTGGCGAAGCCGTAGCGTGCTCGCAGGCGGCCGACCAGCTCCTCGCGGCGGCCGCCGATGCGGGTGAGGTCTTCGTCGGTCAGCTTGACCCAGTTCTGCCGGACCTTGTCCTTGAACAGCATCCACTCGCTCTGAATCTGATCCCAGTTCATCTCATGTCTCCTCGTTGAGAACAACAGGCGCCGCCTCGCCCCGCGCCGCTCCGGAAGGCGCGGATGACAGCCGCGCGATGCGGCCTCAATTCGACGACATCGCGGTCATTCGGCGAAGAATTTTGGTCCCGATCGGGCGCGTCAAAGCTAAGCTAGCAAAGTATAAATTCGACCGCACAAAGCCCGGCGGGACAATTGCGTGCACGCCGTCACTGGCCGCTTCGCCTTGACGCGGCGCACCGCCTCGCCGAAGACACGTTATGCCTTCTGCTGTGTCCACTCCCGACGTCGCTCGCCTCGCGCACGGCGTCCGCGCCGGCGACCGCACCACGCTCTCGCGCGCGATCACGCTGATCGAAAGCAAGCGGGTCGATCATCGCCGCAGCGCCGCCATGTTGACCCAGGCGCTGATCGCGGCAACCGGCAAGGCGGTGCGTGTCGGCATCACCGGGGCGCCTGGCGTCGGAAAATCGACCACCATCGACGCCCTCGGCACCATGCTCACGGGTCAAGGCCGCAAGGTCGCTGTGCTTGCGGTCGACCCGTCGTCGCGGCGCACCGGCGGCTCGATCCTCGCCGACAAGACGCGCATGGTGCATCTCGCCGGCGACGCCAGCGCCTTCATCCGCCCCTCGCCCGCTTCCGGGACGCTCGGCGGCGTGGCGGCGAAGACGCGCGAAACCATGCTGTTGTGCGAGGCCGCAGGCTACGATGTGGTGTTGGTCGAGACTGTCGGCGTCGGCCAGTCGGAGATCGCGGTCGCCGACATGACCGATTTCTTTCTGGTTCTGATGCTGCCAGGAGCCGGCGATGAGCTGCAAGGATTGAAAAAGGGCGTGATCGAACTCGCCGACATGATTGCGATCAACAAGGCCGACGGCGACAATGTGATCCGCGCCAAGGCTGCGGCGGCCGAATATCGCGCCGCGCTGCATATTCTCTCCCCGCGCTCGCCGAACTGGTCGCCGCCCGTGGTCACCTATTCGGCCTTGACCGGCGAAGGCATCGTGGCGCTGTGGGGGCATATTCTCGCTCATCGCCAAAGGCTTACGGTGTCTGGCGAGCTTGCCGAACGGCGCGGGGAGCAGCGGGTGAAATGGATGTGGGAAATGCTCGAAGAACGACTGTTCGCGCCGCTGCGCAGCGAGCGCGCCATCAAGGCCGCGCTGCCGCGGATCGAGGCCGACGTGGCTGCCGGGCGGCTCGCCCCTAACGCGGCGGCCGAGGAGATCGCCGGTATGCTCAGGCGCTGACGCTGTGCGCGTCCTCATCACCGGCTTCGGCCCGTTTCCCGGCGCGCCATTCAATCCGAGCGCCGCGTTGGCCGCCGCGCTCGCGCGCCGGCGGCGGCCGGCTCTGGCGCAACATGAGTTCGTCGCGCACGTCTTTGCCACCACTTTTGCCGATGTCGATCGCGACTTGCCGGCGCTGTTCGCGCAAAATCCCGACATCGTCCTCATGTTCGGCCTTGCCTCCCGCACGCGCCATCTGCGCGTCGAAACGCAGGGGCGCAACGCCGTCTCGGTGTTGTTTCCCGACGCGAGCGGATATCGGCCGCAATCTGGCCTGATCGCGGCCGGCGCACCGGCAAGGCTGCGCGGCGCCGCGCCGTTTGTCCGCCTGCTGGGCGCGATGCGCGACAGCGCTTTTCCGGCGCGGCTCTCGCGCGATGCCGGCAATTATTTGTGCAATTACGCCTACTGGCGCGCGTTGCAGCTCGCCGGCGATGGCCACACCGTGGTTTGTTTCATCCATATCCCGCCGGTTGGATCGAGGCCGCGGCGTGGCCGACGGCATCAGTCTCGTTCGCCGTTATTTTCCCGACTTGTCGCCGCCGCCGAAATGCTGCTCATCGCGCTCCTCGCCGCAAGCCGCCGTTAACCGTGCCTGGCGAAAACGCCATCCGTGCCGGGCTGGGTGCAATCTTGTGGCATGGTGATTGATGCATCCTGCATGCGTTGCCGGAAACGCTTTTGATGGACATCGATCGCCGCCGCCTGTTCGCAGCCCTTGCCGCAGCCGCCTCGGCTGCCGGCGCGGCTGGAGCCGCGACGCCCGCACTGGCGCGTCATGCTTACGGAAGCGGGCCGGACAGACCGGGGAAAGCGGCAAATGCCATCGGCAAGGCGCCGCGCTCGGCCATCGACGCCGGTTCGCTTGGTCTGCGCCCGAACTCTGCGGACGACCAATCAACGACATTCCAGCGTGCGATCGCCTATGCGGCGGCGGCGCGCGCGGTGCTGCACGTCACGCCCGGTTCTTATCGCGCCGGCGCCTTACGGCTGCCGCCCTTCGCCGCCATCGCCGGGGTTGCGGGAGCAACCCGCATCGTCATGTCCGGAGGGCCGTCGATGCTGGCGGCGAGCGGCGGCGACCATATCAGTCTCAGCGGTCTCGTTCTTGACGGCGGCGGCGTTCCGCTGCCGCCGCGGCGCGGCCTCCTGCACCTCAGCCAAGGGCGCGCCGTGCGCATCGCCGATTGCGAAATCGCCAACGCCGGCGGCAACGGCGTCGCGCTCGAAGGGATCGAGGGCGAAGTGACCGGCAACACGATCGCTGCCGCCGACGCCGCCATTTTCTCGCTTGATGCGCGCGGGCTCAAGATCGCCGGCAACACCGTGCGCAGCGCTGGCAACGGCGGCATCCTGGTCTGGCGCAGCGAGCCGGGCGACGACGGAACGCTCGTCGTCGACAACCGCATCGAAGACATCGCCAACAAGTCCGGCGGCTCGGGCGAGTACGGCAACGCCATCAATATCTTTCGCGCCGACAATGTCATCGTGCGCGGCAACCGCATCCGCAACGCCGCCTTTTCCGCCGTGCGCGGCAACACGGCGTCGAACCTGCAAATCGTCGGCAACACCTGCACGGGCCTCGGCGAGGTCGCGCTCTATGCCGAGTTCGGCTTCGAGGGCGCGCTGATCGCCGACAACATCGTCGACCGCGCCGCGCTCGGCGTCTCGGTCACCAATTTCAACAAAGGCGGCCGGCTCGCCGTGGTGCACGGCAATCTCATCCGCAATCTTGTCGACCGCCGCCCGCCGGGCACCGATCCGAACGATCCTGCCGGCGTCGGCATCGGCGTCGAGGCCGACACCGTGGTGACCGGCAATGTCGTGGAAAACGCGCCCAACGTCGGCATCGCCGCCGGCTGGGGACCCTATCTGCGCGACGTCGTCATCACCTCGAACGTGATCCGCGACGCCGATTACGGCATCGCCGTCTCCGTCGCACCGGGCGCCGGCAGCGCGGTCATTGCCGACAACCTCATCGCCGGCACCCGCCGCGGCGCCATCGTCGGCATGGAATGGAGGAAGCCGGTGACCGGCGATCTCGCCGAGGAAGGCGCCGGCCGCTACGCACAATTGTCGATTGCCGGCAATCGGGTGCGGTAAGGCTGGGCGGATAGAATTGAACCATGAAAGCGGACACCGGTACCCGGAATCATTGAAGACCGATACGCCGCGGCGCAACGGACCCCCTCTCCCATCCGCAAAGAAAAGTGGCCACCAAGCCGCTTTGAGCCGCTTCGCAAAATCCCTGTACCTGTTTTACGGTTCGCCCTACAAAATCCCAGCCTTGCAAAGTTGCCCGGTTTCCGATACCGCGACGTGCCGCTTGACATCTGTCCCCATTTCGGTTACCTTCCCGCTGCGAATCGAATCTCGCTCGATGAAGGACGCCTTTCGCGAAGGTATTCCGGAAAGCGGAGCGAGTGCGGTGCCCGCGGGCGGGAGGATACGGCTCGCTCCCGGGCGGCTCGGGCATCATCCTGCCGGCACTATGACCGGCGCGCGAGGTGCTTCGCTGGACGGGGACAGGTTTTCTTGTTTTTTCCGGCGCGGGTAACGCCCGTGGAGCGGCGCGCGGTCTTCGCCCCGGTTGGCGGTCCATAGGACCGCGCGCTCCGGCCGAGTCCCCGGAAGCATGGCCTGACGCTGAGCCTCGGGCGACGAAAGTCCCCTTGGCGAGAGCCGCGGTGGAACGCC
>JAKAPE010000304.1 GCA_021811945.1 Pseudomonadota bacterium | reverse complement strand
GCCTGAGCATGTCCGCTCGTTCTTTCAGGCCCCCGAGACCAAATACGCGGCATGACCCCTGAAGATACTTTCGGCCTGCCTAGTAAACCAGAATGCTCATAACCACGATCACCGCCATGATCAAAAGCGGCGTGAGCAACTGCGCGTCGTTTCCGCGGTCAATGTCGCGTTGACTTGGCATGAGGTTGACTTGGCATGAGATCGCGTTGACTTGACATTGGCACGCCTCGGCAGGCTTCTTACGCCAACTGGCGTCTCTGGCCGAAGTTCCGCGGTTTGCGGGCTCTCCCGAAGAGAAACTTCTTTAAGGTCGCGGGAAGTTCCTCCAAGGTTTGCTATTGACGCGCCGAAGGCAAAAGGGAACAAGGGTTCCGGGGAAACATCGAGAAATGAAAATGATTGGCAAAAAGCCGGCTACATAGCCGGCCGCCGATCTGTTGCAGAGCCCGATCGGGCATCGTGATGCCTGCCCGCCGTCATACCGACCGAGGAAGCGATTTCCATGATCAAGGACATCGTCGTCAATCTCAGCATCGGCGAACGCGCCGGCTTCGCCGGCGATTATGCCATCTCCGTTGCGGCGGCCTTTGAGGCCCATATCTCCGGCATCGCCTTCCTTTACGAACCAGTCGTGCCGGTCTCCGGCGCCGGCTACATCCCGGCCGATGTGGTCGAGACGCAGGAGCACGAAAACGCTGCTGCCGCCCAGGCCGCCATCGATCGCTTCGCCAAGGCGGCGGCGAATGCCGGGGTTGGCGCGCAGCCGCTGACGCTCGCCGCCACCTTCGCGGCTGCCGGCGACCACTTCGCCCGCATCGCCCGGCGCTACGACCTCGCCGTGGTGGCGCAGGCGGAACCGGAGTCTGCCGCGGTTGAGGCAGAGATCGCCGAAGCCACGTTGTTCGAGTCCGGCGGGCCGGTGATCATCGTGCCTTACATCCAGAAGACGCCGCTCAAGCTCGACAACGTTATGGTGTGCTGGGACGGCAGCCGGGCTGCGACGCGGGCGATCGGCGACGCGATGCCGTTCCTCGAACGTTCCGGCCGCGTCGAGGTCGTCATCGTCGCTAACGAACGCGGCAAGAAGGACGAGATCGAAGGCGCCGACATGGGCGCGCACCTGGCCCGCCATGGGCTCAAAGTCGAGGTCAAGCGCACCATCCTCGGCGACATCGACGTCGCCGACGTGATCTTGTCTCACGCGGCCGACGCGGGAACGGATTTCATCGTCATGGGCGGCTATGGTCACTCGCGGCTGCGGGAATTCGTGCTTGGCGGCGTCACCCGCAGCATCTTGCGCGCAATGACCGTGCCGGTGCTGATGTCGCACTGAGGTCAGCCGGCACGCATCAACAGCAAACCCCCGGTCACGATCACGAAGATCACCGCGGTGGTGCCGAACACCGTGGCGATGTGGCGCCAACCGAGACCGACGATTGTCCTCACCGAGGTGCCGAGACCGAGCGCGCCGATCGCGAGCAGCAGTCCCCAATTCGAGGTGTCCACCAATGCGCTCTTGACCGGCGCATAGACCGGCAGCAGCGCCGGCACCCGCGCCACGGCGCTGTTGAGCGCCGCCAGCAGCAGGAACACGAACGCAAAGATCGGCAGCGGCACCCGCGCTTCGCCATGCTTCATGCCGATCCGCGTGAAATAGCCGCTCACTGCCAAAACCACCGGGAGCAGAAGGAAAACGCGGAACAGTTTGACGGTCACCGCGGTGTTGCCGACAGTCGCGGAAACCGCATAGCCCGCTCCGGCGACCTGCGCCACATCGTGGATGGTGCCGCCGAGCATGATGCCGGTGGTCTGGGGATCGAAACCGAGCAGAACGCACAGCGGCGGATAGACCAGCATGGTCATGGTGGCGGTCACAGTGATTGCCACCACCACGAAGGCGATGTCCGCCGTCTTGCCGCGATAATCGGGAACCACGGTCGAAACCGCCAAGGTTGCCGAAGCGCCGCAAACCGCCGTGCCGACGCCGGCGAGCGCGCCGAATCCCGGCGCCTGTCCGTTCCAGCGGGCGAAGACAAACCCGGCAACGATCGTCGCCGCCATCGACGCGATGATGAGGACAGCCGTCCCCACGCCAAGCGCGGCAATATCGGCCAGTCCGACGCGCAGTCCCATCAGCGCCACCGCCCATCGCAGCACGGTGCGCACGCAGAAAGCCATCCCGATCTCGGTCAGCGGTCGCGCGGCAATCGGGCTGAGCACGATGCCGACGACCAAAGTGATCGCCATGCTTGGGATGGGGACGACGCGCGCGACGTAAGGCGCGGCGACGTAGCCGGCGCCGGCGACGACGGCGGCCAAGGCGATCCCAGGTGCCTTGTCAAGCACGGCGCCGGCGCGGCGACGACTGCCGAGTTCGAATACGGCCTGCGCGGTCAAGGAAAGGCTCCCTTCGCTGGGGACGAGCGAGGCGGAGTACCTACATCGCAATGCTTTATCGGTATAACCGATTATATATGTTGATATGATCGTTTTTGCAGATTAAAAGGCATCGATGACACTGGAACAACTGCGCATTTTCGTTGCCGTCGCCGAACGCGAGCACGTGACGCGGGCAGCGGAAGCCCTTCGGCTTACCCAATCGGCGGTCAGCGGCGCCATTGCCGCTCTCGAGGCGCGCCATGACGTCGTTCTTTTCAATCGCGTCGGCCGGCGGATCGAATTGACTCAGGACGGGCGGGTTTTTCTCGAACAGGCGCAAAAGGTGCTGCGCACGGCGGTCGCAGCGGAGCAGTCATTGCTCGAACTGCGCGGCCTAAAGCGCGGAGCCATCACCCTGCACGCGAGCCAGACCACCGGTGCTTATTGGTTGCCCGAACGTTTGGCGCGATTCCACGCCAGGTATCCGGATGTCGACATCGAGCTGTCCCTGGGAAATACCGATCAGGTTGCGGCCGCGGTGAGCTCCGGCCGCGCGCAGATCGGCTTCGTCGAAGGCATGATCCGTCAACCCGATCTGACGACGGAGCAGGTCGATGTGGACGAGCTTTTGATCATCGTTGGCGCGTCACATCCGTGGAGCCGATTGCGGCGAATCAAAGCCGCTCAAATCACCCAGGCCGAATGGATACTGCGCGAGCCAGGATCGGGGACGCGCTCGGTTTTCGAGGAGGCCATCGGGCGGATGGGCATTGGGCCGGAGCAACTTCATGTGACACTGGAGCTGCCGTCGAACGAGGCCATACGCGCGGCGGTCGAAGCCGGCGCCGGCGTCACCGCTATTTCCCGGTTCGTGGTGCAGTCCGCGCTGCGCCTGAGGACGGTGCGCGCCGTGCCGTTCGTGCCTTTGCGCCGGCCCTTCGTTCTTCTCCGACACCCCGATCGCAGCCGCGGCCATGCGGTGCGGGCGTTCCTCGCCTTGATCGAACGGCATAAGCCGCGGCAACCCCTTGCGGATTCTCAATTAACTTGAAGCGTGATGAGATCCTAACGCGAAGCCGAACAGAGCACGCGCAACGGTTCGGGCGCGCGCGCGGAGATTTCACACAGGGATCTTCAGCGACAGCCGGGAGGTGATGACGCCGGTGTTGAGGCCGATGGTGCGCAGGCCGCCGAAGAAGCGCGCGTGTTCGATCTTGCAACAGCGGTCCATCACCACTTCGAGGCCGCCGTCGCGAGCGATCCTGGCTCCCTCCTCGCTGATCACGCCGAGCTGAAGCCACAGCACCTTGGCCTTGATCTTGACTGCTTGGCGGGCGATCTCCGGCACCTCGGCGGACGGGCGAAAGACGTCGACGATATCGACCGGATGGTCGATTTCATCGACGCGTGCATAGACCCGTTCGCCCAGGATGGTCTTCCCGGCGTGAGTTGGATTGACGGGAATGATCTTGTAGCCGTTGGCCGCGAGGTAGATGGCCGCGAAGGCGCTCGGATTATAGGGATTTGCCGACAGGCCGACCATCGCGATGGTGCTGCAGTCGGTGAGAATGCGAAGCCGGTCAAATGCCGTCCCGGCAAGCTGGGTGCGATCCCCAACGGCCATTTTTTCTGCCCTCTATCTCTGATGCGGTGCGCCGAACGCTTTGCTGAGCAGGCTGTGGCCGCTCGGCTCGCGCTCGTCCGCGGCCATCGCGAGCACCGGCATGGCCGGCGCGGTCTGCTGGGATTTTTCCAGCGCTTGCCCCAAATCCCACAGGATGTCATCGATATCCTCGATACCGATCGACACTCGGATCATGTCGGGACCGATTCCGCAGGCGACGAGCTCTTCGTCGGTAAGTTGCTGATGCGTGGTCGTCGCCGGATGGATGATCAGGCTCTTGCAATCGCCGACATTGGCGAGATGCGAAAAGAGCTGCACGCTCTCGATGAGCTTCTTGCCGGCCTCGCGCCCGCCCTTGATGCCGAAAGTGAAGATCGCCCCCGGCCCTTCGGGCAGATATTTCTTGCATAGCGCATGGTACCGGCTGTCCGGAAATGCCGGATAATTCACCCACGTGACCGCCTCATGGCCCCTGAGATACTCGGCCACCTCGCGCGCGTTGGCGAGATGACGCTGCATGCGCACATGAAGCGTTTCCAGCCCCTGCAACAGCAGGAAGGCATTGAAAGGGCTTTGGCAGGGACCGTAATCCCTCAGCATCTCGCCGCGCACCTTCAAGAGCCAGCCGAAATCCCCGAAATACTCGAAGAACCGCAGGTTGTGATAGCCCTTGGACGGCTCGGTCATGCCGGGGAACTTGCCGTTGTCCCACGGAAAGCGGCCGGCATCGACAATCACGCCCCCCATGGCCGTTCCATGGCCGCAAATGAACTTGGTGGCCGAATGCACGACGATATCCGCGCCCCAATCGATCGGCCGGCAGCAATACGGGCTCGCGAACGTATTATCGACCACCAGCGGAATGCCGTTGTCGTGGGCGATGGCGCTTACTGCCTCGATATCCAGGACATCGATCTTCGGATTTCCGAGCGTCTCGGCAAAGACGCACTTCGTCTTCGGCGTGATCGCCCGCCGGATGGCGTCGTGGTCGCTGATGTTCACGAAGACCGGATTGATGCCGACCTTGCGAAAACTGACGTCGAACTG
>JAKAPE010000303.1 GCA_021811945.1 Pseudomonadota bacterium | reverse complement strand
ACGAAAAGGTGCTCTGGATTCCGAGTTTGGTGCCTATCGGCACGATGGCAACGAGCGTCCGCGCGGCGTGATATTTGCCGCTTTGCGCGGCTTACACACAACGAGTGACGCGGAAGGGGAGGCGGCGGCCACCCCAACGACCGAAAGCGATGAGCTGGGCGCAATCGCGGACTGGCCGATTACGCTGATGGATCACTCCAAGCATGTTGGCAGTTGGGCTCTCAGCTTTGCAGACAGGGCCGGATTGTCGAAGGAGATTTCCGAGGACGTCGGCCTGGGCGCCTATCTTCATGATTCCGGCAAAGCCGATCCACGTTATCAGGCCTACTTCGCGGGCGGTGACCCTTACGGACCTGACCTGACGGAACCTCTCGCAAAATCGGGGCAGAGACTTCTGCCACATGGTGCGTGGCAGCGCGCCGGACTGCCATCGCACTGGAGACACGAGGCACTATCAGTCCGCCTCGCCATTGCCCATCAGAATTTCCGACGGGCGCACGACCCGCTAGTGGTGCTGTGGCTGATCGGAACCCACCACGGCTATGGTCGTCCGCTATTTCCGCATGCCGACGCGCTGGACGAAAAAGATCGGCGCATTGAACTGCCAAGCGCGCTCGGAGGAACGTTGACATTGAAGGGTGCCCCTGGTCCACAGTCTCTTGCCTTTGAACTCGAAGGGCTGGACTGGGCGCAGATTTTTGCGATGCTTAAGGCCAAATACGGCGCCTGGGGCTTGGCGCGTTTAGAGGCGTTCGTTCGTTTGGCTGACCACCGCGCCTCGGAGGAGAGAACACCCCCACAGGGAGCCCAACCGTACAAGGAGGCGGCGGAGTGACGAAGCCCAGCCAGACGCATCGCCTCGAAGGGCTTGAGCCGGACAACCTGCTCGCGTTTCTGGCGTTGCTCGGATTGCTGCGCGCGTTGGAAACAGCACGCTCGAACTGGCGTCCGCGCGCCGCGTGGGACCTCGATCGCCCGCCGCTGCGACCGCTGCTGATGCTGACGAAGCCGCAGCCTCCAATGGCAGTGTGCGAGGGCGCCGCGGAAGGAGCAGCGGCTCTTGCAGACGATTACAGCTTTCCGAAAAGCGTTCATGACGGCGCGGGGGTGCAGAACGATCTGAACTATGCGAAGGACACGGCGCGACGGCTGCTTGAGCGCGCCGCGAACGGTCGAGGTCGGCAACGCGCCGACCTCTGGAGCGCGCTTATGTGCGATGTAGCTGGGAAGGACGAAAAAATCGAAGCCACTCCATTCTGTCTTTTATTTGGTCAGGGTCATCAGCACTTCCTCGATCGCTTGGCGACTGTTCCTAGGACCGAAGCTCCGCCGCCACGTGGTCGCGGCAACAAGGCCGTAACGTTATCGGCCGCAGAAACCTTGTACGAAGCTCTTTTCGAACCTTGGGCGCGTCAGGACCCGACGCCGGCCTTCCGCTGGGACCCTGCTGAAGATGTCCGCTATGCGCTGCGTGCCAATGACCCATCCGGCGAAAAATCTACGACGCAGCACGGCGCCAATCGGCTAGCCGCGCTTGGCTTGCCGATCCTGACCGTGGCGCCAGCCCAACGCGGCGAGCGTGTCAGACTGCAAGTGCTTGGTGGGGCCTTCGAGCGCAACGAATTCGTTTTCCGCTGGCCGATCTGGCGCGAGCCGGCAAGTCTTGTCAGCATCCGCGCGGTACTGAGCCATCCTCAGTTGTCAAACGGTCCGTCGGCCCTCACCCAATTCGGCGTGGTAGAGGTGCGTAGAGCACGTCGCATAGGAGTTGGCAAATTCATGAACTTCACGAGGGCAGAACCAATTGCTACGCGCACCTGAATGGTTTAGTAGGGCAAAATCCCATGCCCCGGATCGCCCGCCTCAAGATCACCCTCGACGACGTGGAGCCGCGCGTGATGCGCCGCGTCGAGGTGCCGCTCGATATTCGGCTCGACGATCTGCATCTCGCCATTCAGGTGGCGATGGGGTGGGAGAATTGCCATCTCTACGAATTCCGCACCGCCAAAGCGCGGTGGGGAATTCCCGATCCGGATGGTGACGACTTCTCGCCGGCGGAGCAGCTTGACGCTGCGAAGGCGACGCTGGCCGATCTCTTCGCCAAGAGCGGCCGGAAGGCGTTCAAATACCTTTATGACTTCGGCGACGGCTGGCAGCACAGCATCAAGGTCGAAGCGGTGGCCGAAGCCGACAACGGCGTTGCCTATCCACGGCTGATCGCCGCCCAAAACGCCTGCCCGCCGGAGGATGTGGGCGGCCCCTGGGGCTATGCCGAATATCTCGAAGCCATCGCCGATCCCGAGCACGAACGTCACCAGGAAATGATCGACTGGCGCGGCGAAGGATTCGATCTTGCCGCAGTCGATGAACCCGCGATCAAAAAAGGCCTCGCCGCGCTCGCCAAGCATTTCGCGCGCCGCAAAAAAGCTCCGGCTAAGCGGTCGGGCGCAAAGCAGGCGTGACGTCTGCGGCTTTCTTGATCTTCGCGAATTAACGATAATTCGGGCGCGCGCTCGTCGGGCTTTCAAGGAGAACGCAATTCGGCTGGACTTTTGTCGGCCCTCGCCATGATAATGCCGGCGGTGCGGCCGCCACTGGGGATTGTTGCGTATGTCCTCCCCCGCATTCGAAGTCACATCGGACACAGACACGCTGTCTGCCTCCGAAAGTTCAATCCCACTTTCGCCTTCCACCCAGCTGACCCTCGATCTTCCTGCCCCGCCGGCCACGGCCGAGACGCCGCTCGTCCCGGTGCGCATGGTTAACGAATGGGTCTACTGCCCGCGGCTCGCCTTTCTCGAATGGGTGGACGGCGAATGGGCGGATTCCGGTGACACCGAGGAAGGCCGGCGCGCCCACGTGCGGGTCGATGCCGGCGGCGGAAAACTGCCCGCACCACCCCCTCCCTTCCCTCCCCCGCAAGCGGGGGAGGGAAGGGAGGGGGTGCCCGATTTCGCAGCACGGTCGGTGACGCTCGCTTCCGAGCGGCTCGGCATCATCGCCAAGATCGATCTTATCGACGGCGAGGATGGCACGGTCACCCCCGTCGACACAAAGAAAGGCAAGCGCCCCCATGTCGCCGAGGGTGCTTACGAGCCCGAGCGCGTGCAAGTGTGCGCCCAAGGTTTGATTCTCGAAGATGCTGGATACAAGGTAACGGACGGCGCGATCTGGTATGCCGGCTCGCGCGAACGCGTGCGCATTGCTCTTGACGAGGCGCTGCGCGCCAAGACACGGACGGCAATCGCCGATTTGCGGCTTGCCGCCGCGGCCGGCAGGCTACCGCCGCCGCTCATTGACAGCCCGAAATGCACCAAATGCTCGCTGGCGGGAATCTGCCTGCCTGACGAAATCGCCTTTTTCCGCCGCGGCCTGGCGCCGCGCCCGCTCAATCCGTCGGCCGATACTGCTCTGCCGCTCTATGTCCAGGAACCGGGCGCGCGCGTGAGCAAATCCGGCGAAGTGCTGGTTGTGGAGACCGACGAGCAGAAAACGCAAGTGCCGATCGGCGATGTCTCAGAGCTGGTGCTGCACGGGCCTGTTTCGTTGACGACGCCCGCGCTCGGCGCGTTGCTCCGCGAACAAATTCCAGTCACCTACGCATCGACCGGCGGTTGGGTTCTGGGCCACACGGTTTCGACCGGCCATAAGAATGTGGCGATCCGCATCGCGCAATATCACGCCGCCTTCGACGAGCGGCGGTGCCTTGCTTTTGCGCGCAATCTCGTCGTCGCTAAGATCAAGAACAGTCGGGTCTTCCTGCGCCGCAATTTCAAGGTCGGAAACGAAGCCGAGCGCGATGCGGCGCTGGAGGCGCTCTCGCGTCTCGCCGACCGCGCCGCGCATGCGCCGACGGAAGCAGAGCTACTCGGAATGGAAGGCGAGGCGGCGGCCCGCTATTTTCGTCTTTTCGCCACCATGTTCGGCGAGGCGGCGCGCAATTTTCCGGAATTTGCCTTCGACAAGCGCACCCGGCGACCGCCGGCCGATCCGGTCAACGCCATGCTCTCGCTCGGCTACACGTTGCTCACGCGCTCTTGGCTGACGGTGGTTTCGGCGGTCGGCTTCGATCCCTACCTCGCCTTCTACCATCGGCCTCGCTTCGGGCGGCCGGCGCTGGCGCTCGACATGATGGAGCCGTTCCGCTCGATTCTCGCCGATTCGACCGTGATCCAGGTGATCAACAATGGCGAGGTGAAACCGGACGGCTTCGTATCCGCCGGCCCTGCGGTGAACCTGAAGCCGCACGCCAAGCGCGCGTTCATCGCGGCTTACGAGCGCCGGCTCGAACAAGAGGTGACACACCCGGTCTTTGGCTATCGTGTTTCGACGCGACGATTGCTCGAAGTACAGGCGCGGCTCCTGGCGCGGTATCTCGACGGCGAGATCGATGATTATCCGCATTATCTGGTGCGGTGACGGTCATGATCGACGAGCGACTTTACATCGTCGCTTACGACATTTCCAATGACCGCCGCTGGCGGCGCGTGTTCAAGCTGATGCACGGCTACGGCCACTGGTTGCAGCTCTCGGTGTTCCAGTGTCGGCTCACGGCGCGCCGGCGTGCCGAGCTGGCCCGGCGATTGGAGGAGCTGATCCACGACCGCGACGACCATGTGCTCATTCTCGATCTCGGCCCGGCCGACAAGGTCGATCCGCGCGTGGAAAGTTTGGGCAAGACATTTGAGTCTGTTCAGAGGACGGCAGTTGTGATATAGTTTTTTTCGTTGCTGCTGCCGCGCGAGCGCTGTGGTCGTAGCAGGCAGGGCGGGAGCGCTCGCGATGCAGAAAGTGCTTGCAAAACAAACGGCTGTTTGACATCGTCGAGTGGTAGTAGGGAGCGGCCTATGACAATGCCGCCGTTCTTTCGACAGGTCTCGCGGACATGGCCTATACCATCAGCGCAACAGTTCGTTCGGGACAGGCTATTCCGCAGCGGCCCGCCGCTGCGGCCTCATTGAAGTGTCACCAAACTGCGGCCGTTTCGGCTCGATCATTCCCTCATTCCGCAGCGGCCCGCCGCTGCGGCCTCATTGAAGTGAAGGAACCTGACTGCCT
>JAKAPE010000041.1 GCA_021811945.1 Pseudomonadota bacterium | reverse complement strand
ACATATGTGGGATGTGACCTAAGTCCGCCGGATGGCGGACCAAATCCGGCTTTAAGCCGTAATCCGAAGCCACCGCCTTTAGGCGGTGGAGTGTTCACTTGGTAGTGGCTCATGGGGGTCAGAATTTCCTCTTCGCGCGCGGCTTCGCATTGCTCCAGAAACTTGTGGCTTACGCGTGAACCCGGCGCAGCCGCAGGGCATTGCCAATGACCGAGAGCGAGCTGAATGTCATGGCGACCACGGCGATCATTGGCGAAAGCAAGACGCCGAAGGGTGGGAACAACACGCCCGCGGCGATTGGAATGCCGAGAACGTTGTAGGCGAACGCCCAGAACAGGTTTTCATGCATGTTGCGCATTGTCGCTTCGCTCAAGCGCCGCGCGCGGACTATGCCGCGCAGGTCGCCCTTCACCAGCGTGACGCCGGCGCTCTCCATGGCTACGTCCGTTCCGGTTCCCATCGCGATGCCGACCTGCGCCTGGGCGAGCGCCGGCGCGTCGTTGATGCCGTCGCCGGCCATCGCCACGAACCTGCCCTCGGATTGCAGGCGCTTGACGACTTGCGCCTTCTGATCGGGAAGGACGTTGGCCACGACCTCGTCGATGCTGAGGCGGCTTGCTACCGCCTTTGCCGTCGTCTCATTGTCGCCAGTCAACATGACAATGCGTATGCCGACGTCGTGCAGCGCTTTGATCGCCGCTGGTGTGGTCTCCTTGATCGGATCGGCGACAGAGACTAAACCGGCAAGCGCACCGTCGATGGCGACGAACATCACGGTTTTGCCTTCCGCGCGCAGCCGCTCCACCTGCGATGCCGCCGACGCCACATCAACGGCGAGCGCGCTCATCAGCGCCTCGTTACCCAGCGCAACACGCCGCTCCGCTATGCGGCCTTGCACGCCCTTCCCGGGAACGGCGGCAAAATCCGCCACCTGCGAGAGCTCGGCGCGGCGCGCTTCGGCCCCCTTCACGATCGCGGCGGCGAGCGGGTGCTCGCTGCCACGCTCAAGCGAGGCCGCAAGCGCAAGTACGGTGTTTTCACTGTTGGAGCCGAGGGCAAAAACATCCTGCAAGCGCGGATGCCCCTCCGTCAGGGTTCCCGTCTTGTCGCTGACGAGCGTATCGACTTTCCGAAGGGTCTCGATCGCTTCAGCGTTTTTGAACAGCACGCCCAGCGTCGCGCCTTTTCCCGAAGCCACCATGATCGACATCGGCGTCGCAAGCCCAAGCGCGCAGGGGCAGGCGATGATGAGAACGCCGATCGCGTTGAGGATGGCGTAGGCCAGCGCCGGCACGGGTCCGAAGAGGTACCAGACGATGAATGTAGCGATCGCAATGACCACGACCGTCGGCACGAACCACGCCGAAACCGCGTCAGCGAGCCGCTGGATGGGTGCCCGGCTGCGACTTGCCTCGCTCACCATGTGAACGATCTGCGCCAGCAGCGTTTCGCTGCCGATGCGTTGCGCTTTCATGATCAGCGAGCCGGTGCCGTTCACGGTGGCGCCGATGACGCGCTCGCCGGCGGTCTTCTCGACCGGGATCGGCTCGCCCGTGATCATCGACTCGTCAATCGACGAATTGCCGTCGACGACAACGCCGTCGACCGGAACCTTCTCGCCCGGCCGGATTCGCAGATGGTCGTCGATCTTTACTTCGGCAAGCGGGATATCCTCTTCCGATCCATCGGCGTTGACGCGCCGCGCCGTCTTCGGCGCCATCCCCAGAAGGTCGCGGATCGCGGCGTTGGTCGAGCTGCGAGCGCGCAATTCGAGCACCTGGCCGAGCAACACGAGCGCGGTAATGACCGCCGCGACTTCGAAATAGACGGGCGGAATGCCCCCTTCGGTTCGAAAGATCGCAGGGAAGATCCCGGGAGCGATGACCGCGATCACGCTGTAGCCATAGGCGAAACCAATCCCAAGACCTGTGAGCGTGAACATGTTGGGGCTGAGGTTGAGGAATGAATTCCAGAGGCGGACGAAGATCGGCCAGCCGGTCCAGAGAACCACCGGCGTGCTGAGGACGAGCTGCGCCCATGCGGAAGGCACAGGCGGCACGAAGTACGTCATCCCGAGAAAGACGACGGGTACGCTCAGGCCGGCGCTCCACCAGAAGCGCCAAGTCATAGCGCGAAGCTCGGCGTTCTCTTCCTCCCCGGCGCCGCCCTCGCGCGGCTCAAGCGTCATCCCGCATTTTGGGCACACCCCCGGCTCCGAGCGGACGACCTCGGGATGCATCGGGCAGGTCCATTCGATGTGCTTTGAGCCGGGCGTCTTCAATTCGAGCGCCATGCCGCATTTCGGGCACGCCCCGGGAACCGGACTCTCGACTTCCGGGTGCATCGGGCATGTCCACACGGCGCGCTTTGCCGCGCGTGGCTTCACTTCAAGCGTGCATTCCGGACACGAAACAGGCGGAGCGCTCTCGACTTTGGGCGGGATTCGGCGCTCCTGTTCCATTCTTACGTAGCGTTCCGGGTTTGCCCGAAACTTGCTGTGGCAGGAAGCGGAGCAGAAACAATAGGTTTCTCCGCCGACGGTCTCGCTGGCCGCTGCCTTGACGCTGTCGATCTGCATGCCGCAAACGGGATCGGTGACTTGCATTGCGGAATGCTCCCTTTTGGCCCAAGCAACTTCGTCGCCGGGGCGACCTTGGCCGCACCAGCAGTGTTGGCGCGGATACCGCGACGAGTCTTTGATCTCGATTAAATGGGTGCCGGTCGGGAAGAGTTGCCAAACACCGTCACTTGTTGAGTGCGCAACCCTGAGTAGTGCGACGAAACTGCCGTTCCGACATTCCCAGAATCTCCGCCGCCTCCAGCATCGACAATTGCCTGCTCTCCCGGCGGCTTTAAACGTCGCGAAACTTCTGCATCCTGCGGTCCTGCAGCCACGCCGTCCGATTCATCCCCGTGCCTCCTTGCGGAGACACAAGACCGGACAACTCGTGTGCTACCTATCCCGGACAAATCGTGTGCTAGCGACACCCAACCTGACGGACCATTTGTGCCCCGGACAATTTCCGGCTATATTTCCGGAATGAGTGGGCGCGATCACCGGAATGCGCAGCCGAACACGCAACGAAAGGCGCTGACCACCTACCGCCGCCGTCTCAAACGCCGAGGAGTGGTCCGCCTCGAGGTTCACGTCCGCAAGGATGATGTCGCGCTCGTCCGCGGGGTCGTGACTGCGCTCGCCGATCCAGAGCGAGAGCGCGAAGCGCGCACCTTGCTGCGCGAGCGCTTCGGCACGGGGAAGGCCAAGGGCCTCAAGGCGCTGTTAGCTTCGGCACCACTTGAAGGAATCGATCTCAGCCGCGATCGCGATTTCGGGCGGGATGTCAGGCTGTGAACTATCTGATCGACACCAATGTCATTTCCGAGGTCCGCAAGGGCGGCGATTGCCATCCGCGCGTCGCCGCATGGTACGACTCGATCGATGACGAAAGTATCTACCTCAGCGTGCTGGTGCTTGGCGAAATCCGCAAAGGGATCGAACGAGCACGGCCAAAAGAACCCGCCAAGGCCCGCGCTCTTGAGAAATGGCTCTCCACTCTGAGTCGATCCTTTGCAGAGCGTATCCTACCTATTGATCACGCGGTTGCCGACGAATGGGGACGCATGAGCGCGAAACGTCCTGTTTCAACGGTCGATGCGCTCCTGGCGGCAACCGCGAAAGTGCACGGGATGACGCTTGCGACCCGAGACGCGTCAGGTGTTGCCGGTCTCGGAGCCAACGCACTCAATCCATTTGAAGCGGCAAAGTGACGCGATCGTCGGGCCGGCAGGGTCAGCATAGCGTTCGGATCAACGATCAATGGCGGATTTGCTTACGGGCGGCGAACGGAAGCCTTCGCTTTTGGCGTTCCGATCGCACGCGGACGTCATTCGGTGGTCCGGCGTTGTTTGGGTGGACCACGACGGTCCTTTTATCAGATGGCCTGACCGTAGAGATCAGCGACCACGGCGGTCGAACTCCCCCCACAGCGCCTGCACGTCAGGCGGCGCCTACCTCGGAGCGCGTGTCGGCGATGGCACGCCGCAATACTTCCCGCCGCATCCGGAGCGTCGGTTCATTGAACAAGACGTTCTTGAGCCAGTCGAAGCCAAGTTGCAGCAGCGCTTGATCATCCGTCTTGATCCGCTCGATCGCATCGCCCGGAACGGCATAGATGGCCAGAAAGCGGGTCTCGAAAACAAAGCGGCGGAACCGCTCGACATCCGTCGAGACCATGAAGAACATCTGCTTGGCCTGCGCCGAAGGCGCCTTGCCCATCGGACCGCCGACGCTCTTCCATGAAGCCAGTTTCATCAAGATATCAACCCACCCGCGATTGGTCGCCTCGTAGTCAGCGACGCCTTGGTCGTGGCGAAACGTGTCGATCGTTTGCGTCTTGGCTTCGAAATGGCCCTTGCAGTGGATCTCTTTGACCAGGAAGTGAAAGTCCTCTTTCTTGTCGGACTCTTTGAGCTTGTGCGACACCAGCCCGAGCGGATAGTAGCGGCAGGTGAGCGGCCGGTCGGCATAAACGGCGCAGCCCGCCGGCTCCATGAAAGAGCAAGGACCCATGCCGTCGTCGCCGGCCATCTTCAGCTTGGCCACCGGCATATCGCTCGCCTCATGCACGGCCGGCACGGCGTAACGGTCAAGAAACTCCACCGGCCGCAGGCCGAGACGGCGGCTCAGACGCAGAATGTCATGAGGTGTGAGCGTAACGTCGGCGCCTCGGCAGCACGCGTTCCAGCAGGAAATCCCCGAGTGACAGCGAAACGACAAGGCGTCCGACGGCTTGAGCTGAACCGGCTGCGCGGGACCTGGCGTCTGGGCGCGGGTGCCGGGGAAGACGCGCATTTCGACGTCACGGTCGAAGACGGAAGATCGCCGTTCCAGCGCGGCCTCGGCCGGCTCGCCCGGCAGGATCTGCGCATTTGCACTCATGGCACCTCGCAGGCGCCCCGCCCTGCGACGTGAGCAAAGCAGCGGCGCCCCACGCCGGTCAACAAACGCGCCTCTCCATTCGTCGCGCCTGCGCAGCGTTAATGGCTGCCGCCGCCATAATGCTTCTCGACCAAATCCACATGCTTCTTCTTCATCATGGTCCACTCTTTGGTCTCGGGGTCTATGCGCGAATTGACGAAGCACTTCCAGTTCGTCTCGTCCAGCTTCGGAAAGTCGGAACGGTAGAAGAATCCTGGATAGCGCGTTTCTTCGCGGAACAGGATGTGCCGCAGATGGGCCTCGGCGGTAATGATGCGGTGGTAGTTCTCCCAGGCCCGCAACAATTCGTGCAGGTCCTTTGCCCGCATCTTCCGCGAGTCCTCTTTCACCATGGTCAGATAGTGCAGACCCATCTGCAGGAGCTTGCCGTTGGTCTGAAAGTAGGTCGAGGTACCGGCTACGTATTCGTCCATGATTTTCTGCAACCGCATTTGCAGCATGCGCGGCAGAATGTAGTAGGGATTGACGTCCTCGGCCGTGGTCTTGTCCTTGTGCTCAAAGTAGTTGCGCACCGGCAGGTAGATTTCTTCGGCGATGGCCTTGACGTCTTCTTTGAAGCTCGGCTCGAAGCCTTTGTGGTCGCGCACGAAGCGTACCATGTTCTTGCCGGCGATACGGCCTTCGGTGTGCGAGCCCGATGAGAACTTGTGACCGGAGGCGCCGACGCCATCCCCCGCGGTGAACAGGCCCTTGACCGTGGTCATGCGGTTGTAACCCCACCTCCATTCGGCCGGTGAATTGAGGTCCTCGGGTCCCGAAACCCAGATGCCGCAGCAACCGGAATGGCTGCCGAGCAGATAGGGTTCGGTCGGCATCAGTTCCGAAGCGGTTTCCTCCGGCCGGATGTTCATACCGGCCCATACCCCAGCCTGGCCGATGCACATGTCGAGGAAGTCCTCCCACGCCTCGGCTTCGAGATGCTTGACTTCCTTCGGCGTCATGTTGGCACCGAGCGCCTTCATCGCGCTTGGGGTGTCCATGAGAATCGGTCCGCGCCCTTCCTTCATCTCATGCAGCATGGCGTGGTTGCGCAGGCAGGTCGGCACCACCGCCGCCTTGTCGTAGGGCGCGAACTCGGCCAGCATGTGCGCCTGCTTCTTGACGTAGTCCTCGCCAAAGCCGTTGACCGCCTTCGACTTGAACAGCAAAAACCAAGCGCCAACGGGGCCGTAGCCGTCTTTGAAGCGGGTGGGGACGAAACGGTTCTCCATCATGGTCAGCTCGGCGCCGACCTCGGCGGCCATGGCGTAGGTCGAGCCCGCGTTCCAAACCGGATACCAGGTGCGTCCCATACCCTCACCGGTCGCGCGCGGACGGAATATGTTCACTGCGCCGCCGCCGGCAATGATGACGGCGTTGGCACGGAAGACGTAAATTTTGTTTTCGCGTACCGAGAAGCCGACGGCGCCGGCGATGCGGTTCGGCTCCTTGGCGTCGAGCAGGAGTTTGACGACGAACACGCGCTCGAGAATATTCTCGATGCCGAGCGCCTTCTTCGCGGCCTCGGCGACGATGGTCTTGTAGCTTTCGCCGTTGATCATGATCTGCCAACGACCGGAGCGCACGGGCTTGCCGCCATTCTTCAGCGGCACGCCTTCGGTCTCCTTCGTCTTCCAGATCGGCAGACCCCACTCTTCGAACAAGTGCACCGTGCCGTCGACATGGCGACCGACGTCGAATACGAGATCGTCGCGGGTGATCCCCATGAGATCCGCCGAGACCATGCGGACGTAGTCCTCGGCGGCATTCTCGCCGAGATAGGTGTTGATCGCCGACAGTCCCTGAGCGACGGCCCCGGAACGGTCCATCGCCGCCTTGTCGACCAAAGTTATCTTGACATCATCGCCGGCCCAGCGCTTGGCTTCGAACGCCGCGCCACACGCCGCCATGCCGCCACCGACGATCAGAATGTCGGTCTCATATTCGACGATCTGCGGGTTGCCGAAAGTTCCCTCGCTCATGACGCCCTATCTTTCTCTGGTCTGAAACAGGTCCTGGCCCCATCGGCCTCGGCGGATCTCGCCGCAGATCCGCGGCGGCCGATCAGATCGTGGGAAGAGCCACATTCGCCTCGGTGAACAGCAGCGGACTGTTGATTTCCCCGGCAGGAGGCTTGTCGGCGTAAGGATCGATCGAGCCGACCGGCGTTGTGCGATTGGGGAACTTGAAGCGTTTGACCTCACTGTCGCGAAACTTGATCGTCCACATAATCGAATTGTCGGTGCGCAACGGGATGACGGCGCCGCCCATCGGAACCCAATCTTGGAACGAACGTACCTCGATCGCCTGCTGCGGACACGCCTTGACGCAGCACTGGCACTCCCAGCACTGCTCCGGCTCTTGGTTGAACGCTTTCATGCGCCCGGTGTCGAGTTTCATGAGATCGTTGGGGCAAATATACATGCAGACGGCGACTTGCCCGCCCTTGCAGCCATCGCACTTTTCAGCGTGAACGAAAGTCGGCATCGTTAATCCTCCCGTTCGGCGCCACTCGCCGCTTCTTTCCACCGGCGCCCGGCTGCCAACATGAAAAGCCGTCACCTACACATTCTGTTTTCGGTATATGATGATTTTTGACAAGTCAAATATCCCCTTGTGAGTATTCAGCAAGATATCGCTTGGCGGTGAACGTATTCTCATATTAGAATGTGTTTTCAATGTATTTGAAGGCCGGCAAATGGATTCCGGAAAATGAACCAACGCTAAACTTTAAGGAGGACACGTCTGATAACGGTTCCGCGTGGTTGCACGCACAGCGAAAGCAGTTGGTTTCTCGTGGTTTCGTTGCTCAGGCCCAAATCGCGCTTGGCAGCGATCCGCCCGCTAACGGTGCGCAGCACATAGACCAATCCTTGGCATGCGAACGCCGAGCGTAACTCGAAAAACCATAATGGGCGGTGTGTGCGTTGCACAAAATCGGTGTGCATCGCACCAAGCAGCGCGGAAGAGGCGCTTGATCCTTCAACTGACCCGCAAGGTACAATAGAGGGGCGTGTTCATGTCAAAGCTAGTTCCGCCGCACGGCAGCGATACGTTGTTGCCGCTGCTGCTGCCGGAAACGGAGCGCGCGGAATCGTTACAGCGGACGAACAAACTCAAGCGGGTGCCGATGACCAGCCGCGAGGCGTCGGACTTTCTGATGCTCGCCATGGGAGCCTACACTCCGCTTACCGGTTTCATGGGCCATGACGACTGGCGTAGCTGCTGCGCCGACATGAAGCTCACAAGCGGCCTGTTTTGGCCGATCCCGATTACCTTGTCTTGCGCCGAAGACCTCGCCGACAGCATCGCCGTCGAAGAAGAGGTGGCCTTGGTCGACGCCGAATCGGGCGAGGTGATGGGATCGTTGCAGGTTACGGAAAAATACAGGATCGATAAGGCTTTCGAATGCCAGCACGTGTTCCGAACCACCGATCCCAAGCATCCTGGGGTGGCCAAGGTCTTGGGTCAACACGCGGTCAATCTGGCGGGCCGCGTCACCGCCTTGAGCGAGGGTATGTACCCGCATCAATACAAGGGGCTCTATTATCGGCCGTCCGAGACGCGCGCGCTGTTTGCCGATAAGGGCTGGAGCCGGGTTGCGGCGTTTCAGACCCGCAACCCGATGCACCGCAGCCACGAGCACCTCGCCAAGATCGCGATCGAGGTCTGCGACGGCATTCTGATCCACCAGGTGCTGGGCGCGCTCAAGGCCGGCGACATTCCGGCCGAGGTGCGTGTCAAGGCGATCGACACATTGACCGAGCTTTATTTCGTACCCGGCACCTATGTCCAGGCCGGCTACCCGATCGAGATGCGCTATGCCGGCCCGCGCGAGGCGCTCCTGCACGCGGTGTTCCGGCAGAATTTCGGCTGTTCCGATTTGGTCATTGGGCGCGATCATGCCGGCGTCGGCAGCTATTATGGCCCGTTCGACGCCCAGCATATTTTTGAGACCCTGCCGCCCGGCAGCTTGGCAATTCGGCCGCTCAAGATCGACGTTACGTTCTTCTGCCATAAGTGCAAGGGCATGGCGACGGCACGGACGTGTCCCCACGGTGCCGAGCACCGACTGGAAATCTCGGGCACCCGCCTGCGCGAAATGTTCGCAAAGCGCGAGAAGATCCCGGATGAGTTCAGCCGGCCCGAGGTCGTCGCCGTACTGCAGGAGTATTACGCCAAAGGGGCACCCGAGGAGCGAACGATCCCGCGGCAAGTGGCAGCGAGCCAGACGATACTCGTAGTTGGAGGGGGCATTGCCGGAATCACGGCCGCAGTCGAGGCCGCCGAAACCGGGTATGATGTGGTCTTGTTGGAGAGGACCGCGAGCCTCGGCGGCCGTGTGGCTCAGCTCAATCGCTATTTTCCCAAGCTCTGCCATCCCGCTTGCGGTCTTGAAATCAACTACCAACGGCTGCGCAGCAACCCGAAGATCCGTGTCTTCACCTTGGCGACCGTCACCGCCGTAACCGGCACGCGCGGCCAGTACAAGGTCACGGTCGCGACCACCCCGCGTTATGTGAATGCGCAATGCACCGCCTGTGGCGATTGCGCCAAAGCGAGCGCGACGCGGGTGCCGAATCCTTTCAACTACGGCATGGACACCGTGTCCGCCGCCTATCTCCCCCACCCGATGGCTTATCCCATGCGCTATGTGGTCGCTCCCCAGGTCGTCGGCACGCCCGAGGCCGACGCGATCCGCGCCGCCTGCAAATACAACGCCATTGACCTCAACGATGGGCCGAAGACGTTCGATCTAACCGTCGGCGCCATCGTCTGGGCCACTGGATGGAAGCCCTATGACGCGAGCAAACTCGACTCGTACGGTTATGGCCGTATCGCCAATGTCATCAACAATGTCGAGATGGAGCGCCTGGCCGCCGCTGGTGGTCCGACGCGGGGGCGTATCGTACGTCCTTCGGACGGCAAAGACGCGAAGCGGGTGGCGCTGATACAATGCGCCGGATCCCGCGATTATAATCATTTGCCCTATTGCTCGCGTATTTGCTGCCTCGGCTCGCTGAAACATGCCGCCTATCTGCGCGAGCAGTATGCCGACGCCGAAGTCGACATCTATTACATCGACATTCGCGCACACGATAAGCTTGAGGCATTCTATCGCAAACTGAAGGCCGATCCGCAGGTCCGCTTCATCAAGTCGAAGCCGGCCTCGATAACGGCCGGGGACAACGGCGACCCGGTCCTGCACGGCGAGGATACCCTCACCCGCGAACTCTATGACCGCACTTACGATCTCGTGGTTCTGGCGACGGGAATGGAGCCGTCGGCCATCGAAATGACGCCGCCGATCAGGCTGGCGATGGACGACTACGGCTTTATCGTCCCAAATCTTGATGAGACTGCCGGGGTTTTTGCAGCCGGCGTGGCGGCAGGGCCGCTCGACGTGTCGATGTCGGTGCAGTCGGCGACCGCGGCCGCGCTCAAGGCCATTCAGGTCGTGCGCAATGCGCCGGCCCCGGCGCAGGGAGGATAAGGCTGATGCCAGAAAAAAAGACTGGCGTTTACCTCTGTGGCGGTTGCGGCATCGCGGAAGCGACGTCGCTCGATGCGCTCGATGCAGTTGCGGTCAAGGAGTTCAAGGTCCCGTACTGCCGCCGTCACGATTTCCTGTGCGGAGAGGACGGTCTGCGGACGATCCGCGATGACGTGACCGCGGGCAAGGTCAACCAGGTTGTGATCGCTGGCTGCTCGCCGCGGGTCAACGCCGACCGGTTCCGCTTCGACGGCGCTCAGGTCATCCGGGCGAACCTGCGTGAGCAGGTCGCGTGGACGCAGCCAGCCGGCATCGACGACACCGGAATGCTCGCCGCCGACTACGTGCGCATGGCGATCACGGAGGCGGGCAAGTCGAACCCGCCATTGCCCTACCAGGAGGGCCCCTACAGCGAGCGCATTCTGGTGGTTGGCGGCGGGATCTCCGGCCTGACCGCTGCCCGCGAAGCGGCGCTTGCCGGCTGCGAGGTGGTCCTGGTCGAGCAAAGCGATCAGCTTGGCGGCCATGCGCGCCGGTGGTCGAAGCGCATGCCGCAGCGGCCGCCTTATCAAGCCCCGCAGAATAACGATGTCGACCGCCTTGTTGCCGCAGTCGAGGCCGACCCGCGCATCGAAGTGCGTCGCAGGAGCCGCGTGGCAAAGACCTCAGGCGGCCCCGGCAAGTTCACGGTCACTCTGCGCCAGGACGGTGCCGATCAATCGATCGCGATCGGCGCCATAGTGCTGGCGACCGGCTGGCTTCCCTACGATCCAAGCAAACTCGGGCATCTTGGCTATGGCGTTTCCCCCGACGTCGTGACGTCAGTAGCACTGGAGGAGATGCTGGCGGCGGGGGCGCTCTCCCGCCCATCGGACGGCCTGCCGGCCAACACCATTGCGTTCATCCAGTGCGCCGGTTCGCGCGATCCCGATCATTTGCCGTATTGCTCGTCGGTGTGCTGCGGGGTCTCGATCAAACAAGCGCTGCAGATTCGCCAGGCCGATCGCGACAGCAGTGTCTATGTCCTTTATCAGGAACTGCGCACACCGGGCGTGGCGGAAGAGTTTTATCGCGCCGCGCAGAAAGCCGGAGTCGTTTTCATCAAGGGCACCGTCAAGAGCGTTGGGGCCGACCTCACCGTCATTATTGATGACGCGCTCTTGCGCGAAGAGGTGCCGCTTGCGGGGCTCGATCTCGTCGTACTGGCGACCGGCATGGTACCAAACGCCGTCGGCATGATGGACGGTGCCGAAGAGCCATCGCCGCTGCCGGCAGACGATATCAATCCGCTGTCGCCGATCGCGGTTGCGGGATATGCGGCCGCCGCGGTGCCGGCACCGTCGGCGACGCCGCAACCGCCGCCGACGCAGTTTTTCGCCGGCGGCACCCCGCTCCTTAATTTGCAGTACCGGCAGGGCCCGCATCTGCCCATTCTGGCGCAAGGCTTCGCCGATTCGCACTTCATCTGCTTCCCCTATGAGACGCGGCGCACCGGCATTTACACATGCGGGCCGCTGCGTCGTCCCATGGACATGGCCGAGTCGGCGGAGGACGCAACGGGCGCCGCGCTCAAGGCGATCCAGGCGATCCGCAACGCGGTCGAGGGGCGGGCGCTGCATCCGCGTTCGGGCGATCTGAGTTTCCCCAAGATCGGATTGAATACCTGCACCAAGTGCCGGCGCTGTACCGTCGAATGTCCGTTCGGGGCGATTGACGAGACGCCCGAGGGGTTTCCCATCGTCAATCCGACGCGGTGTCGGCGCTGCGGCGTCTGCATGGGCGCGTGTCCGGTACGGACCATCAGCTTCGACAACTATTCGGTCGAGATGCTGACGTCGATGATCAAGGCGGTCGAGGTGCCCGAGGAGGACGAGGCGAAGCCGCGCGTTCTGGTGATGGCGTGCCAAAACGACGCTTATCCGGCCCTCGACATGGCCGGAATCGCGCGTTCGCGAATGAGTCCCTACGTGCGCACCATTCCAGTCCGCTGCCTCGGCTCGGTCAGCCTGCTGTGCGTCTCGGAGGCGCTGTCATCGGGGTATGACGGCATCATTCTCATGGGCTGCAAGTCTGGCGACGACTATCAGTGTCATTTCGTCACGGGCAGCGCCGTGGCGCAGGAACGCCTGACCAAAATCGCCGAGACCTTGAAAAGCATGGCGCTGGAGAAGGAGCGCGTTCAGATGATCGAGGCCTCGATTGCCGACGCCGGCCGGCTGCCCAAGATTCTCGATGACTACATGGCCGTAATCGACAAGATTGGCCCATCGCCTTTGAAGGGGTTCGGCTGATGAGCGCCATCGCCGCGGCCGACGGACGCAAATACGATCTGCATTTCGCCCGTTGGGTTTATCAAAACGTCGATGGCGGCGACCGCCTGCCTCTTTGCATGCAGTGCGGGATGTGCTCGGGCTCTTGTCCGCTCGGGACAGCAATGGACTACGGGCCGCGCAAGCTGCTCATGATGATTCGCGCCGGCATGAAAGCCGCAGTGCTCGCCTCCGACACCATCTGGAACTGCACCCAATGCTATAATAGCTGGTTGCGCTGTCCGCGTCAGATTCGGGTGACCAGCATCCTGCAAGGTCTTGCGACCGTCGCCGTCAAGGAGGGTTATGCGCCCAAACGGCCGACGGCAAGATTCTCCCGGGCCTTCTGGTTCTCGGTGACGCATTTCGGCCGCACCGACGAGCGCCTGGTTACGGCGTTCTATTACTTCTCCTGCGGCTTCAAAGAAGGCATCCAACGCGCGCTTGCGAACCTGCCGATCGCGCGACGCATGGTCAAGGGCAAGCGAATGCACCTTGGGGCGCCGCATCGCGTGAGAAGAACCGCCGATCTGCGCGCGATCCTCACCAAGGCGGAGGAGATCGAAACGCGCGAGAAGGTTAGCGAGGCCGGCCGATGAGCGCCAGCAAGAAATATACCTATTATCCGGGTTGCAGCTCGCTGGGATCGGCCACGCATCTCGATCGATCCCTGCGCGCGGTCGCACCCAAGCTCGGCATCGAGCTCAAGGAGATCGACGACTGGAATTGCTGCGGCGCCTCCGTGGGCCATGTCGAGGGCGGCGCGCTGCCGCAGACGGTGTTGTCCGGTCGCAATCTCGCCAAGGCGCGCCAACAGGGCGCCAACGACGTGATCACCGCTTGCGCCGCCTGTTATCTCAATACGCACGGCGTCAACGAGAAAATCAACAACGACGTGCGCACCAAGCGACGGGTCAATGAGGCGCTGGGCGCGGCCGACCTCAGCTATGACGGCGATCTCAAGGTTCGTCACGCCTGTGAGGTGCTGGTCAACGACGTCGGCATGGACAAGCTTAAGGAGCAGGTGACGAATCCGCTGACCGGCCTCAAGGTCGCCGGCTATGTCGGCTGCCAGACGGTTCGCCCGTTTGCCGCCACTGCCGGCGGCGGCAATTACGACACCTGCGATCAGCCCCAGTTCCTTGATAACTTCATCAAGGCCTGCGGCGCCGAAGCACTTGACTACGACCCGAAGACCTCGTGCTGCGGCGGTTCGGTGTCGGTGTACAGTCCGGACAAGACGCTGCCTCTGATCAAGAAAATCGTGGAGCCGGCGGTGGACGCCGGCGCCGACGTCATCGCGACGCCGTGTCCGCTGTGCCAGCAGAACGTGGAAATGTATCAAGACGCCATCAACAAGAAATTCGGCACAAACTTCAACATTCCGGTGGTGTTCTACAGCCAGCTCATGGCCGTTGCTTTCGGGATGGACGCCAACCGAGATGCCGCGCTTGACCGCAACATGATCAAGCCGCTCAAACTGGCCGAGTTGGCGAAGAAAGGCGGCGCCTAGCAGAAAGATATCCGCTTGCTCGGATGCCGTTTGATCAAAGTGACGGGGGAGATCGACGTGTAAACGCAGCACTATTTGAACTGGCGATATAACGAAAGGGGAAACGCATGAAGGTCGGTGAATTTCTGAAGCATTCCCGTCAGCAACTCGTGACGTGCAAGCCGGACGACAGCCTGGCAACCGCCGCGAAGCTTCTGCACGCGCACACGATCGGCGCGATGCCGGTTTGTGATGCGGGTCGGCGCATGGTCGGCATTCTGTCCGAGCGCGATCTGGTGCGCGCCTTCGCCACCGGAGAGCGCGATCTGCAGAACATGCGCGTGCGTGACATCATGACCGAAACGGTGGTGAGCTGCGGCCCCGATGACTCCATGCAAACCGCGCAAGATGTGATGCGAATGCGCCGGTTTCGCCATCTGCCGGTGGTCGAAGCCGGACGAGTGCTTGGAATCCTCTCAATCCGCGATACGCTGGCGACCCGCCTGCAAGAGTCGGAGTTCGAGATCAACGTCTTGCGCGACGTCGTAGTTGCCGCACGGCACCGTTAATGGGCGCTCCACGCGCGTGTTGTCATTCCGCGAACCGTGGGCCGCAATTTTTTCCGCGTTTCGCGACCGAGCCGCATCGCGGCAAGCCGCTCGGGCGGTCACTCGCCGCCCGGCGGGACAACAAGTAGAAAGCGATGGCAATGAGCGGACTTGCGACTGCCACGATCGTCGGCATCGGCGGCGTTGCCGCTGGTCTGGTGTTTGGGGCTACGGCACAACGCACCAATTTCTGCACCATGGGCGGGATAGCGGACCGGGTGCTGATGGGTGATGGACGTCGCCTGCGCGCCTGGGTGCTGGCGACCGCGGTTGCCCTGATCGGCACTCAGGTGCTGTCGTTCAGCGGCCGCATCGATCTCAATCATTCCATCTATCTGACGACCAATTTTGGCTGGCTCGGTGCTATCGTCGGCGGACTCGTTTTCGGCTTCGGCATGACGCTGACCGGCGGCTGCCCTAGCCGGACGCTGGTGCGGCTGGGCGGCGGCAATCTGAAGTCGTTGGTCGTGGTGCTGGTGATCGCCATCGTCGCCTACATGACCCTGCGCGGCTTAATCGCGCCCGGGCGCATCGCTTTTGAAGGGGTTGCCAACGTCGATCTCTCCGCGCGCGGACTGCACAGTCAGAGCCTCGGCGAGGTGGTGGCGGCAATCCTCGGCATTGGCGCGCGCACAGCCCGCGTCGGCGCAGCAGTCCTGGTGGCGGCTGCTCTGCTCTTCTTCTGTTTCAAGGACCCGTCGTTCCGCCGCAGCCCCGCCAATCTCGCCGCCGGCGTTGTCATCGGCCTCACCGTGATCGCCGGCTGGGTCGTAACGGGTATCGTCGCCTCTGACGAATTCGAGCCAGTGCCGCTCGCCTCGATCACTCTGGTCGCGCCGGTAGCCGAGTCGCTGCAGTATTTGATGACCTATACCGGTGCGACCATCAGCTTTGGCGTCGCCGTGGTGGGTGGCATCATCGCGGGGAGCTTCTTAATGGCGGTGGCAACCGGCGCATTTCGTCCCGAGAGCTTCGTCGATCGCAACGATCTTGTCCGCCATCTTGTCGGCGCGGCGCTGATGGGCGTCGGTGGCGTCTTTGCTCTTGGTTGCACCATCGGACAGGGCGTCACCGGAGTCTCGACGTTGGCGCTCGGAAGCATTATCGCCTGGCTGTCGATCATCGCCGGCGGCTACGTCGGGGTGAAATATCTCGAGGGCGGGTCCTTCGCCGACGCGTTCCGCGCCACCTTCATTCACGGTTGATGCGCGGCGGCAGCCGCCGCTATCCCAGATTCCGATTGCAAGCCAACGGATCCGGCCCGAAGTCGCCGGCCCGATGACAGGCGCCGCGAAGCAATCGAGCTCGCCCGCGCGACCGCTGAAACAGGGTGGACGCAATGACGATGCTGATTCAATTTGATCGGAAACCGCGCTAGCAGGCGGACACTGCGTCACTGTATTCCGCGATGGGTTTGACGACCGTGCGGTCCCGCAACAGCTCCCGGTACGCTCCGCGTCCGAAATCGGCGTTGAGGTCGGCGCGGAAGGCTTCGAAGAACCTTTCGAACAGCACGGTGCCGACAAAGCCAACGGCGGTCAGCTCGTCGCTGCCGTCATCACACGCCAATTGAACTGCGGCCAATGGAAACTCCGCCGGTCCGGACAAGACGGCGGCTCCGTTGACCGCATCGTAGGTGCTGCCATGGGCGCAACAAGTAATTGCCCGCTCGTGCCCTGACAGATCGCTGCGCCCCCGGTGATAGGTCATGAAGCTCGCGTGCCTGCTGTCGTAGGTGAGGAGATGGGCGCAAATCGCCGAATAGGAAACGACGGCGCTGTCCTTGCCGACGCCGCCCGGCCACGTGTACGGCGCTTTCTCGGCGTTTGTCCTCATAACATTGCGCGGCGTGGGCGCGTCCAGCCTCAGAAGCAGGCACGGCGTGCTGACGTAGGGATAAGGAAAAATGTAGTTGGCATTCACCTCAAGCTCACCCGCCTTGATCGGCTTGCCGGCCTTGTCGACGAGCTTGATCTTGGGGGCATCGGCAAGCGCGAATGCCGGCCGCACCAGGCGCGTGGCCGAGGCCGCCGCCAGCGTAGCGACGGCGCTGCAAGCCTTGACGAAACTGCGCCGATTGACGTCCGACCTGTCCATTTTTCCGGACCCGGATCGCTCTTGAGACGGAAGAAGAGGCGAACTCCTCTTTGCCTCAGCTTAAAGTCAACCCCAGCGCAGGCGGGGAGAAACCCAGCCTGCGTCAATGGTGAGCTTAAGCCGTCGCGTTATTGGCGGCCTCAGAAGCCCATGTCGCGGTAGAGCCCGGCGCCCCACTCATGGTCGGCCTTGCCGAGCGCCCGCGACCGCTTGTTGTCCAAATGCACGTCAGTAAAGCCGAAGGTTTTCTTGTCGTACTTGGCCTTCACCACAATGGCCTCTTCCGGCGTGCCGTTGACCATCGAATAGCAGATGGTCTGCGGGCTCGTCCATTGGATCTCCTTGCCGGCCTCGTGCGCCGCAATCACCTTGGCGACGTAGTGCGCCTCGCTGTTGGCGGTGTTGCCCGATTTCGAGAACGGCATCGGCCGGCAGTCGCCGGTGATGTAGCAGGTTTGATCGCCCTTGGCGAAGTATTTGTAGACGTCGATGTCGCCTTCCATCTGTGGGCTCTTTGGATCGCTAAGGCCGAGATCCTCGATCAGCTTGGCGGCCCGCACCCGCGGATAGATCGCCCCGTCATCGAACTTGATGGTTTCGAACTCGGTGGTGACCGTTCTCTTGATCGGGTCGACCGACTTGATGTTGGTCGACGGCCGGTAGTCGATGATGTTCCCGTAGAGCTCTTTGAACGCGGCGAGGAAACCCGGCGCTTTCGGCGCGAACGGCTTTTCGCCGGGATCGAGCAGCACCACCTTGGCTTTGACTTTGTTCTTCTTGAAGTAATTGGCGATCATGCAGGCGCGCTCATAAGGCGCCGGCAGGCAGCGATAGTTGCCCACGGGGACGGTGGCGAGGAACACGCCCTTCTCGAAATTGGCGAGTTTTTTCTTGATCGACAGATGCTCCGACCCTGGCTTGAAGCCTGCGGGGAACTTCTGCATCAAAGCGACGACCATTTCGGGATCGGTAACGCCGATCGACTTGTAATTGTAGTCGATGCCGGGCGCCAGCACGATGTAGTGGTAGTCAATATAGCCCTCGCTGGTGTAGGCACGTTTCTTTTCCCGGTCGAGGTCGATCAGCTTGCCTTGCAGCCAGACGTAACCGCTCGAGGCGGCGGCATCATCAAACGAATGCTCCAGCGTCTCGAGATTGATCAGATCGTCAAACCAAAGATTACTCAAGAAGCAGGACATGTAGGTGGCATTTGGTTCCACCATGACCACGTCGAACTTCGGATTCTCCTTTTTGAGATATCTGGCCATGGTCGCGCCCGAAGCGCCGCCGCCAACCACCACGCAGCGCGGCCCGGTGGCCGCGGGCAGATCGGCCGGCCTGTTGGTTCGTCCGCTGATCGCCGCTGAAGCCGATCCGGAGGCGGTCATCGCAGCCGTGCCTGCTGCGACGGCGGCAAGTGCCGATCCGGTGGAAAGTTTGAGGAACTGACGACGCTCGAACCGTGCGGAGTTGTTGCCCGATTGTGAGGACGACGATGTCATAGGCGCTACCCCCTAGATGACGCTGACCTCCCCTAAAAATGAAAATTTTATACTAGTTTTGAATTATTCTAGTTAAAAACCTGTTCCTCGTCCAGAGGGTTGCCCACGTGCCAATCACAAAAAAATCATGTACTCGCGCGCAGAGCCGCCTTGGCAATGAATGATCGTGGCCGCTTCTGCGCGTCTGCGCAGGGGCCGCGGCCGCAAGCAACTAGCTCGATCTGTCTCCGCCCGACCAGTGTGGCGGTTCAGAAATCCGCAGCATTCTTGCCGCGAGCCCGTCATGCGGCCTTCCGAACCAGAGCCACACGAGATCAATTGGTTGCCGGTGTCCTTCGATTCCGAAGTTCGCAAACGAGCGAGCCGCAAGATGATGCGAGCTTTCGGAATCGGGGCACTGGGTTCGTCGCCTTGTTAGTTCACCGTGATCCTGGCTTGGCCGACGATATCGGAGCCGTCTTCATCGACCCAAGTGAGCACGACCGGCCCGGATTGAACCGCCCTGAACTTGAACCGAATGAAGGGGTTCGCCGCGATCGCCGTGTCGAAGTCGGCTGAAAAAACCTCCTTGCCGGCCACCATGCAAATGAACTTTTTCAGAATATGACGCGGAATGACCTTCCCGCTCCTATCCTTGCGCAGCCCGGTCTCCATCGGATGGTAGACCAGCGCCTTCACCTCGACGATATCGCCCTTCTTGGCTTCAGTCTTGTCGAGCTTAATCTTCACTTGGTGAGCGGCCATGGTTTTAATCCCATTCAGTCCCTGGCAATTGTCGTTTTCAGGAGTTATCGGTTTGCCTTCCACTCATGAAGTGCCGCAGCCGCCGACGGTGACGGTCACTTCTTTCCTATCCATATAGACCGAGCCGTCGTTCATCTTGGCGATGGCGATCACGCGTTCGGTCTGAGCCAAGCGGATCCGCGTTGACACCTCGGCGACGCCGCTCGCCGGCGAAAAATGAAAAGTCACAACGTGCGCACGTGGATTTTTTTCGGCCACCACGAGCACGTCGACAACGTGCGATTGCTCGGTCATCGGGCTGTCGACCGTAATCGTCATCGGCACGGAGCCGCCATCGTCCGCGATCTTGGGCAAGTCGAGATGGACCCGGCTCTGCGCCGGGGTGCGGCCGCCGGTAAATTGCGCGATGACCTTCTCGAAACCGTTGGTCTTGGCAGCAAAGGCGGGCTCCGACCAGCCCAGCGCCGTCGCCGTCAAGGCACCGGCGCCAATCGTTAAAGCTTTCCGACGATCCAATTTGGCCGTCATATACTGGGCCCTCCCAAGATTTTTCGAGGCGGCGCCCCTCGTGTTCAATATTGAAACTGTTCCACACTGTCAAAGCGTGTTTTGGAATTGGATTCCTCTCGTGCAACAACGTAGCGTTGGCGCCCCCCGTTTACCAGCGGTGATCACGTTTTTGTTTTCGCCGCTCGGCGCGCGAGCCGCGCGCGGCTGAAGATTGCGACGCATCCTCGCGCCGCATTCTCCACCTTCATCACCTGCGCGCCCCGAAACGCGCCGACAGAGAGATACCGATAAAGAGATACCGATAAAGGGATATCGACAAAGAGATACCCACAGAACGACCGCGGCCAGCCGCCGCTAAAGTCGCGGGCGTTGGCGCATTGGCACGGCGACGCAGCGGGGCGCGTCGAGGCTGCGCTTCGAACAAATTGATTAGGATCAATGATGGTCGCGGAGAAGCAACTACCTCGTCAATTTGGCTGTGAATGCGAAGCAGCCGATCCCGGTTGTTGCCTAACCTGTGGGGCCGCTCGACCCATCCGCTGAGCGTTGTGGCCGCGCAGCCAGCGCCGGCCGGAGGCAACCGCGTTACCTGGGGGCGGGCAGGACGGATCGGCTCCCATATTTGATGGACAACACATAGTGATTCGTGCATATCGTTCATTCAAGACCTTGCCGCGCAGGGAAGGCTCTTCTCGCTAACGGCCCGCCAGCTTGCAGGAACGCCTGCGCACAGCACCGCCGTGATTGTCGGGTGGGCGGGCCGATCACTGGCTGAGAACAAACCGTTGCCAATCAAAGGTGGGAGTCCATGCGGCTCTCGGTCTTTTTAGTTTTTTTGGCCCTTGTGGCCGCGCTGGTGGCAACCGACCCAGCGATCGCTGGCCCCGCACTGCCGACGGCGGGCGCCTTGCCATGGTGGGCCTGGGTGCTGGCACTGTTTGTCGTCAGTTTCGTGCTCGGAATCGTTGCCCTCGTGGCCGGCGTAGGGGGCGGTACTCTGTTCGTGCCGATCGTCGGCGGCATGTTTCCATTCCATCTCGATTTCGTGCGCGGGGCCTCCCTCTTGATCGCGCTTGCGGGCGCGCTCGCCGCGGGACCCTCCCTGCTGCGGGGCGGAATGGCCAATCTTCAACTCGCAATACCGCCTGCCCTGACCGCCTCCGCTGCGGCCATCGTCGGCGCCATGATCGGCTTGATCTTGCCGGAACGCGTCATTGAACTTTCGCTCGGTGCCATGATTCTCGGCGTAGTCGTCCTCATGGTGGTTGCCGGCAAAGCCGATAATCCAGAAGTCGCGGAGGTCGATAGATTGGCCGCGATCCTGCGCATCCATGGCGTCTATCACGACCGGTTCAGCGGTCGGGACATCGAATGGAAGGCGCATCGCACGCCCCACGGTCTCGCTCTGTTTGTCGTCATCGGCGTCATCGGCGGAATGTTCGGCATCGGCGCCGGCTGGGCAAACGTGCCGGCGCTTAATCTGGTCATGGGCGTGCCGCTCAAAGTTTCCATTGGCACCAGCAGCGTCATATTGTCGATCGCGAACAGCGCGGCTGCATGGGTCTACCTGAACGAGGGTGCCATGCTGGCCATGATCGCCGTACCGGCAATGCTCGGCATGATGCTGGGGTCGACCATCGGCGTGGGGCTGCTCTCGCGCACCAATGTGGCGGTCGTCCGCAAGGTCGTCATCGTTATGCTCTTACTCGCCGGCATTCGCGCCTTGCTCAAGGGTTTTGGTGTGTGATGCAGGAATATCGGGACAAGACGGCGAAAAGTGCAACAGAGGTCAGCAACGAAGGTCTGTGGAACGCGTGGAGACAGGTGAGAACCCGACTTCGCGCGCGAGCGCGGCTACGCCGGCAGCAAGCGACGCGCGCGAAAAGTCAGCAGATGAAATATGCCACGCCCGAGCAGCTTGCCTATGCCGACATGCTCGACATCGGGCTCAGGATCGGGCGCTACCTGTTGGCGGGCACTTTCATCCTTTACGTGTTCGGCATCGCCCCGGGCAAGGTTCCGTTGTCTGAGTTGCCCGACTACTGGTCGATGCCGGCCGACCAATATTCGAATCTGGTGGGAATCGGCAACGGTTGGGATTGGCTCGCGCTGGTTCGTTACGGCGATTACATGAACTTCCTCGGCATCGCCTTTCTGTCGGGTCTGACGATCGCGTGTTATCTGCGCGTTCTGCCGTTCGCGTTACAACGCAAGGATTTTATGCTAGGCGCGATCCTGATGCTTGAGGTGATCGTGTTGTCGCTCGCCGCTTCCGGGCTTCTGGCCACCGGCCATTAGCGCTAAACTTTAATTGGCGCCGGAGCAAACAAAGGTCTCGACGCGATGACGACGCCGCAACCGACGCAGCTCTCGCCGCTGGCGCGCTTCGAGAAGATTCTCGTGGCGACAGACGCCTCTCCTTTAAGCGCCGACGCCATAAAAATCGCCATCGCCATGTGCGTGAAGAGCGGCGCACACCTTTATCCCTTCAACATGGTGCTGACCAATCCTGAATACGAAGCCATGGCCCCCGAGCTTGTCGAGAAGGCGGCTGAGGATGCCAAGACGCACCTAGAGTCTATCGTCGCCGAAGCGGCCCGCCATGGCGTCGTCTCCACTCCGGTGATGCGGTCTGGCGACCGTCCGGACGTCGAGATTGTGGCGGCCGCCGAGGAAATCAACGCCGATCTCATCGTCATGGGCCAGCAGGGACGGCGCGGCTTGGCGCGCATGATGATCGGCGACGCGACTCTGCGGGTCATCGGTGCGGCCACCTGCAGTGTACTCTCGGTGCCGGAAGGCGCCGTCATGTGGCAGAACCGCATCCTGCTCGGTACCGACGGCTCGCGCTTCGCCGACGCCGCCGCCGTATCCGCCGCCAAGATCGCTCATTGTTGCGTGGCGCCGATCACCGTGGTTTCCGCGCTCGTCCCCAGCCATAGCAAACAGCGCCAGCAGGAAGGGCGCGAAGCCGTCGAACGCACCATTACCGAGCTCAAGCAGGACCGGCTTGACGCCGAAGGGATAGCGCTGCCTGGCGAAGCCGACGACGTGATCATCAATCTGGCCAAGGAGAAAGGCGTCGACCTCATCGTGGTCGGCACACACGGCCGCACCGGTTTCGGCAAGGTATTGCTGGGCAGCGTCTCGGAGCGCGTCATCGGCAAGGCCAACTGCGCCGTGCTGGTGGTAAAAGCCTGAGCGGTCGCCTGATGTGAGATACCCGGCGCGATCGCCGCACTCATATCAGGTCTCGCCCGGCAACCAGACGCGACGCGCGCGCGAAGCAGCGAATGGCCAGCTGCTGACCGGCCCTGAGGGAGGGCCTCGTCGCGCCGATTGCGGTGAACCTAGTGCTTTCTCAGATGAAGCAGCACGTAGTCATACTTGACGCGCCGATCTTTGCCGCCGACCGCCTGAATCTTGAACTCACCGTCGGTTTGGAAGGCCCGCACGTCCGTTCTGGTGCAGCGAGGCTAGCTGCCATTCTAGCGGGTGAAAGTCCCGCCAACAGAGGAGTCCAGTCGCTGTTGTAGTCATACCCAGCAACGGGGAGGGCAACCGATCCGTTGGAAGCCTGGAAGT
>JAKAPE010000302.1 GCA_021811945.1 Pseudomonadota bacterium | reverse complement strand
CCAAGCCCAGCTGAAATGCAAATTACCTAGGAAATGCGCGGGTTTGCCAGCATCCAGACCCTAAATTCACCCACTCGATTCCCTGAAGACCCAAAATTTTGATCTCCCCCAGTTCGATCCAGCTCCGCAGAAACGACGGTGCGACGAATTTCGTTGCTCAGCAGACATTGCTGGATGCGATGTCTACCTTCGTAGGCTACATGAACGAGCAGTTCCAGGCGGTCCGCAAAGGGAGTGCGACATGGGAAACCAGTGAGCAGATTCGCACTTTGCGCGCGGCGGCTGACCCGGCAACCGCTGCTAAAGAGCGGCCGTACCGGCTGGCCTACATGTCGGCCGGCCAACATACGCAGGCAAAAGCCGGACCTTATTATTTCCTCCGCCGCTATTTGCCGGCGGACGACAAGGGACCGCTAGAGGACGAATCATTTCCCAGGCGCTGATTCGGCCACGCAAACTTGCGACACGCCCGATGCGCGCCACAAGGGAGAGATTGAGGCTGAAACTAGACCAAAGCGTCTGATTCCCATGACCCGCCACATCCTCATATGCACGATCGGGCAGACGCCGCAGGTGGTGACCGAGACCGTGTGGGCACTGAAGAACCCCTCTACGGCGCGCCAAGCGGATAGTCCGCGAATTTCGTGGCTGCCCGACGAAATTCATATCGTGACGACGTCGGTCGGCTATCCCCGTGTGCGGGATGCGTTGCAGAATCCGAAGGGCCATCTGGCCCCGTTTTTTCCCGGGCCGCCGCCGGTCACAATCCATGTTCCGTGCCGAAGCGGAAAGGCGGATACTTACGATTCGCTGCCCAGCCTGGGGGATTGGGGCGACGCGGCGCAGAAGCCCGGAGCGATTTACGCCGGGTCGGCGGAGGCGCTTGCCGACGTTAACTCCGAGCACGATACCGCCACGATGGGTGACCTGATTTTGCAGATCATTGCGCGCTTCGTCCGTGAGGACGACACCGAAATTCACGTCTCGCTCGCCGGCGGCAGAAAGACGATGTCCGCTCACGCGCTCCTAGCGCTGACCCTGCTCGGACGACCGCAAGACGGGGCGTCGCACGTCCTGGTCTCGCCGCTCGAGTTCGAGGACAACCCCGAATTCTGGCACCCGGATCAGGCAGGTGGTCTGATCCGACGCAAGCTTCGGCCCGGCGAGGACCGCGCGGCGGTTAGCCCATCGTTAGACCCTAAGACGGCACTCGTCACATTGGTGCCGACGCCGACTCCTCTGATGCGTTACGAGGTCAAAAGCGCCGCGATCGACGCGCTTCGTTTGGTCGATCTTGTCGCCGAATTGAATCTCGCCGCGGAGCTTTCCCGAAACCCGCAAGTCCGCCTCATCACCGGCGCCAACACGATTTGCGTCGGCGACGTCGAAAGGAAGCTCAATCCCAAGTCATTCGCGGTCTATCGACTCATTGCGACGGCCTGGCGGGAGCAATGGCCCGGCGTTGGACCGCTTGGCGACGGCGGCAAAGGGTGGCTCTCGGCGCCGCTGCTTTGCGTCGGCACGACGCCGGACGGCAGGAGAATTGAAGAGGTTCTGCTCCAATATCTCAGGGACGCGGTGCAGGTGGCGGGCGGCGATCCGCAGGAAAACCGCAGCGTCGACCAATGGAGACTCAACGTCGTCGACGAAACCAATTCTGCGATGAAACTCGCAAACGCGAACTCGGCCATCGGCTCCAACACGCGGCTCACTCAGGAGCTTAAGGATGAGTTCGGATCGGCGGTTGCCGCCGTCATTGCGCCGCGCATGGTTGAGGGCCACCAGGAGAAACTGCAAAAGGGGGAGCCGATCAAGACCGCCGGCGCGACGCGATTCGGCATCGGAAGCGAGTTTGCTCCCGCGGCGGTAGTGATCGCCTAACAGGCGACGGCATCCGGCCATGTGGCGGCGTGGGGAGTAAGGAAGGGGCGACTCATGGACGAGAACGTGCAAATCGGAACGGCGTTTGAGGCGGCTTTGCGCGAAGCGGTCGCCAAGCCCGACCTCTGGGTTCCAGGGATTGGAAACGGCGCCTTGGGTGCCGTTTTGAAAGAGCTCAACTGCCTTCCCGACGATCAAGTCGTTGCGCTCGTTCGAAAGGCAGTCGCATCGGCGGGAGCGCCGCAGAAACGCGAATAGGCGCGTCTTGCTCTGGTCTTCGTTGGCGGTGCAGCAGTAGCAAAGAGTTAGCAGAGGGGCGCTGATGAGTTTTTATATTTGCACAGCCGGCACATCGCTCATGGGCGGGCCATTTAAGCGGGATAGGTTCACCACCCTTCAGGAGCAAATAGCTACAAAGATCGCCGCCGACGAGGACGCCACCCATGGCGAGATCGACGCCTTCCTGAAAAAGGTCAGCGCCGAGACCAATGGATTGACGCGCTCCGATTGCGGACCGAGTGACGAGGTTTTGATCCTCGCCAGCGATACTGCCGACGGCCAGGCATGCGCCAAGGCTTTGGCTGATCTCATCACTGCAAAGCTCGGCGCGCCCGCCCGCGTCACGGCCGTCGGGGGCCTCCAGGTCACCAGCGGCGAGAAATTCCGCCAGAGCGGCATCCGCAACCTGATCCGCACCGTACTACGCGAGACTCGCAACGCCAGGGCGCACGGCGAGGCGGTGGTGCTCAACGTCACCGGCGGCTTCAAGGGCGTCGTGCCCTACATGACGCTGCTCGGCATGTTCGAGGATGTCGAGATCATCTACGTCTATGACTTCAGCGACACGCTGGTCCGCCTGCCGGCGCTGCCGGTGCGCTTCGACGCCGAGCGCATCGCCTTTGCGCTGCCGGCGCTGCAGGTTTTGAACAATGCCAAGATCATGGCGGAAGCGGAGTTTCATGCGTTGCTGCCGGGCCGCGGCTGGAACGACGACCCGATCTTTGCGCAGCTCATCGAGCAAGACGGCGGCATGGTGGCGCTGTCGGGTGCCGGAGAGCTCGCGCTCGCCGGCTGCGCCCCGTCGGCCAAGCTCGGCCGGCTGTTGCTGCACAGGCGCGCCCGCCAGAGCACGACGCTCAATGAAACGCACGCGCAGCACGCGCTCGGGCAGATCATCTACCCTCATCTCCGCTCGATTCCGCACCATTGCGCCCGATACGCGGGCAAGTCCGATATGCTGGTCTGGAAGGAATTCGGGGGACTGGCCCCGCGCATTTATTACTCGGTCGACGGTCCCGGCGACGTCTACGTCGCCGAAATCCTGACTCACGACGAGCACGAGCGGGAAGTCGTCAACGGCCCCCGCAGGATTTGGCGCGAAGACTACGCCGCCGATGGATTTGAAGAGTATCGCCCTCCCGTGCCGCCCGTACACGACGCCTACGGCGAGGCGCTCGAGGCCTTTCTGCAGCACAACGACAGCGACCGAAGCCTGCTGGAGAAGCGGCTGGCGACGGCGGAGCATGAGCTCGAGACGCTGCGCGAGCAGCATGCCAAGGCGAAGGCGAGCAACAACCGGCTGCAGCGTGATCTCGATGAGGCAAATGAGCGCAACGGCACGCTCTCGGGCGCGCTCGCCGAAGCCGAGCAGGCAAGCGGCCGCCTGCTAGCGGCCGCGTCGTTCGCTGCCGACGCTCATCGCCGGCAACGCCGCAAGGATGTCGACGCGACGCCGTACGTAAACCATGTCATCGAGGTCGCGCGCATTCTGGCCGAGGAGGGCGGCGTGACCGATAGCGAGGTTTTGTGCGCTGCGCTGCTGCACGACACCATCGAGGACACCACGGTCGCGGCGCAGGAACTGCAACGGGAGTTCGGCAAGCGCGTGCGGCATCTGGTTGAGGGGCTCACCGATGACAAGGCGCTGCCCAATGACGTGCGCAAGCGGCTGCAGATCGAGCACGCCGCCGGCACCCCGCCGGACGCCCGGCTAATTAAGCTCGGCGACAAGATCGCCAATCTGCGCGACATCATGCGCAACCCGCCGGCGGATTGGCCGATCGAACGGCGTCGCGAGTATGTGTCCTGGGCCGGCGCCGTGGTCGACGGGCTGGGCGAAGGCGGCACCGAATGCCAAAGCCGCCTGCGCGCCGTCTTCGACCGCATCCACCAGGCCGCCCTGGAGCGGATCGATAATCAGGCGGACGAAGTGAAGGCGGGTGGGTAGGGCGCCGATGAACGCGCGGCCAAGTGCGGCCCGGCCGCCGGCGGCGGCTACCGATCGATCTATTGCAGAGGTTGCATGAGACCGTTCAGGTCAACTTGGGCGACAACGACACGAGTGACAACAAGAGCGTCAAAATCGCTCTCTCAGTCAGAGCTGAGTTTAGATCGTGTAATAGACACGGGAGGGAAAGCCGCATGGATGACAATGTCGAGATCGGCCGGGCCTTCGAGGCGGCGGTGCGTGAAGCAGCCGCCGATGCAGGCTTATGGGTCCCGGGCGTGGGCAACGGTGCGTTGGGCGCAGTTCTGAAGGTCCTCAATGGTATGACGGACGATCAGATTGTCGCCATTATCAGAAAATCTGCGGCGCACCGGCCTGGCCAGGACAACAAGGATCAGCAGGCGAAGCTCGCGATGCGTTCGACCGGGGCGAACGCGGACGCAGCATTCTTTCGCGTAGAAGAGGAGCGACACAGGATCGTGCGGTTGACTCGCGCCGAGGTTGAGGCCAGACTCGCTCAGCCCGGAAAGTGGGTGTTGGCGATCGATCCCGACACGCTGGCCGCTCGCATCGTCTCACAAGAGCCGGACGGATTCGTTGGCGCGGTCGAAGGCCACGAGGATCTTTTCCCTCTGTCGATGGCGGTCGAGCGCGACGACGGCTTCATCGAGGGCGGCGATTGGCTCGTGGCGCACACGCCGTCGAAACGCCCGCACGACGGCGTCTATCGCAGCTACTGGGTGGAATGGATCGATTCATGAGCCTGCACAGGGGGAAAACGTGGAAGCCAGCGCTTTGTACGTGTGCCCGGTAACGCAGGGCGCGATGGTCGCTGCGGCACCGCTTCTTGCTGAGGCTACAGACTACTCACTGAATAACTACCGGCTGACGCCGGTAGGTTCATGCTCACGCAAATACTGAAGTATGACGTCGTCGGTAATGTTGCCACTGGTGGTGCAGAAGTAACCACGGGCCCAGAAATGGCGTCCCCAGTAACGTTTACGCAAGGCAGGAAAC
>JAKAPE010000301.1 GCA_021811945.1 Pseudomonadota bacterium | reverse complement strand
CAATCGCGGCTGCGATTAGGCGGTTCGATCCCTTGGGGTGGGGGGATGATGTGATGATGGATCGCATTCGCATTGTCGGCGGCCGCCCTCTTAACGGCACGATTCCGATTTCGGGGGCGAAGAATGCCACGCTGCCCTTGATGATCGCGAGCCTTCTCACCGAAGAGACGCTGACGCTCGACAATGTACCGCGGCTCGCCGATGTTGCGCTTCTCCAGCGCATCCTCGGCAACCACGGTGTGGACATCACGGTGAGCGGCAAGCGCGCCGGCGAGACCGCCGATCACGGCCAGACATTGCTCATTTCCGCCGCCCGCATCGTCGACACGACCGCGCCCTATGAGATGGTGTCGCGGATGCGGGCGAGCTTCTGGGTAATCGCGCCGCTCGTCGCGCGCATGGGCGAGGCGCGGGTGTCAATGCCCGGCGGCTGCGCTATCGGCACGCGGCCGGTCGATCTCCTCATCATGGTGATCGAGCGGCTCGGTGCCAGGATCGAGATCGACGGCGGCTATGTGGTAGCACGGGCGCCAAACGGGCTCAAAGGCGCCGAGATTCGTTTTCCCAAAATCACCGTCGGCGGCACCCACACCGCGCTGATGGCCGCGGCGCTCGCCGACGGCACCACCGTCATCGAGAATGCCGCCCGCGAGCCGGAGATCGTCGACGTCGCCCTTTGTCTCAACAAGATGGGCGCGCGCATTTCCGGCGCCGGCACCTCGCGCATCATTATCGAGGGCGTGGCCTGGCTCGGCGGCGCGCGCCATTCGGTCCTTCCCGACCGCATCGAGACCGGCACCTATGCCATGGCCGTCGCCATGGCGGGCGGCGACATATTCTTGCAGAACGCGCGGCCGGAGCTGTTGCAGGCCGCGCTCGACGTGATCGAGCAAACCGGGGTCACCGTCGCGCCCACCAACCGTGGCATCCGTATCGCGCGCAACGGCGCCGACTTGAGGCCGGTCGAAGTGACCACGGCGCCGTTTCCCGCCTTCCCGACCGATCTGCAGGCGCAGATCATGGCGCTGACGACGCGCGCGCGCGGCACCTCGCACATTGTCGAGACGGTGTTCGAGAACCGTTTCATGCACGTTCAGGAACTGGTGCGGCTCGGCGCGCGCATCCAGCTCGAGGGCGAGCGGGCGACCGTCGAGGGCGTCGAGCGGTTGACCGGCGCCCAGGTGATGGCGACCGATCTGCGCGCCTCGGTCTCGCTGGTTATCGCCGCGCTCGCTGCCGATGGAGAAACCATCGTCAACCGCGTCTATCACCTCGACCGTGGCTTCGAGCGGCTGGAAGAAAAACTCGGCCGCTGCGGCGCCGCCATCGAGCGGCTGTCGGGCTAGGCGACGCAGCGCGAACGGCCCCGCGGACCGAGAGGAGCGCCATTCCACTTTGCGGGGCCGTTCGTCGCAGCACAGCACTTGACTTCGCGGAACGCAACGATACGCGCCCAATCGTTGCGGAGCTGCTAACGCCGGGCTACGTGCAAATACAGAGAGAGAGCGTGTCGAGAGAGTTTGTGGCGAATGACGGTACGGCCGGCGAATGTCGCCCCGAGTTGCGCTCCTCCCCGTATCCATTACGTTTGCTCTAAAGTTGGTTCCGGTCTTATCGTCGGTATCGCTATGGACAGCAAACAATACCCGGTCACACATACCGAGGCGGAGTGGCGCCAGCTTCTCTCGCCGGAGCAGTTTCGCATCATGCGCGCGCACGGCACCGAGCCGCCGGGAAGCTGTGCGCTCAACCACGAAAAGCGCGCCGGCGCCTTTTTCTGCGCCGGCTGCGGACAAAAGCTTTTTGCTTCGGCGCACAAATTCGACAGCGGCACCGGTTGGCCGAGCTTTAACGATCCGGTGCCGGGAGCGGTCGAGACCGCGACCGATCGGAGCCTTGGCATGGTGCGCACCGAGGTGCATTGCAGCCGCTGCGGCAGCCACCTCGGCCACGTCTTTGACGATGGCCCGCCGCCGACGCATCGGCGCTATTGCATCAACGGCGTAGCGATGAATTTCCAGCCGGAATAAGCGGCGCATCGGCGTTTCCTTCGCCCACCCGCCGGCTTGGCGCCTGAAGCACGGGGCAATTGCGGCCATGTTTCGTGCCGGCAGGAAAATCGGCCGGCGTGGGCGATCACGAAATTGCAACAAGGTGCGGCAAAATCCTGCCTCGTTCGCGCCTGATATGTGTGGAATCATGCGGCGTATATGCCGGGAATTGCCGCACCCCCCGGATCATGGCGGCCGATGAGCAGAGCACGGGAATCGGCGGTTCGCCTTTTGCAATTGATGATGGTTGCGTCGCTGGTGCTGCCGGCGGTGCTGTTCGCGTATGCCTCCTTCCTGACTTTCCGCGACATTCAGACCACGACCGACGAGCGCATCCGCCATTCGCTCGATGTCATGCAGGAGCAGGCGCTCAAGGTATTCCAGACGATCGACCGCACCTTTGCCGAAATCAACGAGATCATGCGCGGAATGTCGGACGAGGACATCCGTGCAGCGCAAGCGCGCCTGCACGCGCGGTTGTCCAGTATCGTCGGCACGATGCCGCAGTTGCATGACATCGTTCTCTTCGGCCGCGACGGCCGGATGCTGACGGCAAGTTCGCTTGCCGTCGTGCCCCGCGGTGTCCTGCTCAAGGACCGCGATTCGTTCGCTGCGCAGATCGCGCGCGATGCCGGGACCTATGTGAGTGAGATGCACGCGCCGGAGCTGCCGGGCATCGGCCGCGATTTCTTCTACCTTTCCCATCGCCTGGAATCGCCCGACGGCGCCTTCAACGGCATCATCATGGTGGCCGTGCGGCCGCGCTATTTCGAGAATTTTTACTCCCTGATCGGACCGACGCGCGGCAGCTTCTACGCCTTGATGCGCGCCGATGGCTCTACTCTCGTGCATTATCCGGTCGGCAACGCCTTTCCGCAACGGCTGCGGCCCACGAGCACGTTGCACGCCGCCATCGCCCGCGGCCTCAAACACGGTCTGTTCGCCGTCGATGCGGAGATCGACAACGTGCCGCGCCGCATCGGCTTTCGCAAGCTTCCCGGCTATCCGGTCTATGCACTCGCCGGCGTTACCAGCGCTGCGATCCGCGCCGAATGGCTGTCGACCATGACGACGTACCTGATCTTTGGCCTGCCCGCCACGCTGTTGATTTTTTCCGTGCTCTGGGTCGCGCTGCGCCGCACCCGGCGGCTCTACGAGGAAGCCGACCGCCGCGAGGCCGCTGAGGACGCGTTGCGCCAGGCGCAACGGCTCGAGGCGATCGGCCAATTGACCGGCGGCGTTGCCCACGATTTCAATAATCTGCTGACGATCGTGAGCGGCAGCGTGCACCGGCTGCGCCGCGATATCAAAGACGAGAAGCAGATGCGGCTGCTTGACGCCATCGCCAACGCAACGCAGCGCGGCGAAAGCCTCACCCGCCAACTGCTGACGTTCTCGCGGCGGCAGACGCTGCAGCCGAGCACGATCGACGTCGCCGAGCGGCTGCCGCAGCTCAAAGACATGCTTGCCCGCTCGCTGCGCGAGGACATTGAGATTCACGTGATCGTCCCCCGGCCGCCGTGTCTGGTCAAGGTCGACCCAAGCGAGTTCGAGCTCGCTTTGCTCAATCTGGCCGTCAATGCGCGCGATGCCATGCCGTCAGGCGGAACGCTGACCATCGCCGCAAGACCCATCGTGCTGCGCGGAAAGGCGGACGAGGAAGGCTTGCGCGGCGATTTCGTCGCCATCAGGGTCGCCGATACTGGCGACGGCATCGCGCCCGATGTGCTGCCGCGAGTGTTCGAGCCGTTCTTCACCACGAAGGAAGTGGGCAAGGGCACCGGACTCGGGCTGTCGCAGGTCTATGGTTTCGCCAAACAGTCCGGCGGCGCCGCCACCGTCACCAGCGCGCCGCGACGTGGGACGGCCATCACGCTGTTTCTGCCGCGCAGCTTCGAGGCGCAGGCGCGACCGCGCGAGACATCCCGCGTCCGCGGCCCCGCGCATCCCGCCGGCACGGTATTGCTGGTCGAGGACAACGCCGAGGTCGCCGAGGTCGCCCGCGCCTATTTGGAGCAACTCGGCTATGGCGTCAAAGCGGTTGCCAGCGCGCAATCCGGCCTCGAAATCCTCAAACGCGAAGGCGGCATCGATGTCGTGTTCTCCGACATATTGATGCCTGGCGGTACGACGGGCCGCGACCTCGCCGAAGACGTGCGCCGGCGTTTCCCGCACATTGTCATCCTGCTGACGACGGGCTACAGCTCGAGCGCGCAGGACGCCGTGCGCGACGGTTTCGCGGTGCTGCAAAAGCCCTACGACCTGCCCGCCCTCGAAAACGCCCTGCGGGCGGCCCGCAAGGCCGTCGACCGCACGCCACAGCGCGCCGCGGAGTAAGGTCGAATCGTCCCGACCGGCAGCGGAAGGTATCTCAGTTCGCCAGCAATTCCTTACCGCGCGTTTCCGGCAGCGCCATCGCAGCGACGATGACGATCGCGTAGCAAATCGCGGCGAAAACGCCGATAGCGGTACCCAAGCCGACCGAGGCCGCAAGGAGGCCGACCAGCGTCGGGAAGAACGCGCCGATGCCGCGCCCGAAATTGTAGCAAAAGCCCTGCCCTGCGCCGCGCGCGCTGGTCGGGAACAGCTCGGTGAGTATTGGACCCATGCCGCTGAAAATACCCGAGGCGAAGAAGCCGAGCGGGAAGCCCAGAACCAGCATCATGGTGTTGGAAATATGCGTCTGCGTGTAGGCTATCGCGATCAGGAACGAGCCGATCGCAAAAGTGAAAAAATTCTTCCGCCGGCCGATCGCATCGCACAAATACGCGCTGACGATATAGCCCGCCCAGGAGCCGACGACGATCACGATGAGATAGCCGCCGGTGCTCATGACGGTAAGATGGCGCTCGCTGCGCAGGAAGGTCGGCAGGAAAGTGGTGATCGCGTAGTAGCCGCCCTGCGCCCCGATGGCGAGGACAGCGCCGAGGATGGTCGTCGTCAGCAGATCACCGCGAAAAATATCGAGCGTGCTGCGCCGCGTCGCCGACCGAATGGCCTGCTCGAAGACGACCGGTTCGGTCACCTTGCTCCGGATGTAGAAGACCAGCAAAGCCGGCAAGATGCCGACGAAGAACAAGACCCGCCAAGATCGGA
>JAKAPE010000040.1 GCA_021811945.1 Pseudomonadota bacterium | reverse complement strand
GATCACACGGCCTCATGGGCGGCGCGCCAGGAGTCGAAGTCGGCGGCGCGGGCCTTGTGCCAGTGCTCTCCGGCATGCGCAGGGACTGCGGCGGAGGCGAGAATGAGAGCGGCACACGAAAAAGCTGCAAGCCTCGGGCTCATGGTCAGGCTCCGGTCGAATTTCGCATGGCACTTGCGCGCAAGTCCGTCGTCTATCGCAACAGGCCCGTGCGTTCCTATATGTTGCCACACCGAAGCGCCGCGCGCGACACCATTATTCCACCTCTCGACTTGAGCGCAGCGCGTTCTATTTCCTCACCCGGGAGTCGACGAAAAATGAGCGAACGGTTCTTCGAGGATTTCGCTGTCGGACAGATTTTTCCATCGGCGCAGCGGCGTCATGTGGGGAAGGACGAAATCGTTGCCTTCGCCAAGGAATACGATCCGCAGCCTTTTCATCTCGACGAGGAAGCCGCGCGCCGATCGATCTTCAGCGGACTGTGTGCCAGCGGCTGGCATACCGCGGCGATGACCATGCGGCTCATCGCCGACAGCGAATTCAGGCCCGCGGGCGGCACGGTCGGCCTCGGCTTCGAGGAGCTCCGTTGGCCGTTGCCGGTGCGTCCCGGCGATGAACTGCGCATCGAGGCCGAGGTGCTCGACGTGCGGCCGTCCAAATCGCGCTCCGACCGCGGGCTGATGAGGGTGCGCACGCGCACGCTCAACCAGAACGGCGAGGTGGTGCAGGAGCTCGTTTCCAATCTGATTGTCCCGCGCCGGCCGACAGGGGAAAGAAGTGCGATATGATACATATTTCCCTCGCGCCGGAGAATGATAGGGTCTTGCGGCTGATTACCTAAAGGCGAAACCTGGCTAAGATGACATCGAAACTGGCCGGGAAACTCGCCGGGAAACTCGCCGGCGCCGCATAGCCGATCGATATAGTCTTTGCCCAACGCGCCGATTGCGGTAATGGGCCCGCGCCTCGGTTCGATCAGCGGTTGGTCAGACGACGCGCACCTGAACGAGAAAGCGCTCGACTTCGGCTCTCAGTTTGTCAGACCGCGCAGCGAAGCCAAGGCCCGCGCTGAGAACGGCGTTCGCAAGTTCGCCGGCCCTGGTGGCGGCGTCGGAGGCGTGAGCAACCCTCGCCGCAACCTCGCGCGTGCGTTCCGCAGCAGCGCTGGCGCTGCGGGCGATTTCCTTGCTGACCTTATCCTGCTGCTGCACCGCCGCGGAGATGTCAGTGGCATTCTCATCGAGCTGTCCGATCGTGGCGGCAATGGCTTTCATGGCCTCGACTACTTTTGATGTTTTCAGCTCGATCGAAGCAATTTGTTGCGTGATCTCCCCCGTTGCTTTTTCGGTCTGCGCCGCTAGCGCTTTGACCTCCTGGGCGACCACGGCAAAGCCGCGCCCTGCCTGACCGGCGCGCGCCGCCTCGATTGTCGCGTTCAGCGCGAGAAGGTTGGTCTGCGCCGCCACGCCGCGGATGAGATTGCTGACGTTGTTGATTTGACCGATCGATGAGACGAGGTTTTCCACAGTGTCGATGATCGCCTTGGCTTGACCGGTGGCCTGCCGGGCGATTCCTGCCGAGGCGCGCGCCTGCGCCGAAATCTGCTCCACCGATCGCGCGATTTCGTCCGCCGCCATGGCGACCTTGCCGACATTCGTCGTCGCCTCCTCGGAAGCGGTCGCGGTGGCGGCGGCCTGTGTCCGATTTTGACCGGCAGCCTCGGCCATGATCTGGGCACATTCTTCCATCGATTGCGACGCGCCGTCGAGGGCCTGAACGACGTCGTTGACCGCGTTCTCGAAATTTTGCATCGCCGCTTCGAGCCGCCGCCGACGTAGATCGGCATCCTGCGCCCGCGCAGCGTCGCGTTCGCGCGCGCCGGTTGCGTCTTCGATGGCCTTGCGGAACACCAGCAGCGCTTGCGTCATGCCGGCAATCTCATCGCGGCCGCCGACTGTCACCGGCGTGCTTAGATCGCCCGCGGCGAGCCTGCGCATGGCGTTGCTCAACAGCGTCAAGCGGCCAACGATGTTGCGCCCCACATACAACCAGGCAATCAAGACGGCGCCGCCGAGTGCGGCAACGCTGAGGACGCTGAGCAGCACCCGCACCGCGCGAATTTGCCAATCCGCGCGCGCTGACAGCGCCCGCGTCACTGCGCCCTGTCGTCGTATCAAATGCTCGACGTCCGTCCTCAGCGTCGCCGCGTCCGCCAGCGCAAGGGAAAAAACACGCTGCGTGTCGCGATCTCGATTGATCTCGCTGATGCTCTGCGCAAGAACTCCGCGGTCGCCTGCCACAGAAGCCAGGCGCCGATAGAGATTGCGGATGTCGTTGAGCCGATCCGATCGGGGTAGCGCCCCGAAATTGGCTTCGATATCGCGTTGGGCCGCGGCGATCCGGTCGCGTATCGGCGGCAAGTCCGCGACGTCGGTCACCATGGACGCCTCGATCAAGAGACCGGCGAGAAGACTGACTTGCCCCTGTACCTGCAATAGGCGTCGAAGCGAGTCCACGGAGCGGTTCAACGCCCCTTTGTCGTCCACGGCCCAACCTTTCGTCATCAGCTCGGAATTGGCGTCGTCGATGACCGACGTGATCGTCTCGATGAGACTTTCGTGATACTTGCGGACGGCAAGCACCAGCGCGCGACGGCGTGCGGAAGTCCTGATCCGATCGGCGACAGCGCGATCGAGGGCGTCGAGCCGGTAGCTCACGCTGGCTGCGGCGACCTCGATCCCGTCATTTTGGACGCCGAGAGCGCGCAAGCGCTCAATTCTCGCGTTCAAGACGCGCGCCTGCGCCGCGACATCGCCGGCGACTTTGTTTCGGCGGCTGTCGTCCTCCGCAGCCACCAACCGTGAGGCGGAGGCGACGAGGCTGCTCGCCTCCTCGGAAAGCCGCAACGACTCCACCGTCGCCGGCATGCTCTGGGAAACGATTTCGGTCATCGTCGCGGCGTGGTTTGCCATGACATAAAGCGCGAATGACGAGCCGACCACCGTCATGCTCGCGCCCAAACCGAAGGCCAAGTAGAGGCGGAAGCGGATGGTACGCAGCCAGGAAAGCAAGAGAACCCGACAGCGAACGGCGCGGCGGCTCAAGTTGAATAAGCGTGCACCCGCGGTTGACCTCTGGTGAGCCTCTGCCGGAGGCAAATCACTGCGTTCCTGTCCCATGGAAAGGGAACGACCTGGCCGGCGATAACGCCTTGACCACACCAGTCGCAGCCGGGTTGGGTTCGTCATGGGTTTCCCTTGGGTTTCCCTTGGTGTGATTGCCGGAGCCGGCACTGCTTTCAGGCTAAGGAGTGCAACCACATGTTGCACCTTCATAGTTAATGCGGGACTAAAACCCCCGATTGTTCTCACGGTGCGCGATCTGCACCGGGCATACGCAGCGCCGTGCCGGCGAGAGTGCAGACGGGAGTGGATAGCGCGAGAATTCTGGTCAATAATAAGCCTTGCACCTGCGACTGCTGCCGCGCGTCAAGGAACATCAAGGAAAAGGAGCTCTGCTGTGGATCTCGGAATGAGGGGGAAGAAAGCGATCGTCACCGGCGCCAGCGAAGGCATCGGCAAGGCCATTACGCGCGCCTTGGCACGTGAAGGCGCGGACGTCGCCATCTGCGCCCGGCGCAAGGAACCCCTGGAAAAAGCCGCCGCCGAAATCGCCAAGGAGAGCGGACGCCGGATTTTCCCCATTGCAGCGGATCTCACCAAGCCGGCCGATGCTGAGAATTTTATCAAGGCCGCACACGCGGCGCTGGGGCGTATCGACATTCTCGTCAACAATGCAGGCTCCGCGCCCGGCGGCGTGATCGCGCATTTGACCGAAGAAGACTGGGCGAGCGCCTTGGGCCTCAAGTTCATGGGCTATGTGCGCTGCATGAAGCATACCCTGCCCATCATGCAGAAACAGAAGAAAGGCCGCATCGTCAACCTCATCGGCAATGATGGCGTCAAGGTCTCCTACTGGGAGATCGCGCCCGGCGCCGCCAACGCTGCGGGCCAGAATCTGACGAAATCGCTGGCGAGCCAATACGGCAAGGACAATATCAGCTTCGTCGCCGTCAATCCCGGTCCGGTACGCACCGAGCGCTGGACCAGCCTGGTCAACGCGATGGCGCGCGACATGAAGTTGAGCTTCGAAGAGGCGGATAAGCTCGCCCCTTCAAGCATCCCCCTCGGCCGTATCGCCGAATGCGACGAAGTCGCCAACCTCGTCGCCTATCTTGCCTCCGATCTCGCCTTTTTCGTCAACGGCACGATGATCGAGATCGACGGCGGTCAGGACAAGGTGCTGATGGACCGGCTGCGCGACCGCTGAGCGGATGTCGGTTATCACTATTGCGGAGGCTGGCGGTGCGACTATGGCTACGCGCCCTATCGCTGCTACATCTACGGCGGGTGGTAATTTGTCGCCTGTGAAGAACGCCGCTTTCACGTTGCTTCTCACCGTACGGCCGGAAAAAATCATTATCTGCTTCTGGTTGACCGCTCGGGCTGGGGCGTCGGGGACAATACGATGAAATGGGCGCCCTGCGCGGTTCTCTTGCTGGCTGCGAGCCTGCATGCCAACGCCGCCGGCAAACCTTCGCTCGCAGCCACCTATTCCATGAGCGGAAAAAGAACGGCGAACGGCGAGGTGTTTTCCGCGAACAAGCTCACTGCCGCACATCGCACTTTGCCGTTCGGCACGTTGGTTCGCGTCACCAACGTCCGCAACGGTCGCAGCGTCATCGTCCGTATCAACGATCGCGGCCCGTTCAATAAGGGGCGAATCATCGATGTAACGCCGGCCGCCGCGCGGCAACTTCAATTCACCGGCCTTGCGCCCGTCACCCTGCATGTTGTCGGGCGAGGGGCGCACGCTTTGAAAACCTTGCCCGTCAGCTCCATCCGGACCAAACCGACCCCTCGGCTCGGTCAAGCGCACCCAACTTCGATCGCTGGAGGTCATCCACCGCCGCTAACGGATCGTTAACCACACGCAGCCAGTCTGTCGATATGGGGGGCATCGCTCCGCTGTTACGGAGGCCACGATGCCGCGTTACACTGCTAACGGGACGCCAGAGCGCCCGCCTACCCGCTCTTACACGCTATCACCGTTCGACCACGAATGCCTTGGCCACCTCGTTGGACACACGCTCGCGCTCGTCAAGCGGGAGCTCATCCTTCAGACGCTGCGATACGTCAACGGCAATAGGACCCGCGCGGCCGATCTCCTGGGCATTTCCATCCGGTCGTTGCGCGACCATATCCGCAAGTACAAGAGTCATGGCGAGAGCGTTCCCAAACCGGAATCACCTCCGGCCCCTACTATTGCGGATGGTGAACGCCCGCCCCGGCCCGTACGGACTTCGCCACGAATGTTCGGCTAGCATTCAACGGTGAGAACGGCAGGATTTTGGAGCCCGCCGTTGGGAGAGAAAACCAATGAAATCGAAGTTGTCCCTGATCATCGCCATCATCGTTGCGTTCGCCGCAACCTCGGCGGCCACCGGGGTTTACGCGCAGGGCCGTACCAAGGTTGGCACGCTCCGCTGCAACTTGGCGCCCACCGTCGGTTTCATCGTTGCGTCCCGTCAGCGACTCTCGTGCACCTACACGCCTGACGACCCTTGGCCGCCCGAAATATATATTGGTCATTTTACGACGGTCGGTCTCGACATCGGCGCCATTAAGGGTGGGCGCATGATTTGGGCCGTGTTCGCCCCGTTTCGCAGGCACTACCGAGGCGCGCTCGCCGGGACTTATGTCGGTGCCACTGCCGATGTGGCTCTTGGCGGAGGGGTTGGCGCCAACGCGTTAATCGGCGGATCGCATCGCTCGATCGCGCTGCAACCGCTCTCGGTCGAAGCGACCGCCGGTGTCGATCTCACCGCCGGAGTAACGCGCCTGCGCCTTCACTGGGTACGATAGGTGCAGTCTGGTGGCCGCCGACGACTTGCCTCAGCCGAGTCCGATCAAACGGCCTTCATAAGGCATCGTTTTGCCCGGCGCGCTTGCGCTGCGGTCATTCCCGCCGCACGAGCCATTGCCGCCGCCCGTTCCACACCAACCTGAGCGACATAGGCGCGGACCGTTTCACAAGTGATGTGAGGATGCGTTCGGAAGTGACCCCAATGGTGGTGCGGGTGATGCCTTGCGGCCATTGCCGGACACCCGCTAACGACGACCGCCAACGCGAGCAACGCAGTTCTGAGCACGATAATCTCCTTCTGTGGCACGGTCATTCGTTCCGCACAACATCGTGGCAGAAAACGGGCCAAGCCGTACGTCACCGACTTGTAATTGGCCTTTAATTGGCCTTGGCGGTGAGCGCGGCCGGCGCGTTGCCGACCTTGACGATGACATCGCCGGTCTGCGGACCGCTGTCCGCGGCGTGCGCGGCGCGGGACTTTCAAAGGCAGGCTACTGGTAAATTTTCTTTCAGGCAACCGCGCCCGGAGAACGCGCGGCGACCCGAGGCCGCGAAGCTTACCAGGCGCAATTCGCGGGGCCTTCTCGCGCTGTAGCGGATGATTGAAAACGGTGCTGCCTCTATCAATGAAAAACCTCCACCGCAACAAAGCGTCAACCTTGTGTCGAGAACGGAGCGTTTCCGCGGCGGCGAGCATTACGCCGCAACTATTCCTTACATTCTGACGCAATCGGTCATGCTGCTGCCGCCGCCGCCGATTGTGATCGCTCCCGGCCGTTCGGCCGCGGAGCGCCACCATGCGTCGCCGGTTGGCAGCCGCCTTTTGCGCGCTGTTTCTCTGGGCCTTTCTCAATGTCGAACCCGCCGCGGCGGCACAGACGACAACATTGCCGGCCGATGCGGCCATCGCTGTTTCCGGCAATCGTCGCACCGACGCGGCGATGATCCGGGCACAATTTCGCGCCGCCGCCCGAAAGAGCGGCCGCAGCTGGCTCAATGCCGCCGCGCTCGACGCGGCGCTCAAGCGGCTTTATGCCACCAACCTGTTCGCCGACGTGAAGATCTCGCGCGCGGGCGGCCGTATCCTGGTCACGGTCGTGGAAAATCCCACGATTGCGCGCGTGGCTTTCGAAGGCGACAGGAAGATCAAAGATGACGACCTCAAGAAGGTGGTGCAGTCGAACGCCGGCGGGCCGTTGTCGCGCGCCCTCGTGCACGGCGATGTCGAGCACATCGTCGAGCTTTACCGCCAGCACGGCTATTTCGAAGCGCACATCCAGCCGCAAACGATCAACGCCGGAAACGGCCGCGTCGATCTCGTCTTCGCAATCAAGGAAGGCAAAAGACTGGCTGTGAGAAAGATTCTTTTCGTCGGCAACAACGCCTTTTCCGCAAACAGGCTTGAGGGCGTCATCAAAACCAGCGAGACGAATTTTCTGAGCTTTTTGCTAAACAACGACATTTACAATGCCGATCGTGTGAACAACGACGGCGAGCTGTTGCGTCGTTTCTATCTCGCCCGCGGCTATGCCGACGTGAGCGTGCATTCCCTTGCCAGCTACGAGCCGGCGAAGAAGGCAGTCGTGGTCACCTTCGCCATCGACGAGGGTCCGCGATATCGTTTGGGGAAGGTCGAGATCGATTCGGACCTCAAAAACGTCGATGCGGCATCGTTGCGGCCATACCTGCTTACGCCTGAAGGCGCGATTTACGACGCCGACGCCGTCAAGAAGAGCGTCGAGGATGCGACGCTCGCCCTTGCCAGAGACGGCCATCCGTTCGCCGCCGTCCTCGCGCGCAGCGAGCGCGTGTCTTCAGCGCACACGGAGAAGACGGGGGTGATCAATCTCGTCTATGCCGTCGAAGAGGACGGTCGCCGCTATGTCGAGCGCATCGAGATTCACGGCAACACCAAGACTCGCGATGAGGTCATCCGCCGCGAATTCGACGCGGTCGAAGGCGCGCCGTACAACAGCGTGCTGATCGAGCGCGCCAAGCGACGTCTCGAAGCGCTCGGCTACTTCAAATCGGTCAGAATCGAAACGCGGCCAGGTTCGGCGCTAGACCGCGTCATCATCGACGTGACGGTCGAGGAGCAGCAGACGGGAACGTTCAACATTTCCGGCGGTTATGGAACCGCGACCGGCATGCTGGCCGAAGTGAGCATCGGCGACAGGAATTTTCTCGGCACCGGCGACATCGCCAAGGCGTCGGTGACCTACGGTCAGTACATCAGGGGCGCCGACCTTTCCTTCACCGACCCCCATGCGTTTGGCCAGCGGCTTTCTCTCGGCGGCGCTCTGTACGGCAATGAAACGCTCGCCGGCAGCTATCAATCCTTCGACAGCACGGTTTACGGCGCGAGGCTCGTCGCCGGCACGCCTCTGAACGACCAGCTTGGCGTGGAGTGGCGCTACTCGATCTATAATCAAAGCCTGTCGCTTGATCCCGCCGAAGGAACGGCCTCGTTGCCCGTTCAGCTGGCGGCGGCCGCGGGACCGATGTGGGTGTCCTCGATCGGCACCGGCTTTACCTATTCGACGCTCGACGATCTGAAAAATCCGCAAAACGGCGTTAGCGCGACGGTCAGCACCGAACTGGCAGGCCTCGGCGGCGCCGTCAAATTCGCCCGCACCAGCGACGATGTCCGCTATTATCACCAGATCTTCGGCGACGTGGTCGGCATGGTGCGGGTACAGGGCGGCTACGAGTCGCCGTGGGGCGGCCAGGAGCTGCCGCTGCTCGACAACTTCTTCGGCGGGCCGCAACTGATACGCGGCTTCGCGCCCAACGGTTTTGGTCCGCGCGACATCACACCGGGAACGACGCAGGATAATGTCGGCGGCAACGTCTATTGGGCGACGAGCGCCGAATTGCAGGCGCCGATGCCGCTCGTTTCCGCCGATGCGCGTTTGAAGGTGGCGCTCTTCGCCGACGCCGGCAGCCTTTGGGCCAACAGCGCCTCGAGCCTATCCGACCTTTCCTCGCTGTCGCCGTCGCAGGAGATCGCCAATTCGCGCGCGCTGCGCGCCTCCATCGGCGCCGGCATCATCTGGGATTCGATGTTTGGGCCGATCGAGGTCGATTACGCCTACCTGGTCGCCAAGCAGAGCTACGACGTGACCCAGCGCCTGTACTTTACCGCGGGCGCATTTTGAGTCTTTTTTGGATCGCGGCGGGCGGTGCTGCGCACGATGGCGTGCCGCCGCGACCAGCCCTGGATGAAATCGTCCGCCCTTTGTCGCGATGTTGGCGGCGATAGGGGCCGCGTCCCACTGCGAACTGCATCAGTCTTGGCCATTGCCGCAGTGCGGAATCCGATCGGCCGCGACGGTGCGTCGCCTCTTCCTGACCGGCGGAGATTTCTGTAGTTAGTATAGTATGCGCCACGTCACGTTTTCTGGTGCACACGATGCAGCAAGCACATAGCAATCGGGTCCACGCTCCCTGGGACAAGGACATCGCGATCGCGTGCATTCGCGCTCACCGCGACCGCGAAGGCCCGCTGTTGCCGATCCTGCACGCCCTGCAGGAGGAATTCGGTTATATCGATGAAGCCGCCGAACTGCTGATTGCCGAGGCTTTGAACATCAGCCGCGCGGAGGTGCACGGCGTCGTTACATTCTATCATGACTTCCGCCGCAGGCCGGCGGGCCGGCACGTATTGAAACTCTGCCGTGCCGAGGCGTGCCAGGCGGCGGGAGGCGACGTGCTGGCGTCGCACGCGGAAGCGCGGCTCGGCGTCGCCATGGGGAACACATCTGCCGACGGCGGCGTCAGCTTGGAGCCGGTATATTGTCTCGGGCTATGCGCGACGGCGCCGTCGGCGATGCTCGACGGCCGCCCGGTCGGGCGGCTTGATCAAGAACGTCTCGACGCCCTGCTGACGGAGGCGCGGCAATGACGCTGCGGCTTTTCATATCGCGCGACGCGGCGGCCATAGCGGTCGGTGCCGAAGAAGTGACCGCCGCGATCCGGGCCGCGGCCGCGCGGCAGAACGTCGCGGTAGAAATCGTGCGCACCGGTTCGCGTGGGCTCTATTGGCTCGAGCCCATGGTGGAGGCGTCAACGCCGGGGGGGCGGGTGGCTTACGGGCCGGTCGCGCCCCGCGATGCCGAGGATCTGCTTGGTGCCCTCATCGGCGGTGGTTTCCACGCCCTGCGGCTAGGCCCGACCGAGGAAATTCCCTGGCTCAAGCGGCAGACACGGCTCACTTTTGCCCGCTGCGGGCTCGTCGATCCGCGCTCGCTCGACGATTACCGCGCCCACGCCGGCGCCAAGGGCCTGGAACGCGCGCTGGCGCTGGGCCCCGCAGCGATCGTCGAAGAAGTGGCGCAATCGGGCCTGCGCGGGCGCGGCGGCGCCGGATTTCCGACCGGCGTCAAGTGGCGCACCGCGGCCCAGATCGAGGCGCCGCAGAAATACATCGTCTGCAACGCCGACGAAGGCGACAGCGGCACCTTCGCCGACCGCATGATCATGGAAGGCGACCCCTTCGTGCTGATCGAAGGGATGGTGATCGCCAGCATCGCGGTGGGGGCCACCAAGGGCTACGTCTACATCCGCTCGGAATATCCGCACGCGGCCGCCGCGATGGAGGCGGCGATCGCGGCGGCGCGGCGGAGCGGGCTCCTTGGCAGCCGTATCGCCGGCTCGTCCTTCGCCTTCGACATGGAGGTGCGCGTCGGCGCCGGCGCCTATGTCTGCGGTGAGGAGACTTCGCTGCTCGACAGCTTGGAAGGCAAACGCGGTCAGGTCCGCGTCAAGCCGCCGCTGCCTGCGCACAAAGGGCTTTTCGGGCGGCCAACGGTGATCAACAACGTCCTGTCCTTTGCTTCGGTGCCGATCATTCTCGATCGCGGCGGGGCGTTCTACCGCGATTTCGGCATGGGTAGCTCGCGCGGCACCATGCCGATCCAACTCGCCGGCAATATCAAACACGGCGGCCTGTTCGAAACCGCGTTCGGCATCACCCTCGGCGAGCTCGTCGAGGATATCGGCAGCGGCACCCGCAGCGGCCGGCCGGTGCGCGCGGTCCAGGTCGGCGGTCCGCTCGGCGCCTATTTTCCGCGCACGCTGTTCGATACACCGTTCGACTACGAGGCGTTCGCCGCCCGCGACGGCCTCATCGGCCACGGCGGCGTTGTGGTGTTCGACGACACCGTCGATATGGCCAAACAGGCGCGCTTCGCGATGGAATTCTGCGCCTTCGAATCCTGCGGCAAGTGCACGCCCTGTCGCGTCGGTTCGACGCGCGGCATGGAAGTCATCGATCGTATTGTGCGCGGGGAGAACCGCGCGGCCAATACGGCGCTGTTGGAAGACCTGTGCAACACGATGAAGTTCGGCTCATTGTGCGCGCTCGGCGGTTTCACGCCCTATCCGGTGATGAGCGCGCTCAACTATTTCCCCGAAGATTTCGGCGCGCCGTCGCGCCTGCAAGCTGCCGAATAGGAGAGCACCCCCATGTCGCTCCTCGAACGATCGCTCGTCCAAGAAATCGACTACGGCACCCCGCCATCGACCGCGAAGAACACGGTCACCTTGTCGATCGACGGCAGAAAAGTAAGGGTGCCCGAAGGCACCTCGATCATCCGCGCGGCAATGGAGGCGGGAATCGAAATCCCGAAACTCTGCGCCACCGACATGCTGGAGGCGTTCGGCTCCTGCCGCCTGTGCCTGGTCGAGATCGACGGCCGCGCGGGAACGCCGGCGTCCTGCACCACGTCGGCCGCCGAAGGCATCTCGGTGCGGACCAAGAGCGAGCGACTCGACCGCATCCGCAAGGGTGTCATGGAGCTCTATCTCTCCGATCACCCGGTGGATTCGTCCGATCGCACCAAATATGCCGACGGCGATCTCGTCGAGACCGCGGCGCAGGTCGGTGTCGAGACGGTGCGCTACGGCTTCGACGGCGCGCGCCACCGCAACCCCGGCATCGACGACTCGAATCCCTATTTCAGCTTCGATCCGGCAAAGTGCATCGTCTGCTCGCGCTGTGTGCGCGCATGCGAGGAGGTCCAAGGCACCTTCGCGCTGACGGTCTCGGGCCGCGGCTTCGACTCCATCATTGCCGCGGGAATGGACGAAAAATTCATCGAATCCGAATGCGTCTCCTGCGGCGCCTGCGTGCAGGCCTGCCCGACCGGTTCGCTGCGCGAGAAGACCGTCATCGAGAAGGGCCAGCCGGAATGGTCGGCGATCACCACCTGCGCCTATTGCGGCGTCGGCTGCGCGTTCAAGGTGGAAATGCGCGGCAACGAGGTGGTGCGCATGATGCCCTACAAGGACGGCAAGGCGAACCGCGGGCATTCATGCGTGAAGGGGCGTTTCGCCTGGGGCTATCTGAACCACCGCGATCGCATCCTCAAGCCGATGCTGCGTCAAGAGATCACCGAACCGTGGCGCGAGGTTTCCTGGGAGGAAGCGATCGGCCGCGTCGCCTCGGAGTTCAAGCGCATTCAGGCCAAATACGGGCGTGGCGCCATCGGAGGAATCACCTCTTCGCGCTGCACCGATGAGGAAACCTTCCTGGTGCAAAAACTCGTGCGCGCGGCGTTCGGCAACAACAATGTCGACACCTGCGCCCGCGTCTGCCATTCGCCGACCGGCTACGGCCTCAAGACCACCTTCGGCACGTCGGCGGGAACCCAGGATTTCGATTCGGTCGAGCACGCCGACGTTGTCATTGTCATCGGCGCCAATCCGACCGACGCCCATCCGGTATTTGCCTCGCGGCTGAAGAAGCGTCTGCGGCAGGGCGCCGAGCTCATCGTCATCGATCCGCGGCGGATCGACCTCGTGTGCACACCGCATGTCGAGGCCGCCTATCATCTGCCGCTGCTGCCCGGCACCAATGTCGCCATGCTCACGGCGCTCGCTCACGTGGTGGTGACCGAGGGCCTCGTCGACGAGAAGTTTGTGCGCGAGCGCTGCGAATGGGACGCCTTTGAGGACTGGGCGGCCTTCGTCGCCGAACAGCGCAACAGCCCCGAGGCGGTCGCCAAGATCACCGGCGTGCCTGCGGAAACGATCCGCGCCGCGGCGCGGCTCTACGCCACCGCCGGCAACGGCGCCATCTATTACGGTCTTGGCATCACCGAGCACAGCCAGGGCTCGACCGCCGTCATGGCCATCGCCAATCTCGCCATGGCCACCGGAAACATCGGCCGGCCCGGCGTCGGCGTCAACCCGCTGCGCGGGCAGAACAACGTCCAGGGCTCATGCGACATAGGCTCGTTCCCGCACGAACTTTCCGGCTACCGGCACATCGCCGATGACGCCGTGCGCGCGATGTTCGAGGCGGTGTGGCGGAGGCCGCTCGACAGCGAGCCGGGCTTGCGCATTCCGAACATGCTCGATGCCGCCTGCGACGGCTCGTTCAGGGGGATCTATATCCAAGGCGAGGACATTCTGCAGTCGGATCCCGACACTCATCATGTGGCGGCGGGCCTTGCCGCCATGGAATGCGTCGTCGTGCAGGACCTGTTCCTCAACGAGACCGCCAATTACGCCCACGTTTTCTTGCCCGGTTCGACCTTCCTCGAGAAGGACGGCACCTTCATCAATGCCGAGCGGCGCATCCAGCTTGTGCGCAAAGTGATGGAGCCTAAGCCCGGTTATGCCGATTGGGAGATCACCTGCGCGATCAGCGAAGCCATGGGCTATCCCATGCGCTACAATCATCCGTCCGAGATCATGGACGAGATCGCGCACCTGACCCCGACATTTGCCGGCGTATCGTTCAAGCGAATCGAGGAGCTCGGATCGATCCAGTGGCCGTGCAACGAGAAGGCCCCCGAAGGAACGCCGGTCATGCATATCAACGGTTTCGTACGCGGCAAAGGCAGGTTTATGCGCACGGAATATGTGGCGACCGACGAAAAGACCGGGCCGCGCTTCCCGCTGCTGCTCACCACCGGCCGGATTCTTACGCAGTACAACGTCGGCGCGCAGACGCGGCGCACCGACAACGTGGTGTGGCACGACGAGGACCGGCTCGAAATCCATCCGCACGACGCCGAACAGCGCGGCGTGCGCGATGGCGACTGGGTCAAGCTTTCCAGCCGCTCCGGCGAAACCTCGCTGCGCGCGCTCATCACGGAGCGGGTTGCGCCGGGCGTCGTCTATACGACCTTCCATCATCCCGACACCCAGGCCAATGTCGTCACCACCGACTATTCCGACTGGGCCACCAACTGCCCGGAATACAAGGTGACCGCGGTCCAGGTCGCGCCCTCGAACGGCCCGACGCAATGGCAGGAGCAGTATGGGGAATTGGTGCGCAAGAGCCGCCGCGTGATGGCGACCGTCGCGGCGGCGAAGTGACGGCATGCGCGCACCGACGCAAACAGTCGCTGTTTCGCTCTGGCACCAGGCGCATCGCGCCAACGGTCAGCGCAACATTCCCGAGGAAACCGCCGTAGCCTTGAGCTATGACGGCAGCACCTACGCGGTGATGATGGCGACACCGCAAGACCTTGAGGATTTTGCCCTCGGCTTCAGCCTCACCGAAGGCGTTGTTGCCTCGGCCGCCGACATTCGCAGCCTCGAAGTCGTCGATCACGAAGCCGGCATCGAGCTGCGCATGTGGCTGGCTGCGCCGCGCGCGGGCGCCTTGAGCGAGCGGCGGCGGCGTCTTGCCGGCCCGACCGGGTGCGGCCTGTGCGGCATCGACAGCCTTGCCGAAGCGGTGCGTCCGACGCCGCGCGTGGGGACAGAGAAAACCTTTATGCCGGCCGAAATCGTGCAGGCGCTCGAAACCCTCGCGCCGCATCAGGAGCTCAACCGACAAACGCGCGCGGTTCACGCGGCAGCGTTCTGGCGGCCGGGCGTCGGTCTCCTCGCGCTGCGCGAAGACGTCGGGCGGCACAATGCGCTCGACAAGCTGGCCGGCGCGCTGGCGCGCCACGCGGTTCCCGGCGGCTGCGGCATGGTCCTCCTCACCAGCCGGGTATCGGTCGAAATGGTGCAGAAGTCCGCAATGATCGGGGCGCCGCTCGTGGTCGCGGTTTCGGCGCCGACGGCGCTTGCGCTGCGCACGGCTGAAGCCGCCGGCATCACGCTCGTCGGCGTCGCGCGCAGCGACGGCTTCGAAATCTTTACCTATGCGCAGCGAATCGCGGAAAAAGACTCCCCTCAAAGAGCCTTGGACCCACCCGGCGAGAAAGCCGCAGCCGCGGATACCGCCGCCCATGTCGCGTGACAAGCTCGTCTACATGGCCAACCAGATCGGCAGATTCTTCGCCAGCCAGAGCGACGAGACAGCCGTTGCCGGCACCGCCGATCACATCATGAAATTCTGGGATCCGCGCCTGCGCGAAGCCATCTGCGCCCATCTTGCGGCGGGCGGCGACGGGCTTGATCCGGTGGCGCGCGAAGCCATCGAACGACTCGCAGCGTCATCGAAGGGACTGCAGAAATCGCCCGCCTCCTGAAAACGCTCCGGCTTGGCGGCGGGGCTTTCCCTTGCGCGCCTTCCCGCGCGTCCGCGTGCCGGCATCATTGCTGGATGATGTCGCTTGACGCATAACGCCGGTCGGCTTGATCTCACCCATGCGGGAATTGAGTCGCATGACCGGCACCCATCTCTCCATCCGCATCGATCTATCCTCGGGGAACCGCATCGGCCCCGGCAAAATTGCCCTGTTGGAGGCGATCCGCTCGACCGGATCGATCTCGGCGGCGGCACGCTCCATCGGCATGTCCTACCGCCGCGCGTGGCTTCTGGTCGATGAGATCAATCGGTCGCTGCGCGAGCCGGCCGTCACCGCCGAAACCGGCGGCGCTCACGGCGGCGGCGCCATGGTTACGCCCGTCGGCGAACGCGTCGTTGACCTTTATCGCGCCATCGAGACGCATGCGCGGGAGGCTGCAGGTAACGAATTTCGCGCAATTGGGCGGCTTATTCGGGTCAACAAAAGAGCGGTTTGAGACAGCGATCCTCCCCGCTGCGTCTTACCAGCGGGGAGGACGGTGCTCTGCTCACTCGCCCGGATCCTTGGGCGACCTCGGCGATCATGCCGCCCCAAGTCGGGGTGTCGGACGACACCGAAAGACCGACGAAAGACAGGATCGCTTCGACCACCACGGCGATGCCCATTTCAAGCGTCAAGAGCGCGATGAGCACGGGGACGATATTAGGAAGGATTTCGCGGAAAAGAATTGCCGGAAGGGAGAAGCCGATGGTGCGGGCGGCGACCACGTAGTCCATCTGCGCCTGCCCCATGGTCTCGGTACGCACGACCCGGCAGAAGCGCGTCCAGTCGATGACAACGATCGCGGTAATCACCGAATACAGTCCGGCGCCGAGAACAGCGACGAGCAGTATCGAAAGCAGCACCGGCGGGAACGCCATCCAAATATCGACCAGCCGCGAAATCACCGCGTCGACGCGCCCGCGAAGAAAGCCGGCCACGAGCCCGAGCAACGATCCGATCAGGCAAGCGAGCCCGGCGGCGACGAAGGCGACGGTGAGCGACACACGCGTGCCGAAGATCACCCGCGACAGCACGTCACGCCCGAGCCCGTCGGTACCGAACAGGTATCCCGGCTCGGCACCGTGAAAACCGATCGGCGGCACGGTCGCCATCAAAAGGTTCTGCGCCAACGGATCCTGCGGCGCGATCAGCGGCGCGGCGACCGCGAGGACGATCAGGACGACGATGAAGCCGCCGGCAAAGACGACCTTGCGATCGCGCAGCAGCCGCGCCGTAACCGATGGCGGCCGGCGATCGCTGTCTGTCGTTGATCTTATCAGCGACTGTTCCGCCGCACGCCCGGTTCCAACTCAGGCATGCCGCAGCCTGGGATTGAGCGCAGCAACCGTGAGGTCCACGCCGATATTGATGAGAATGAAGATCAATCCGAACAGCAGCACCAAACCCTGGATCAGCGGGAAATCGCGGTTGATGACGGCATCGATCGCGAGATTGCCGATCCCGGGATAGGCGAAGATGCGCTCGACGATCACCGTGCCGCCGACGAGAAAGGTGAACTGCACGCCGGTCAGGGCGAGCGTCGGACCGACGGCATTACGCAAGGCTTCCGGCAGCACCAGCCGCAGTTCGCTGAATCCCTTGATCCGCGCCAGCAGCACGTAATCCTGCACCATGGCTTCCTTGAGCGACTGCTTGAGCAGCCGCACCCGCCGGCCGCAAGGGCCTGACGCCGCGTGAATTGAACATGACGCGCTGGCATTGCTGCCCGGCTTGAGGGCCTTGCGAGCCGTTGCAAGACAAAACGGAAGGTTTCATATGTATGACAACGGCCGGCCTGGTCCGATCGAAAGCATGCCCCGGAGGTTCGTCATGGCGGAACGCTCGTTTGCACGCGAAGTTCAGGACCTTAAGCTGGGCGAGGGACAGGAGTTTCGCGGCGAAGGGATTTTAGCCATCACCAAGGCGCTGCTGCAATCGGGCGTGTCGTATGTCGGCGGCTATCAGGGAGCGCCGGTCTCGCATCTTATGGACGTTCTAGCCGACGCCAAGGACGTGCTTGTCGAACTCGGCGTGCATTTCGAAAACTCGGCCTCGGAGGCGGCCGCCGCGGCGACGCTCGCGGCCTCGGTGCACTATCCCATCCGCGGCGCGGTGACTTTCAAAGCCCCGGTCGGCATCAATGTGGCGTCCGATGCGATCGCCAATCTGGCCTCCGGGGGCGTCACCGGCGGGGCGCTAATCATCATCGGTGAGGACTACGGCGAGGGCTCCTCGATCATGCAGGAGCGCTCGCATCCCTACGCCATGAAATCGCAGGTTTGGCTCATGGACCCGCGCCCCAATCTGCCTTCGATCGTCAGCGCGGTGGAGCAGGGTTTTGAGCTTTCCGAAGCTTCGCACACCCCGGTCATGCTGGAAGTGCGCATCCGCGCCTGCCACGTCCACGGCCGCTTCGTCGCCAAGGACAACAAACGGCCGACTTTCTCCTTGCGCCAGGCACTGGAAAATCCGCGCCGCATGATCGACCGGGTGGTGCTGCCGCCGGCCTCCTATCTGCACGAGCGCGAGAAGATCGAGCAGCGCTGGCCGGCGGCGGTCAAGTTCATCAAGGAACGCAAGCTCAACGAATTCTTCGGTCCCGAAACCGCCGACGTCGGCATCGTCACGCAGGGTGGCATGTACAATTCGGTGTTGCGCGCGCTGCAGCAATTGGGTCTCGCAGACGTCTATGGCGAGACGGCGGTGCCGATCTATGTCCTCAATGTCGCCTATCCTCTCGTCGACGACGAGGTCGCTTCCTTTGCCGCCGACAAGAAGGCGGTCCTGATGGTCGAGGAGGGCCAGCCCGAATTCATCGAACAGGCGGTCAACACCATTTTCCGTCGCCGCGACATGAAGGCCAGAGTCTGTGGCAAGGACGTGCTGCCGATGGCCGGCGAATATACGCCCCCCGTCTTCCTCAAGGGGATCAAGGCCTTTCTCGAACTTCATGCCGACAACCTCCTCGGCAACGCTCCGCCGCTGCCGGACGCGGCCGCCGTGCTGGCCGATCCAAAGGTAAAACTGCTCGGCAAAACGGTGCCGCCGCGGCCGCCTGGCTTCTGCGTGGGTTGTCCCGAGCGGCCGATCTTTGCGGCGATGAAACTGGTGCAAAACGAACTCGGTCCGCACCAGGTCGCCGGTGACATCGGCTGTCACCTGTTCTCGAGCCTGCCGCCCTTCAATATCGGCGCTACGACGATGGGCTATGGTCTGGGGCCGGCCTCTTCGTCGGCCTTCAACGTTCCGGCCGACAAGAAGCCGATTTCGGTCATCGGCGACGGCGGTTTTTGGCACAACGGCCTGTCATCGAGCGTGGCCAACGCGGTCTACAACCGGCAGGACCACGTAATCATGGTGGTCGACAACTTCTATTCCGCGGCAACCGGCGGCCAGGACGTCATGTCCTCGCGCGCCGTCAATTCGGCACGCTCGACCAACAACACTATTGTTGATGCCGTGAAGGGCGTCGGCGTCAAATGGCTGCGCCACGTCGAACGCACTTACGATGTTGCCCGCATGCGCGACACGCTGCGCGAAGCGTTGACCACCAAGGAGGGCGGCCCCAAGGTGATCGTCGCGTCCTCGGAATGCATGCTCAACAAACAGCGTCGGGTCAAACCGCTGTTCCAGAAAGCGGTGCGCGACGGGCAACGCATGGTGCGCGAGCGTTTCGGTGTCGACGAGGACGTGTGCACCGGCGATCACGCCTGCATCCGGCTCTCGGGCTGTCCGTCGCTTTCGGTCAGGCACACCGACGATCCGCTCAAGGACGATCCGGTCGCTGCCATCGACCAGAACTGCGTCGGCTGCGGCAATTGCGGCGAAGTTGCGGAGGCGGCAGTGCTTTGCCCCTCGTTCTACCGCGCCGATATCATCCACAACCCGAACCGGTTCGACCGCTTCCTGTCCGCCTTGCGCGGCACGGTAATCGGCTTTTTGCAGCGCTGCCGCGAAGCGCGCCGCGTCGTGTTCGCCGACTGAGGTCAAGAGGGGTGATATGCCCCGCTCGTTCCCGCGTCAGCGGGATCCGGCTGGGCCTGCTCGCTCCTCGGGGCTCCTCTGGGTGCCCGCTTTCGCGTCGCTTTCGCGGGGACGAGCGGATAAGGCATTCGGTTTCATTCGGTCGGAATATGCAGGTGTACCATGAACGATGTAGCACGCACACCGATGCGGTTCACCACAGAGCGGCCGATCTCGATCGCAATCCTGGCCATGGGCGGACAGGGCGGCGGCGTGCTCGCCGACTGGATTGTGGAACTGGCCGAACGGCAAAGCTGGCACGCGCAGACGACCTCGGTGCCCGGCGTCGCGCAGCGCACCGGCGCCACGCTCTATTACCTCGAAATGCTCCCGCCGAAGGACGGCCGCGCCCCCATCCTGTCGCTGATGCCGGCGCAAGGCGAGGTCGATGTGGTGCTTGCTGCCGAACTGATGGAGGCTGGCCGTTCCATCCTGCGCGGACTGGTAACGCCCGACCGTACTACTCTGATCGCCTCGACCCACCGCTTGTACGCGACGGCCGAGAAGGAGAAACCCGGCGATGCCACTGCCGATCCGGCGGTGGTCGTGGATGCAGCCGGCGTCGCGGCCAAGCGTGTCATCAGCTTCGACATGGAGGCGCTCGCCGGCACCAACAACAGTCACATCTCCGCCTGCCTGTTCGGCGCGCTCGCCGCCTCGGGCACCCTGCCCTTCGCCCGCGAGAATTTCGAGGCCGTCATCAAGACCGGCGGCCGCGGCGTCGGGCCGAGCCTTAACGCCTTCCGCGCCGCCTTCGAGCAAGCCTCGCAGCCCCGGGCGACCCGCCCAGCCGTGATAAAACCGGGCAAGCGCCTTGCACCCCTGCCCTCCTCCGCGGGACGCGCGGACCTCGACAGGCTATTGGCACGCATCCGCGACTTTCCTTCGCCGCTACATCCCATTCTCTACGCCGGCGTCAAGCGTCTCACCGATTTTCAGGATCCGGCCTACGCCAACGAATATCTTGACCGCATCGGCAAGATTCATGATCTCGACCGCGGCCACGGCGGCGCCGAAAAGTCTTACGCGCTCACCGGCGCCGCAGCCAAATACGTCGCCGTGGCGATGGCCTATGACGACGTGATCAGGGTGGCCGAGCTGAAAACCCGGCCCGAGCGCTTCGCGCGGGTCCGGCGCGAGAATTATGTCGATCCTGGTCAGATCGTCTATACCGTCGAATACATGCATCCGCGTTTGGTGGAGGCGGCGGGCACGCTGCCGGTCCCGCTCGGCCGCTTCCTCGAGACGCATGCCGGTCTGTTCGGCTGGATGTTCAACAAAGGCCGGCACGTGCGCACGGGCACGATCCGCTGGTTTCTGATGCTTTATGCGCTGGCGGCGGTCAAGCCGATGCGGCGGGCGACGTTGCGCCATGGCCGTGAGATGGCGCACCTCGATCGCTGGCTGTCGCTCGCCGCGGCAACCGTCGCCAAAAACTACGATGTCGCGGTCGAGATCATCAACACGCGGCGTCTCATCAAGGGCTACTCCGACACCCACGCGCGCGGCGAGTCGAAATTCGACCGCGTCATCGGCGCCGTCCCGCTCCTCGCCGAGCGTGCCGACGGCGCACAGTGGATGCGGCGGCTGCGCGACGCCGCGCTCCTCGACGAGAACGGCATCGCGCTCGACGGCGCGCTCAAGACCATCGCGACGCTTTAGGGTTGGTTAGGCACTGTGTGCTTCGTACGCGTCCACTCCCGCACCGCGGCGAAGCCCGCTTCTGTTCAAAATCTCGATCGGAGACGTAGCTTACGATCCGACGATCGGTACGCCCGCATAGAGCAAAATGAGCAGGACCGTGAGACCGACCATATATATTCCGAACGTCGCATGTACCAGCGGCTTGCGCCAGTCGATCAAAACTTTCTTCCGACAGATCTTCACAAAGTTGGTTCCATGACTCAACATCGGCAGTCGTGCCTCTCTCTACCTGCCATCCGCGTTTCGGATGGCGCATCAGGTTGTCTTGATTTTCGGAGTTAAAGCCGTCGCGTCGCCGCAGCGGTTCGAGCGACCGTCCCGACCATCCCCGTTGCGGCGCGACTAATCATGTTCGGCTGCAAAAGTCCAGCTTTCATTTTGCGCCGTGCTGCAGGCGGGGAAGGTTGACATTCACATTTTTGCCCCGGATTGGTTCAAGAACCACATGCCGCTTGGGACAGCCGTCAGAATTGCGCGACGCTTGGTAAAGATTATGATAAATTTGCCCATATCGACGAACGCATCTGAATGTGAGCCAACCATGCCGTTCATAGTACGATTGTCTCTCCGGGCAGCGCTGTCGATTGTCTCGCTGGTCGTCGCGCTCCTTGCTGGAGCAGCCTTCGCCGGCCAAAGCGATCAATCTCAAATCACCGTCCCGCCCAACTCTCCGGTCGCCGATCACCCTCGGCGCGACTCCGACGCTCGCGACGCCAACCCGCTGTACGCTCTCTACAATCATCTGAAGGACGGCAGAGAGTGGTGCTGGTTGCCGCACGAGAGTTGCGATAACAACCACCGTATCCACAACTGACCGAGCTCGGTTCCACACGAGCCGGCGTTACGCACGACCCGTTCCATTCGTCATGGCCGGACTTCTTCCTGGCATCCACGTCTTTGACTTTATTCGTGCTTTGAAGACGTGGATGCCCGCGACGAGCGCGGGCATGACGAGTCAGGAATTATGATGTTCGGTTTCAGGCGACGCCGATTGAAGATTCGACGCCGGCTCAGGCAGCAAAAGCCGGGGTGTCAGTGCTTCGGCACCAGCGCCAGCACGCGCAACGGGCTGCCGGTGCCGTTGACGATCTTCAAGGGCGGCGCGATCAGGATCGCGCCCTTGGGCGGCAGCTTGTCGAGCTGACACAGGCTGGTGAGGCCGTAGCGGTTGTTCTTGTGCATGAAATTATGCGCCGGAAACGGCGGGTCCATGCCGCCGGCCGAGCCGGCATCGGTACCGACGGTCTCCGAGCCCCAGCCGACGATGCCCTTCGCGATCAGATAGTGGATGGTCTCCGCGGCCGGGCCGGGCGAATGCGGCCCCTTGTCGTCTGCATTGAGGAATTTTTCTTCGCTGTCGTTGCGCTTGTACCAGTCGCTGCGCATGAGCACCCACGAGCCGGCGGGAATATCGCCATGCATCTTCTCCCACGCCTTGACGCCGTCGACCGTGAGCAGAAAGTCGCTGTTCTTCGCCACCTCCGCCGAGCAATCGATGACGCAGGCCGGCGCCACAAAATGTTTCGACGGGATGGTGTCGGTGGTGTTGTTCGGATTGTCCTTGCCGGAAATCCAGTGCACCGGCGCGTCGAAATGGGTGCCGGAATGCTCCCCAAGCTTCAGCCAATTCCAGGCCCAGAACGGCCCGTCCTGGTCGTAATGCGAGATCGGATGAATCTCGATCGCCGGCGTGTTCTTGCCGATCTGCGGCGGCAGTTTGATCAACGGCGTTTGCGGTCCGAGCGGCGCGGTCAAATCCACCACCTCGACGGCGCCGGAAGCGAGCGCCGAGGCCAGTTGTCCGAGAAGTTGCATGGCGTCCATTATCTGACTCCCCTGGCAGCGTTGATTGTCATGTGATTGTTCGCGGTCGGAAAAATATTAGCCCAACACCCTGCGAGTGGGAATATCGCGCAAACGGCCATGGATAAATTATTTTAGGCTTGAAGTATTGCCTGGAACGGAGCGACAGTCCCGCCATGCAGAATGCGCGCACGCGTTACGATGCGATCATCATCGGCGGCGGGGTGAACGGACTCGCGGCCGCCGTGCATCTTGCCGCTCAATCCCAATCTCGTGGGCGGCGATGGCCTGTCCGGGAGCCACCACCTCGACCAGAACTTCATCTTCCGTCCGGCCTTTGGCTTCTCCCGCTACCGCACCGGGATCGCGCGTCTCTACATGGTCGGCGCTTCGACCTGGCCTGGCGCCGGCACTGGCGCCGGCTCGGGCTTCATGCTGGCGAAGGCGCTGGCCGGCGCATGACGGCTCTGCCGACAGTGGATGGCGCGGCTATATACTTGACACTTAAACTATTTTGGGTCTTCAGGGAATCGAGTGGGTGAATTTAGGGTCTGGATGCTGGCAAACCCGCGCATTTCCTAGGTAATTTGCATTTCAGCTGGGCTTGGAATTTGGCATGCATGATGGATGGGTTCCCAG
>JAKAPE010000300.1 GCA_021811945.1 Pseudomonadota bacterium | reverse complement strand
CGGCGTCCTGCACTTCCCCGGCACCGGCATCCAGGACAACCTCGCCGACAAGGCGAAGAAGCTCGGCATCCCGGTCTGGAAGTTCGGCGGCGCGTGAGCGCCGCCTTTCCTCAATACGTATTGACGTCGAACCGCAAAGGCGGATCACCGGCTTTCCGCAAGACCGCCTTTCAGTCCGGTTCACCCGTCACCGCGATCCGGGCCGCGCGAGCATAGTGCGCCAACTCCGTATCATTCTCGATCAGGCCGTCGAGCAGCGCCTTCATATCGCTCTGATCGGACGCCGATTGAAACGGCCCCGGCTGCCGCTCGATCGCCAGCACCGCAATGGCGAGCGCCTTCTTCACCAGGTGCAGGTCGCGTCCCGTGAATTCCGCCATGCCGCATGCCTCAACCATCATGTCGACTCGTAAGCACACCTTAGCCGATCGGCCAGCGCACCGTGAGGACAACGAGGTTCCATGTATTGTCCGCGACGGCCTTTGAGTGGCGGCTCCTGCCGGCGGGCGCCACCCCGCGTCTATCAGCGCTGTTCCTTGGTCCGGCCGAGGGCCTGACGCCATCAACCCGTAAAGGGTCGGCTTACGCGAAGCGTGCCGCCGCTGCGTCTTCGCCTTCGCGGTGATTGCGGCCCTCGGCCGAACACATCGGGCGCCTGTCGCGCGGGGATGGTCCCCGCCTCAGCACAGGAGCCGGATCAATGTCTCAAGCCCTCGCATTCGCTAACGGCTGGAACCTCGCCATCACTCTCATGGTCTGCGTCGTCGTCTTTCATGCTGACGCTGGCAACTTCGGCGTCATGCTGGCCGCCGAATATGACGGCGATCCCGCCGCCGTCATCCACGAATTCGACCCCTTCCAACCATGAGGGGGCGAACCACCACGAAAGCCGAACCTCAGAGCGCCAGCGGGATTTCTGCTCCCGCCGGCGCCTGTTTGCGGCTATATTCGTGGTCGCGCCGTGGTGGTGGTGGAAGGCGCGACCGTCAGACCTCTATCTCACGGAGCGCACCGCCATGATCATCTTCGGACCACTGCTCGTCATTGTCGGCATCGGCTTCCTGTGCTGGCTGCTGTTCAACCTCGCTGTCTTCGCGCTGCCCTTCTTCGCCGGCCTGACGATCGGGATCTGGGCCTTCCACACTGGAGCCGGCGTGCTCGGCGGCATAGCGGTGGGTGTCGTGGCCGGCGGCATAACCTTTGGCCTTGGCCAGCTCGCGCTCGCCTTTGTGCCGTGGACGTGGCTTCGGCTCCTGATCATCCTCCTTTACGTCGCGCCCGCCGCCGTCGCCGGTTACAGCGCCACACATGGAATCGCCCAGATGGCGATGCCTTCGCCTACGTGGCAGACGATCTTCGCCGTCATCGGCGCGATCGCCGTCAGCGTCACGGCGTTCGTTCGCTTCACCGGAACGGCCACGCCCGGACCGGCCGGACAGGGCTTGGCGCGGGGCTGACACCGTCGCGTCGGCGGGGCGGGGTCAGATCAGGCATCCAGGACGCCCGCAGTCCCCGTCATCGAAGCTGACCAGAGAGCGGCTTCGGCGGTGAAGTTCAGCCCGCCATCGCAGAGTGGCCGGAGTCATGGCGGTCGTCTGAGCGCTTGGACCAGATGGTGACGCTGGCGAGACCCGGCCCGCGAGTCGTGTGAAATGGAGCGTGCAGCCGGAGCTTGGGCTTCGAAACGGGAAATCCGTTGGTGGCCAGGACAGAGCTCGGATCGCCGTCGCTTTCACCGCCCGGACTTGCGGCGACTCGAAAATCGCCATGTTCCCCTTGATGTCGGCTCTGTCAGGCCGAGCGCACCCAACGGCCTCTTCGATGGACTGATCTGGCCGAAGGCCGGCTAAAGCCTCGACCGCCTATGGCGCAACAGCGGCGTCACAACTTTCTTCCCCTGCCGGCTGCGCCGCCATTCCTCGCGAAACAAGAAAGTTCCTCCTTTGCTGTCGAGCCCCTTCGGGGTGCGCCGTCGATCGCCTCCGGCCCGTCGATCACCATCGAGGCCGCAATGGTGCGGGCTCGGAAACAGAGATCGAGGAGAACTACCATGGCGACCATCGGCACCTTCAAGAAGACCGGCTCGAACGAATTCACCGGCGAAATCGTCACCCTCTCAGTCCAGGCCAAGAACGTCCGGATCGTCCCCGAAGCCACCCGCTCCGGCGACAACAGCCCCAGCCACCGCGTCTATGTCGGCCGGGTCGAGATCGGCGCCGCCTGGGCCAAGCGCTCCAACGAAGGCCGCGACTATCTGGGCCTCAAGCTCGACGATCCGAGCTTCACCGCCCCGATCTTCGCCAACCTGTTCGATGACGAGGACGGCGAGGGCTACAGCCTGATCTGGTCCCGCCCCAACGGCCGCCGGAGCGACTGACCTCCCTACAATGCCCCGTCCGGCCGGTCCGGGCGGGGCATCGACTTTTTCGAGAGTCCTTGGGCCGCCGTTGGCCCAGGTCGAACCCAGCGGCGCACGGCGCGACGGCGCTATTCTTGAGGCTCGGCCGAATTCGCCGACTCGCCATTGCGATGAGGAGCTCGCACCAGCTCGGTAGCCTCCACATCAAGCGCTTCGGCCACCTGACCCAACACGGTGACGCTCGCCGACACGTCGGCGCGCTCGATCGCCCCGATGTACCGGGCGCTCAACCCGGCCCGCTCGGCCAACTCCTCTTGCGTCATCCCTTTCGCATGACGCAACCGACGCAGATTGATCGCCATGACCTCCTTGAGATCCATGGCGACGATGGAGCCGAGGCCGGAACCATCGTTCCAGGAACGATCATTCCGATTCGTCCGCGGGTTATGCTATCCATCCCTGGTCTCGAGTGCCTCTGCACCGTCAATTTGAGCAACGTGATGCGCCATAAGCATCACGACATCGGCTTAATCAGGCGCGAAGTCTGTCAAAATTTGCGGTAAATGAATCCCTACTCCATTGCTTTGATCTCGACGGGGGAAAGATCGCAATGACCGAGGCGCCCTTCTGTGACCGGCCGCCGCTCACCGACCGCGTGAACGCCTATGATGAGCAACATCTGGCAATATACCTACGGTTGCTGATGGCCGAGGAAGAGGGCGCCGACTGGCGAGAGGTCGTGCTGGTTCTCTTCGGACTCGATCCGGCGCAAGAGCCGTGCCGTGCCAAAATGGTCCATGAAAGCCACCTGGCCCGCGCCCGCTGGATGACCGAAACCGGCTATCGGCACCTGCTTCAGCCACGAGCACAGTGAGTCGCCTAGACGTCTGTTGTACGGGTTGTCGTCGCGCGCGATGCAATCATAGGGTCTAGCGCAAAGCCTGCGTTTCCGGATGGTTTGAGGCTCCCCGAATAGGGGAGCAAGACGAGAGGAAACGCCATGCCCACAGAGTATTGGCGCTCGCCGGAGACGATCGATCACTTGAATCGGCTCGAACGTCCCGGCTTCGCCGTCGAATTCCTGCGCCGCAACGCCGAATATCGGCGCGAATACGCCCAAATTCAGCGCCAGATCGTGCGTGATCACGTCGATGCGGAGTCCGCTCGCGCGGATTTCGCCCGACGATGGGGGTTGCGGTTTCGCCCACGACCCGAGCATTCCGGTCGGCGACGAACCCGCTACCTGGCTGCCGGAACTGTCGCCCGGCACGCTGCTGCTCGATGCAGCGCCGAGCGGATTCGCGCCTGTGGCCCTCGACCCATCTCGCCTCGGCTCAATTGTCGCTGACCGGACCGATGATGAGGGTCGTGAGGTCGTAATCGTCGATGGGTCCGGCGAGCTTCACATCCGGCTCAACAGTAATCTGGCCGCTCGGCGCCCCATGATTCTCCTGCCGCTTGGCGCTGCATCGGTGGATCTCCGACTCGATGTCGCCTCGCGTTTCATCCGCAAGGTGGGCGGCCAAACCATCAGCCTTCTCCCGCGGGCGTTGCGACTGACCACGCAGCGCAAGCGCCGTCTCGTTCAGCTTCTTCACGCCTTCGACGTTCACGACATGGGCGGCGGTCCTCGCGACGTCGCGGAGATCATCCTGCGTTCGGACCAGGCCCAACTTCCATCTATCGAGTGGAAAGACTCCCACGCGCGACGCGCGGCCAATCGTCTGATCCACGACTCGATCGCGCTCGTCGAACGCGGTTATCTCAAATTTCTGCGCGGCGGCTGATCAGTCCCATAGTCGGCTTTCAGCGCGCACCGTTCCTCCATTCATCCCTGCTTCCCCAGTGACGAATTGGACCATCATCCGCTCATGGTCGCGCGAAGGGGGACACACCCTTCCCAAAATCTTCGTCCACCCCCAACGCCTGAGCTCTCCGCCACCGTGACCCCGACATGCCGCGACTTGGCCGCGGCGCTTCGAGGCAACACGGAGGCTTCCCATGCTCGACAGGTCCGCGCAGCTCGCCACCCGCTACGTCCGAACCCATGAGGCGGCCCGCATCCTCGGCATCTCGCCGCGCACCCTGGAAAAGTATCGCTGTCACGGCAGCGGCCCAACCTTTCGCAAGCTCGGCGGTCGCGTGGTGTACGCCGTGGGCGATCTCGAGGCTTGGGCCGACCAGGCCGCCTGCCGTTCGACCTCGGACCCCCGCTACGTCGAGGCCCGCGCCGCCGGCCACGCGCATCGCTGAGGCGCTCGCCGATGTCGTCGCGCCGCCTCGTCACCGCCAGCGAACGGAGCAAGCTCGAACCGTTCGTCGTCGCCACCGGCGACGCCAGTCCGCGCGACCAGCGCGACCTGATGGAGCGGCCCTTCTTCTCGTTGGCCAAAGCCAGGCGCACGACCCCCATCCTCTATGAAGCCGGCGACGTCCGCGTCGAGGTCTATGCGGCGCCCGAGTTCGGCATGGCCACCATCTGGGACGCCGACGTCCTGATCTGGGCGGCGAGCCAGATCGTCGAGGCCGAAAATCTTGGTTTCAAGACCTCGCGCTTTCTGCGCTTCACGCCCTATCAGCTCCTGACCGCGATCGGCCGCCAAACTGGCTCCCGCGACTACAAGCTCTTGAAGGGCGCGCTCGCGCGCCTGCAGTCGACCTTCATCCGCACGACGATCCGCAACGGCGAGCACTGGCGGCGACACCAGTTCTCCTGGATCAATGAGTGGGAGGAATGCACGACGCGCGACGGCCGCGTCGAGGGGATGGAATTCGTCCTTCCCGACTGGTTCTATCGCGGCGTCGTCGACCGCTCGC
>JAKAPE010000299.1 GCA_021811945.1 Pseudomonadota bacterium | reverse complement strand
ACCGCGAACGCCGGAGTCTCGCGCGAGGTTCCCACGATCACCATGCCGGCATTGCGGATGACGTCGTAGATGCCGCACGGCAGCGCGACGCCCTGGGCATCGGAGGGGAAGTCGTGATAGTTCACCCCGGGAGCTTCGCGGTGCCAAGCCCGACCGGTATTCTTCAAGTTGCCTATCAGCTGGCGCTTTTTACCGTCGATACTGACCACGGGAAGGTCTGCGCTTTCGAACCGGCGACGCTTGGCGGTGATGAGCCTGAACCGGCGATCCCGTCTGGCGCGATGCCCCGGCTTGCGCTTGAAACCCGATTCGATGCTCTTGCGATTGGTCTTGAGCGAGAAGTTCATCTTCCCCAGCAGCCGCGCCACCGGCGCATCCCCCTGAGCACCGCGCACCGACTCGAGCCCGGCGAACAGCCGCCGCTGCCGCTCGTCGAGTAAGCCGAAGAACAAGATGATCGCCGCCCGCAATTCGTGCGCGAGCCCCCCCGCTGAGCGAGGCGCTCGCCTTCACGGCCATCGTGCGGCGCGCGCTCAATTGCCGCGTCCGGTCCGGCTCGCTCCGGGACACATAGACAAAGACCCCCTCGACCCTGTTCCGATGAACTCGGGATTGTCGCAGCAGATGCAGCAACGCTGGCTGGGTCTTCACGTGCAGCGCCGCATCCAGCTCGCCCACCGTATAACCGGCTCTGGATCGCTCGATGAATGCATGGTCCGTCTCCAGCAGCGTTCCGTACACTGAGAACCACGCCCCTCGATACGACCACAGACCGCTGCGATCGAAAAGGCAGTCCGGCTTGAGGGCGTAGTAGCCACCTCGGTCGGAGTAGCTGGTCAGATAGGGAAGCGTGGCCAGGTGACGCCAGACCGTCATTCTGACTTTCGTTCCGAGCTCCGCCATAAGTTCCTGCAGAGTGCAGACCTTCTTCTCGTGCAGCAGCCGTTCCAGCTCAGTTAGGCTTGGTTTCAGGCTATCCGATGAGGCGTTGGTGACCCGACACCGGTTCTACCGCATTACCGGTGATACAAATGGCGGGCGATTTGGAATTTGTTTTTGCGCCCGCCCTTAGGGCTTGTGAAATATCAACTTGCGCATCGATGAGCACCGCACGAGGTGATTTCACGAGAGAATTTGCAATGTTCAAAGAAATTGTGACCAAGTTATTATTTCACAAGCCCTTAGCCGGCGGAAATAAATAACAGCACCATGTCATGGGGATACGTAGGACCATTTTTAGCATTTCAGCAGTAGAATTGATGCTGTTATTCGTTTACGGCTCCTTAGGAAAACGACGAGTGGTGAAAGCCACGAGGAGGAATACCCAGGCGTCAGTCAGTAGCTGAGCCACCGGTACGGGCGGTGAAGCGCCTGTAATGGGTGTCGAGCAAAGCAGCGACGTCGTCCGGTCGAGGTGGGGCGTCAACCTGGAGACTACGGCGATCGCCGGCGAGTGACCGGTTGGCGAGGAAATCGGTGAGCCGATCCTGACGAACGCCGAACCGACATGACCGTGACGCGGCGCGCCGGCCCGCCTTCGATCATCATAAAACCAACCTCGCGCCGCTGCCTGACGGTGGCAATCGTCTTCAGGCCCAGGCTCGCTCCGTTGGTGCTCCTCAACATGGGCGAGTCCGCTGCGCCCGGCTCGTTGTGCCGTGACGATCCGCAGGTGTGTCTGCCTCACCGCCGCCGCAAGGCAACCGGATCGATTCTTTCCGGGATGGTGCTCCACCGCCACGGGTGATTTTACGCAGACATTGACAACCGTCTGCTTTTTGTGGTTGATTGCCTACGTCAGTAATGTAGACAAAATCGACCGATGCAGCATGGTACCGTAATCGGACCGCGCGAACATGGTGTCCATCCGCGTTGGCGTGAGCTTAATGCGTTCACTTATCTGGACCCAGGCTTCGAGGCGGAAATCGGGCAATCAGCGGCGGGGGAATGGGCGACGACCGACACGTCGGCCGCCACGGGCGCTCCGCCGCTCGCCGGCTGCCGCATCGCCGTCAAGGACAACATCGAAGTTGCCGGCATGCCTTGTACGCTGGCGACACCGACCTTGCGCAATTACATCCCGGTGCGAGACGCCACCGCGGTTGCGCGGCTGCGCGGCGCCGGCGCCAGGATCGTCGGCAAGGCCAATATGCATGAATTGGCGTACGGGATCACGAGCAACAATCCGACCTTCGGTCCCGTGCGCAATGTGCATGATCTGAGTTGTTTTGCCGGTGGCAGCAGCGGCGGCACGGCGGCGGCGATTGCCGCGGGCCTGGTGCACGCCGGCCTGGGCACGGACACAGGCGGCTCCTCGCGCATACCGGCCGCGCTTTGCGGCATCGTCGGATTCAGGCCGACGGTAGGCCGCTATCCCATGGACGGCGTCGCGCTGCTTTCACCCACGAGGGACGTGATCGGTCCGATGGGGCGGACGGTCCGCGACGTCGCCGCACTCGATGCGGTACTCGCCGGAATCCCTTCAACCGGGTTCGACGCAGGTGATCTGCGCGGCCTCAAAATCGGTGTGCCGCAGGAGCACTTCCAGGAAAACCTGCATCCCGATGTCTTCCGCGCCCTGCAGCGCACGGTTGCCGCGCTGCGAGATGCGGGCGCCACGCTGGTCAGCGCCGACGTAAAAGACATTGCCGCCGTCAATGCCGCCGTCAGCTTTCCTGTGGTGCTCCACGAGACCAGGAAAGCTATGGAGACCTATCTGCGCCACACTGGCATGAATCTCACACTGGCGCGGTTGCACGACGGGATTGCCAGCGCCGATGTCAAGGAAATCTTGGACCAGGTGATGGCCGATGCCGTACCGGAGCACGTCTACAGACAGGCATTGACGGTCGCGCGACCGCAACTGCAGAGGCTCTACGAGGACTACTTCGGGCTCCTCGGCATCGAGGTCGTGCTGCTGCCTACCACGCCGCTGCCGGCCCAGCCGATCGATGGCAGCGAGCGTTTCATCACCTTGAACGGCGCAGCCGTGCCGACCTTCGCGACTTTCATCCGCAACACCGATCCAGCCAGCAATGCCGGTATTCCCGGCATCAGTTTGCCGGCGGGATTCAGCGCGCGGCAGGGGCGCGAGCCCACTGCGCTGCCGGTGGCCATCGAGCTTGATGGCCCCGCGGGGAGCGATCGGCGGCTGCTGGCAATCGCCGCCGCCGTCGAAGCCGCTTTGAGTTAATACACGAGCCAACTCACCGCAAGTGGCGGAGTTGCATGAAAGCGTCGAGTCTCGTTGCTCGATTGATATCGCTCGCGGTCTTCGCGTCAATCTGCGGCCAGGCGTCGGCCGTCGGCCCGTCGACGCACGCTCGTACACGCCAGCCCGCACTATCGGATCGTCAAGACCATCCGCGCCGGTGGCTTTGATAGACAGCCGCTGCACGGCATCGATCGCGAGTTCGTCTACGGCACTGACGGAGAGCTGCGCCTCTCCGGCATCCTCTACCCCCTCAAGGTCCGCAACCGCCACGTCATGGGGTCCAAACTCGCCTACACCGAGATCCTGGCGCTGCTGATCCAGGCTGAGATCGCACGCCGTAAACAAAAGAAGTTCACCCTGCGACCGCGCCGCACCTCCTTCCCGCGTCAGTAAAGCCCTCGATCAGTTCGACTGCGAACGCCTGCCGAAACTCAACCGCGCATTCGCGCACGATCTGACCACCGGGCGCTATCTCACCGAGCACGCCTCAGTCCCCATCGTCGGTCAGGCCGGCGTCGGCAAGAGCCATCTCGCCCGGGCCCTCGGCCACTGCGCCATCCGCCAGGGCGTGGACGTGCCGTTCACCTGCTGGGCGCAGCTCACCGCCAGCCTCAATGCCGCCCGCGCCACCGGCGCTTACGAGCGCAAGCTCGCCACCCTCGCGCGTGTGCCGCTCCTGGCGGCCGGCGATTCCGGGCTGAAACCGCTACGGCCGCCGGCCGACGAGGACCTTCACGACCTCATCGCCGAACGCTACGAACAGGCGAGCACTATCGTGGCCAGCAATCTCGATTTCTCCGAATGGGATCAGGCGGTCCCGAACAACCGCCTGCTCGCCTCGGTCACCGTGGATCGGCTGTGCCACATGGACGTCTTGAGGTCAATTATCGGCCCGCTCAGCCTGTTGCGGCAACACCTTCCCCGGGTTCAAGATATTGCGCGGATCGAGTGCGTTCTTAAGGGTCCGCATCAGCGCGATCTCATTGGCCGAGCGCGAGCAATTCAGGTAGTCGCGTTTCTGCAGCCCGACACCGTGCTCGGCCGAGATCGATGAGCTGTCCCGGTCGCGCAACAGCCCATAGATGATTTCCTCCACAGCGCGACGCGCGTGCGCAGAATCACTGCCGATTCCTACAATCAAGTGCAGGTTGCCGTCACCGAGATGACCGAATACCACCAGGCGGCAGGCGCTGCCCCATCGCTTCTCCAGAGCGCATCGCACTTCTGCAACGTAGGCGGCCATCTCCGTGATCTTGAGACTCACGTCGAACGGGAATATCGGTCCGAGCCGGGTCAGCTGGGCCACGTCGTCGCGCAGGTTCCACATGGCTTGGCGCTCGGCGTCGGACTTGGCAATCGTGGCATCGGCGATTTCTCCTGCCTCCAGCGCGGCCCCGAGCACGCTCTCGAAGCGCTCCGCATCCGTTTCGATCGCCGCGCCCTTGGCTTCGATGAGCACGTAGAACGATTGACCATGAGGCAATATCGGCCGACCCTTGGCCGGCGGGGTCGTGACGAGCTCATAGAACTCGGGCCACATCACCTCGAAGGAGGAGAGCGTCCCGCCAAGGTCACGCTCGAACCGTCGCAGCGCCGAGGCCAGCTTGTCGAATGCATCAACGGTCACGAGCGCGACGTTCTGGCTGGTGGGCAGGGGGCGAAGACGCAGCACCGCACGGGTGAGTACACCGAGGGTGCCCTCGGAGCCGATGAAGAGCTGTTTGATGTCGTATCCGGCATTGTTCTTGATCAGCGAGTTCAGCGCGCTCACCACCGTGCCATCGGCGAGCACCACCTCGAGGCCAAGCACCATTTCACGCATCATCCCCCAACGCAACACGCGGTTGCCGCCTGCGTTGGTGGATATGATTCCGCCGATGGTCGCCGAGCCGCGTGCGCCGAGGTCCAAGGGCAACAGCAGCTCGCGTTTTTCCGCCGCCTCGCAGGCGGTCTGCAGGCTACA
>JAKAPE010000298.1 GCA_021811945.1 Pseudomonadota bacterium | reverse complement strand
GTAATCCCGCGAAACTCGCTTCGCTGCTGTCCTCACTGGTAGCGGAGGAGCGCACGGCGACCGCGAGATTGCTTTCGCCTGCGCAGAGGTCGGCATAGCCGGCAAGAATCGCGTCTTGCAATTCAGGTGGGAGAGGCGCGTTGGCGATCTGCTCCCCGATCTCCTCACTGACCCTGGAGATTGCCGTAAGGTCGTCGGCGGCCAAGCTTTTAACGGCTGCGCGGATCGACCCCTGCGGGTCGATCCCGCCGAGGAAGCGTTCGAAGGCGCCGGTGCTGACCACGTATCCCGGCGGCACGCGGATGCCGGCGCGGGTTAATTCTCCGAGACTGGCGCCCTTGCCGCCGACCGCGGCGCGGTCGCCGATGCCGACGTCGTCAAAGTGAAGAACGAAGGCGCAGCTTTGTTCTATCACGCCGGCGCTCCTTAACCCAGGATGGTCACAACACCGCTGTCGCCGTCGACGCGCAGGCGCTGGCCGGTGCGAATGCGCTTTGTCGCCGTGCCGGTGCCCACGACCGCGGGCATGCCGTATTCGCGCGCGACGATGGCCGCGTGGGACATGGTGCCGCCGATGTCGGACACGGCCGCTCTGATCTTGCCGAACACCGGTCCCCAGCTCGGATTGGTTACCGGGCAAACGAGGATCTCGCCGTCCTTTATCTGGCCGATGTCGTTGGCATTCCTAAGCACGTGCGCGATGCCTTCTGCCACTCCCGGAGAGGCGGCAAAGCCATGCAGCTCGTTCTCGCCGCCGGCGTCGGGCTTGCGCACCCACGATGCCAGCGTCTCCGAGGTGATCCCCCACAGCATCTGCAGCGCCGGATCGGCAATGTCGTCGGGCATCGGACCAAGCGCCGGCGGCGGCGACCATTCTTTGAGCTTCTCCCAAATACGCTTGCGCTCCTTGAGGATCGGCCGCCAATAACCGCGGCCGGCCGGCACGGAACCGGCAGCCCAGGCCAGGCTCACTTCCTGCAACGCCAGATCGGCTTCGGTGTGGTGCAAATGAAAGAAGTCCTCGGCGTCGGCGATAACGCCCCAGCGCGCCAGCAGCGCCCCGAACTCGCGCAGCTTGTTGTACCAGAGCGTCGTGAACCAGTGTTCGCAGTAGAACTTATGATCCTCGACGAAGGGGAAGACGAGGTGGCAGAGGCCGAGCATCTGGTCGAAGGCGCCGCGGTCCGCATCCGTAGTCAAGAGTCCACGGTATTCGGCAATGATGCGTTCGCGCTCGGCCTTCAACTTCGCCGTCGGCCGTTCGATCGACTGTCCTTTTTTCAGCATTTCGATGTAGCGGGCGATGGCGGAGAACGGCACCGATAGGTCGTCGTTCCAGCTACGGTGATGATGATAGAAGCCGTCGCCGGTGGACATCAGGAACCAGGGATGCCTGGTCTTTTCCAACTGCTCCAACCACTTGCGCCCGGCCTCACCCATCTGGCCGAGCGCCGCCATGGTGTCGGCGGGATCCGCGCCGCTGCCGAACTTGCCATCGACGCCGAGGTCGACCGCAAGCTTCGCCAGCTTCTTCAGCTCCCCGTCGGCCCGGAACATGAAGACGTCGATGCCGGCCACCATGCGCGCTACCGTCTGGTCGGTGATCTCCGGAAACACTTTCTTGCAAAATTGGAAGAACACCAGATAAGCGCCGTAACCCAGCATGAGAAACTCGAAGTGGTAGTGCCACATCTTCGAGAACGCCTCGATGCAACGGTGATAGGCTTCCCGCACGTAATGATTCTGACCGATGCCGCGCCCCGATGTGACCACCTCCATCTCATCGAACTCGGGTAGCTGCGGCACTGTAATGTCCTCAACCTCCTTGATGAGCCCGAGTATGCGCTCTTTCCATTCTCCGTAGAGGCGCTCCCAGTTCTGGTAGTAGAAACCGGCGCGCTCCTGGAACAAAGCCAGCCGCCTGCCGATCTCAGCCTGGTCGGTGACCGGGTAGGCGGTGATGTAGATGCGGCCGTTGACGATCCGGTGATCGACGCCGAGCGTGGTGGGGAAGGAGAAGATACGGGTCGTGAAAGCGCCGAGCCCCTGATACGGTATTTCCGCCGTCAGCACGTCGAACGCCGGCATAGGTTCCGGAAAGTGCATGGCGTTGTAGAACCAGAAGACCTCATCGTCCTCGGGGCGGAAGCGCGTGAAGTAGGGATACATGCTCTCCCAACCCTCGGTTCCGGGCACGTCGCGGATTTCCGACGGCAGGGGGAAGGCGTTGGGTCTGGCCTGGGCGGTCATGTGTCCTCCTGAACCTCGATCTGTCCGTAGAGGCGGACGAACTCGTCTACCGCGGCGCGCGCGAACTCGCGGCTGTAGAGGTGCATGTCGACCTCTTTGACGGCATCCCGACGCAGCAGTCTCTCTCGCAGCCGAGCGACGAAAGCGGCGTTCGCCGCCGGATCGAAAAGAGGCCGTCCTTCCTTGTCGATCGACGACCAGCCGCGCGTGGGGACGAGGAACGTGAAGGGGCCGCTTGATTGGTTCAGCCGTTCGGCAAAGACATCGGCGGCGTGACGCAGCTCGTCGGCGCTGCTTCGCACCTGAACGCGAATGGCGTCCTGGATGTAGCGGGCCCGTGCCTTGGTCGTCTCGAGCTTGTCCGGCTGGCCGCCGTAGCTGAGAAAGTCGAGACCGCAGGGCGCCAGAACCGCCGGAATACCGCGCTGCGCCGCGGCCTTCAGTCGATCCGGGCCGGCATCGCGGTTGCCGCCATAGAGATGTTCGATGACGGCACCTGTACAAAGATCCAGCACACCGGCGAATACGCCGTCGGCGATCATTTCCTCCATCGCTCTGTCGCCCTTGCCCTGCGCGTGGCAAACGACAGGGATAAAACCGGCCTCTTCCAGCATTCCCACCGCGGCCTGCGCCGTCATTTCGGAGAAGCCGAACGAAGAAACGGCGATCATAGGCCGGTCGAAAAGCAATGCGGGGCCGCGGCTAGCTTCAACCATGCCGCAGATAGCGCCCACGGCGTTGACGATCTGCGTCTTCAAGAGCGGATTCATTCTCACGATGTCGAACACCGTGTTGTGCATGGTGATGTCGCGCGTGCCCACGCCGATCTCCGCATAGCGGCCGTGGCCGGCCATGGGCGTGGCCATCAGTTTGGGCATGCCGAACGGCAGACGCTGCATCACCGCGGTTGCCACCAATGTCGAGGTCGCGCCGCCGATGCCGATCACGCCGTGCACGCGCCCTTCTTTGACGAGATCGGCCATGATGGCGGCGGCGCCGGCGATCTGGTTGTTGGTCGCCGTCTCGCGGTTGCTGCGATAGTACTCGCGCACGGTTTCGATCGCCAGGCCGCCCCGCAGCGCAACTTCCTCGCAGGTGATGTCGCCGGCAAGCGGCGGCGGCTCCTCCATGCTGAAATCGAGCAGGATAGCCTCATGGCCGCGCGAACGAATCAGCTCCTTGACGAAGACGATATCGGCCCCTCGCGTGTCGAGGTTGCAAATGATGACGATGCCCCTCCTGTCCTGGCCAGCACCGTCCATGCTCGTCTCGCTCCCCGTTTCGACTTTTTGTTCTGCACCGGTTCGGCATTCGATACCGCCTTCAACGCGCGCAACAATGCCGCGTTTACGGGGAGACTCGAATGCACCGAGCAACAGGGCTTTTTGATCTTATGGGTGGAAGACCGTTCTTGCAAGCAGCCGACCAGGTCGCGCGGGAACGCCCAGGCGGTACGTTTCAGCGGGATCGTTATGGGCCTCGACGGAGGCGAGGCACCGTTTCATTGTGCCGGCGAGTATACATGCGACAGTTTGCGGCCGGTGAAAAAGCCTGCAAGGAGTGCTTCAAGGAACGAGCGGGTTTCGCTTATGGAGATGCCACTTTTTATCATGGCTTCCGCTTTGGTCATAGCTTTGGCGGGCCGCCGATGATCCGCGAAGGCGAGCTTCTGTGGACGCCCAGCGCGGAGTGGATTGCGCGCGCCAACATTACGAAATTCGTCCGATGGCTGAAAGACAGACGCGGCCGTGCGTTTGCGAGCTATGGCGCGCTGTGGGCCTGGTCGGTAACCGAAGCCGAAGCGTTCTGGGGCGCGCTATGGGACTATTTTTCTGTTCAGGCGTCGATGCCGTATGAGCGCGTCCTCGCCAGCGACCGAATGCCCGGCGCCGAGTGGTTCCCCGGCTGCCGGCTCAACTATGCCCAACACGTCTTGCGGCAGGAGCGGCCGGGTGAAAACGCGCTGCTGTTCGCATCAGAGACCACGCCGCCGACGGCGATGCCGTGGGACGTCTTCGCCGGACAAATTCGAATTCTTGCGACACAGCTTCGCCGGCTCGGCATCAGGCCGGGCGACCGCGTTGTCTCCTGCATGCCGAACATACCGCAAACGATGGTTGCGATGTTGGCGAGCACGGCAATCGGCGCGATTTGGGCGAGCTGCTCGCCTGATTTCGGCTCACAAGGCGTCGTCGATCGCTTCGCGCAGCTCGAGCCCAGGATCCTTTTTTGCGCGGACGGCTATCAGTATGGCGGCAAGAGGTTCGATCGCCGCGACGAATTGCGTGAAATCGTGACCCGCCTCGACAGCGTCGAGCATGTGGTGGGACTGTCGCACCTTCTCCCGCATCAACCAATCGATGTCGGCAGAAATCTCCGGTCGTGGAACGACCTGCTCGACCAACCACCGGTTTCGGCCGAAGACTTTGAATTCGAGCAAGTTGCGTTCGACCACCCGCTTTGGATCTTGTTTTCCTCCGGGACCACCGGGTTGCCCAAGGCGATCGTGCACGGTCACGGCGGAATAATCATCGAAATGTTCAAGACATTGCGCTTCCATATGGACCTTCATCCCGGCGAGCGCGCCTTCTTCTTCACCACCACCGGCTGGATGATGTGGAATGTCGTCGCCAGCATGCTGATGGTGGGCGCTTGTCCCGTATTGTACGACGGCAATCCCGGCTATCCCGAGGTCGATGCGCTGTGGCGTCTGGCCGATCGCTGCGGCGTCAGCTTTTTCGGCGCCAGCCCGAGTTACGTGGAGATCATGCGCAAGGCGGGCATCGTGCCGCGATCGGAATTCGAGCTCGCGCATCTGCGCGCGATCATGCCCGCCGGCTCCCCTGTCTCGGCGGAGTGCACGGCCTGGTTTTATCGCAATGTTAAGCCGGATCTGTGGATCGCGACCGGCAGCGGCGGCACTGACTGTTGCACGGGACTCGTCGG
>JAKAPE010000039.1 GCA_021811945.1 Pseudomonadota bacterium | reverse complement strand
ATGTGCTTGGGGCTCAACGGCGATCGGGTGCCGCCCGGCGAACGCTGCGCATCGTCCACCAACCGCAATTTCCGCGGCCGGCAGGGCCCCGGCGCGCGCACGCATCTGATGTCGCCGGCCATGGTCGCCGCCGCGGCGGTGAGCGGACACCTTGCCGACGTGCGGCCGCTGATCGCCGGCCGCAAGCAATAGAGGGCAGCCGATGGAAAAATTTGTTCGCCTGACTGCAAAAGCCTGTCCGCTACTGCTACCTAACATCAACACCGATCAAATTCTGCCCGGACGTTATCTGAGATTACCGCGCGCGGCCGGGCTCGGGCAGTTCCTGTTTCATGATCTGCGCCGCGACACTGCGGGCAACGAGCGGCCGGACTTTTTGCTCAATCGGGCGGTTTGGCGCGACGCCAAGATTCTTCTCGCCGGCCGCAATTTTGGTGGCGGCTCCTCGCGCGAAGCCGCCGTCTATGCGCTTTACGACGCCGGCATCCGTTGCATGATAGCCCCCTCGTTCGGCGACATTTTTGCCCAGAATGCCGTCAAGAACGGCCTCCTCGCCGCAATCCTCCCCGAAGCCGAACTGCGCGAGCTCGGCGCCGCCATCGCCGCCGATCCTGAACTCGCCGTCACCGTCGATCTTGAGCGGCAGACGATCGTGCGCGGCGACCGCAGCTTCGCCTTCGCCGTCGATGCGGTCGGCCGCAACCAGCTGCTCAACGGCTGGGACGACATCGACCTCACCGAAAGCCATCGCGCAGAGATTGCGGCGTTCAAAGCCGCGGACCGCTCGCGCCGGCCTTGGGCATGGCCGGCGCAGCCGAAATGACCAGCATGACCAGCGCCGCTCGTCGGCGATTAGGGTCGCAACTCATGAATTGCGCGCCCATTTGGCCTTGCTGTATTCGGGCGCAAGGAGCCGTTGCGATCGACGGCTTTCTCTGATCGATTTTATAGGTCTTGACCCTAATCCTCGACTAGCGGGAGTAATGAACCGCATGGCGTCCTACGTCTTGGCCATCGACCAGGGGACGACGTCGACGCGGGCCATGCTGTTCCGCGGCGATACCTCGGTCGCCGCAGTCGCCCAGCGGGAATTCCCCCAGCATTTTCCCGCCGACGGCAAGGTCGAGCACGAGCCAGCGGATTTGTGGTCGACCACGATCGAAACTTGCCGCAGCGCGCTCTACAGCGCTGGCGCCGCCGCCAAAGACATCGTCGCCATCGGCATCGCCAATCAGCGCGAGACCACGCTCTTGTGGGAGCGCGAGAGCGGCCGTCCCGTTCACCGCGCCATCGTCTGGCAGGACCGGCGCACGGCCGACATCTGCGCCCGTCTCAAGGCAAGCGGACATGAGCCCTTGTTTGCGGCAAAGACCGGACTTGTGCTCGATCCCTATTTTTCCGGCACCAAGCTCGCCTGGCTCTTGCAGCACGTCGCCGGCGCCGCCGAATTGGCTTCCCGCGAAAAACTCGCGTTCGGCACGGTCGATAACTATCTGCTGTGGCGTCTGACCGGCGGCAAAGTGCACGCCACCGACGCGACGAATGCATCGCGCACGCTGTTGTTCGACATCCACAAAGGCCGGTGGGACGATGAGTTGCTGGCGCTTTTGCAGGTACCCAAATCCGTTCTGCCGCAGGTGTTGGATTCCTCTGCCGCATTCGGCGTTACCAACCCCGAAATATTCGGCGCCACGATCCCGATTTACGGAATCGCCGGCGACCAGCAGGCGGCGCTGATCGGACAGGCCTGTTTTACACCGGGAATGGTCAAGGCCACCTACGGCACCGGCTGCTTTGCCTTGCTGAACACTGGCGCCACGCCGGTCGTCTCGAAGAGCAGGCTCTTGACCACCATCGCCTACCAACTCGAAGGCAGGCGCTGTTATGCCCTCGAAGGCTCGATCTTCATCGCCGGCGCTGCCGTGCAATGGCTGCGGGATGGCTTGCGCATCGTGCACAACGCGCAGGAGACGGGAGCGCTTGCCGAAAGCGCCGACCCCACGCAGGAGGTCATTCTTGTTCCGGCCTTTGTCGGCTTGGGCGCGCCCTATTGGCGCGCCGAGACGCGCGGGGCGCTGTTCGGCTTGACGCGCGCGACCGGACCAAAGGAGTTCGCCCGGGCGGCGCTGGAAAGCGTCGGCTTCCAAACCGCGGACCTTTTGGCCGCCATGAAGGCGGATTGGCCGCAGGCCGAAAGCGCATCGAAGATTTTGCGTGTCGATGGCGGCATGGCAAGTTCCGACTGGACGATGCAGCGGCTGGCTGATCTCATCGGCTCGACGGTCGATCGCCCGCAAATCCGGGAAACGACCGCGCTTGGGGCGGCGTATCTCGCCGGCCTCAAGGCCGGCTTTTTCCCCGAGCCGGACCGTTTCGCTGATGGCTGGCGGCTGGAGCGGCGATTTACGCCGCAGATGGACGCGGCGACGCGCGAGCGCAAGCTTGCGGCTTGGGCGACCGCCGTGCGCCGCTTGCTGACGTGAAAATCGGCGCACCCGCCGGTCGGCAATCCGCACCACGGGGCTTGACAGCGTTTCACGAGCGCGGGAACAATTCTTGCACTACCGGCAAAATCCCGTGACAGCGCGGGATTTTGGAGGCTGGTCGAGGCGAGCGGATGGGGAGGATCATTCGCGATATCAGTTCGGATGAGCTGCGCCTGTTCGGCGACATCATCGCGCGCCTCGAGCGGCTAGGGCCAGAGCGGGACGCCCGCGCGCTCATATTCCTGGACGTCGTTCGCCTGCTGCGCGGCGACTTCGGCGCATCTTACGTCTGGAATCCGCGAACCAAACGATTTGACGAGGCGGTAAGCTTCAACATGGCGGCAAACAATCTTCGCCGCTACGAGGAGTGGTACCAGTTTCATGATCCGATGACGTTTCAGCTTAGGGCCCGTCGGCGGGCGACGCTGGTCGACGAGGTGATCCCGCGTCAGAAGCTGGAGCGCACGGAATTCTACAATGATTTCCTGGCGCGCGACGGCCTGCACCACGGCATCAACACATTCATCTTCGACGACGAGCGCGACCTCGGCGACCTACGGATCTGGAGAGCGTTCGGCCGGCCCGACTTTGGCGAGCGCGACACCGGCCTGCTCGACGCGCTCGAGCCCTATCTGCGCCGCGCGTGGCGGCGCAGCACGCAGTGCGAGCGGCTGACCGCGCGGGAATATGATGTTGCTCGTCTGGTGTCCCGCGGATTAACCGACCGCGATATCGCTCGTATCCTCCACATTGCCTTTGGCACGGTGCGCACGCATCTGACCAATGCGATGACCAAATGCGGTTGCGCCAACAGGGCCGAGCTTGCGGCAGTGATCGTGCGCGGATCCTGATCGCGCCCGAGGTCCACATTTTTGCCGATGCCGTGGCGTCGCACGCGGCGCTAGTGTCCCGCTTCCGACGTTCGTATCACTTTGCCGCATGCCCTATTACGAACGTCGGAAGCAAAGGGACACTAGCAACTTTATGAATCTAGTGTGGTTTTGGATTTGACGCTCCGATGACGCGTTGCCGCAATGATGATCGGAGCGTCAAATCCACCACTCTAGCGTCGCATGACATGGCCGGATTGCGGCCAAGCCGCGGACTCCCAGACTGCAGACTTGGAGATGAACATTGCCCGCGCTTCACGATCTCGGCATTGCTCAGGCCGCTGTTGCGATCCGCAGCGGCGAGGTCACCGCGGAGCGCCTTGCCGACCACTTGCTTGCTCGCGCCGCCGCAAATGCCCAGCTCAACGCCTTCATATTCCTTTCCGCCGATGCGTTGCGGGCGGCCGCAAAGAAGGCCGACCGCCGGCGTATCTCAGGTGCGGCCCTTGGGCCACTGCACGGCGTGCCGCTCGCCCTGAAAGATAATCTCGATACGGCCGACCTGCCGACGACCGGTGGGACGCCGGCGCTTGCCGGCCATCGGCCCAAGCCCAACGCTGCGGTTGTCGACAAGCTCATCGCCGCCGGCGCCATCGTGCTCGGCAAGTGCAACATGCACGAGCTCGCGTTCGGAATAACCAACAACAACGCCGCCTTTGGGCCGGCGCGCAATCCTTATGCGCCCGACCGCATCCCCGGCGGCTCGAGCGGCGGCACCGCTGCCGCCGTGGCGGCACGGCTGGCACCCGGCGGCGTCGGAACGGACACCGGCGGCTCGGTGCGCATTCCGGCGGCGCTCTGCGGCATCGTCGGATTTCGGCCGAGCACGGGACGCTGGCCCCAAGCCGGGATCGTGCCGATATCGCATACCCGCGACACCGCCGGGCCGATGGCGCGCAGCGTCGCAGATTGCGCTTTGCTGGATGGTGTCGTCACCGGTGCGCCTCACGATGCGCCGCCCGCGCGCCTCGATGGTCTGCGGCTCGGCGTGCCGCGCCGTTTCTTTTGGGAAAATCTTGATCTCGAACTGATACAAATTTGTGAAACAGCGCTGCAACAGCTTGCCAACGCGGGCGTCGCAATGGTCGAAGTCGACATGAGCGAGGAAGCCGTGCTCGACGCCGAAATCGGGTTCCCCATCGTGCTCTATGAGACGGTGACCGATCTCGGCGGCTACCTTGCGGGCCACGGCGTCGCATCCGACTTTGCCGCGGTTGCAGCCCGGGCGGCGAGCCCGGACGTGCGCGCAATTCTGCAGAGCCTCGCGGGCGCCGGCGCGGTGCCCGAGGCCGTCTATCGCCAGGCGTTGGAGAAACGATCGCGGCTACAGGAGGCTTACCGCCGCCATTTTCGCGAACATGGCATCGCCGCTATCATCTTTCCGACCACGCCGGCGCCGGCGGCGACGATCGGCGAGGACGAGACATTCATGCTCGACGGCAAGCCAAAGCCCACCTTTGCCACTTTCATCCGCAACTGCGGTCCCGGCAGCGTTGCCGGCATTCCCGGCCTCAGCCTGCCTGCGGGAATGACGGCCGCCGGGCTGCCGGTCGGCATCGAAATATCCGGTCCGCAGGGCAGCGATCGCGAGCTTCTGGCAATTGCGGCGGCAATCGAGACGCTGTTGCCGCCATTGCCTGCGCCGCCGACGCGGTCATGATCGCGAGGCAACAACAACCTCGGAAGCCAAAACAACAACATTGAACGCGAACATGAGGGAGATGCACATGGTGAGTATGAGACAAGGACCTAACCGGCGGACTTTTCTCGGTGCAGCCGCAGCCGGCGCCGCGTTCGGCGCGTTGCCCGGCCTGGCGCGGCGGGCGGCTGCCGCCAACCGCGAATTCAAGATCGGGCTCTTCATCCCGCTCAGCGGCCCGGCGTCGCTGTTCGGACCGACGGACCGCGCCTGCGCCGAGCTCGCCGCCGAAGAGATCAACAAGAGCGGTGGCATTCTCGGCCGGTCGATCAAGCTCATTCCGACCGACGCCGGCGGCCCGCCGGCGGAAACGGCGAAGTCGGCGGTCCGCCTCATGCTCGAGGAGAACGTCGACTTGTTCATCGGCTCGCACGACAGCGCCACGCGCGAGGCGCTGGTCGCGACCGTCAAGGGCAAGATCCCCTACATCTACACGCCGGTCTACGAGGGCGGCGAGTGCGCCTTCAATGTCTATTGTCTGGGCGAGACGCCCAACCAGCAGGCGCACCCGTCGATCGGCTGGCTCGCCGCCGAGCGCAAGGCCAAGACCTATTATCTCATCGGCGACGATTACGTCTGGCCGCGCAAGACCAACGCCGAGACGAAGAAATACATCGCCGCGAACGGCGGCAAGACCATCGGCGAGGAATATGTGCCGTACGGCGCGCCCAACAAGTTCGAGGAGGTGGTCACGCGGATCAAGTCGGCCAAGCCTGATGTGGTCGTGAGCACGCTCGTCGGCGCCGACAACGTCAATTTCAACCGCACTTTTGCGGGATTCGGTCTCGACAAGAACATTGCGCGGCTGGCGTTCCTGCTCGAAGAAAACACGCTCTTGGGCATCGGCGCCGACAACAGCAGGAACCTCTATTCCTGCATGGGCTATTTCGCCAACGTTCCGTCGCCGGCAAACACCAAATTCAAGGCAGCCTATCATGCCAAGCTCGGCCCTAAGGCGCCGCAGCTCAGCACCATCGGCGTCGATTGCTATGCCGGGGTCAACTGCGCCCATGCGCTCGTCGCCAAGGCCGGCGGCACCAACGGGAAAAAATGCATGGCCGCATCCGAAGGACTGACATTCAAAACCGCGGCAGGACCGGCGACGATGCGCGGCCGGCAGGTCGACAAGACGATGTTCCTCGCCGATTGCAAGGGCACCCAGTTCGAGGTCATCAAGACCTTCGCGAACGTACCGAGCGGGAGCGCGTGCAAGACCTGACACGCAGCCGAGGGAGGAGACGCAGACGATGGACGCGCTGATCGTCACTCAGGCGATCAATGTCGTCTATGCGGTCAGCACGCTAGCAGTCTTGACGCTGGGGCTGGCGGTGATCTTCGGCCTGCTCGGCGTACTCAATATCGCGCACGGCGAGTTCGTCATGATCGGCGCCTATTGCGCCTATCTGACGCAGTCGTGGAACTGGCCCTATCTCGTCGCGCTCCCCTTGACGCTCGCATTATGCGCGCTGCTCGGCGCGGCAGTCGAACGGATCATGATCCGGCCGCTCTATCGGAGGCCGTTCGACACACTGGTGGCGACCTGGGGCCTGAGCCTGCTGTTGCGCAAGATCGCCGAAGCGATTTTCGGCCCGGGCTTTCACAGCGTGACCATTCCGTTGCCGGGAACGGTGCAATTCCTGGGCATCGAATATCCGATCTACCGCGTGGTGCTGATCGCGGTCTCTTTTGCGGTCGCGGCGGTACTGATGATCTGGTATGGGCGCAGCCGCACCGGCAGCCGCATCCGTGCCATGGTCAGCAATCCGGAGCTGGCGCAGGCGCAGGGCATTTCGGTGCGGCGGCTTGCGGCGGCGACCTTCATCGCCGGCACGTGCCTCGCAGGGCTCGGCGGCGTGATGGTGGCGCCGCTCGTGCCGGTGCAGCCGTTCATGGGCCTCGATTACGTTCTTCGCGCTTTTTTCGTCCTCGTTGTCGGCGGGCTCGGCAGCGTGCCGGGCCTGTTGTCCGGCGCCGCGGCGATCGGCGGCGTCGACAGCGCCATCTCCGCTGCCAGCAATGCGACCGACGGATATTTTGCCGTTCTGGTGCTGGCGATCCTGTTTCTCTGGCTGAAGCCGCGAGGGCTCATTGCGCGCGGCTAGCCTTGTCGTCGTCATCGCTCTCGCGCTGCCGCTCGTGCTGGGGCAGTTCTGGGCCTATCAGCTCGGCCTCTATGCGCTTTACGCCAGCGCCGCGATCGGCATCGGGCTGTGCTGGGGACAGAGCGGATTTCTGCCGCTCGGCCAAGCGCTGTTCTTCGGGCTTTCCGCCTATCTCTCCGGCTTCGCCTTCATCGCGTTTCAGCAGCATTCGTTCATTGCCGTCCTGACGATGCCGGTGATTGCGTTCGTCTCCGGGCTGTTCGCCTATGGAATCGGCTTTGTCGTGCTTCGACGCCCGGGCGAGAACACCGCGTATTTTTCAATGATTACCTTGGCGCTGTCGCTTCTCGCATTTCAGATTGCGACGAGCTGGAACTCGGTCACCGGCGGGTTTGACGGCCTCAAAGGAATCCCGGGCCTGCCCGGCTTGAGCGATTTGTCCGATGTTTATTATGTTTCGGCTGCCGTACTCCTTATCGTGCTCGGCTTGGCGAGCTGGCTCTACCATGCGCCCCTCGGCGTGCTTTGGCGCGCTCTGGCACAAAACGAACGCCGCTTGGCGCTGTTGGGCTTCGATGTAAGAATGCTCAAGGCCGTCGCGTTCGCCGTGAGCGGATTCATGGCCGGAGTCGGCGGCGCCGTCTACGCGCCGCAACAAGGCATCGTCACGCCCCAGCTCGTGGGTTTCGGCCTCTCGGCCGATCTGGTCATCTGGGCCGCGATCGGCGGCCGGGCGAGCCTCATTGGTCCGGTGATCGGCACGCTTCTGGTCGGCTCGCTGTCGGCCGAGCTGCGCGACAGCGTGCCGTTCTGGGAGGTGCTGATGGCGTTGTTCTTCATCGTCATCGTGCTGGCCTTTCCCCAGGGAATCGCCGGGCTCATCGAACCGGCCTGGCAGCGACTCGAAGGCCGGCCGCGAGGACCGGCGCCTGTCTTGGCGCCCAAAGGCCTGACCGACCGGCCTGCCGCGCGACTGGCCCTCAGCGACGTAAGCGTTCATCTGGGCGAAGTCACGATTCTCGATCATCTCTCGCTCGACTTCGACCGCGCCGGAATCTTCTGTGTGATTGGACCCAACGGCGCGGGCAAGACGTCGATGTTCAATGTGGTGAGCGGCGAACTCGCCGCCTCGTCCGGCCGCGTCGATCTTGGCGGAATGGAAATCGGCGCATTGGCGCCGCACCGCATCAGCCACCTCGGCCTTGCGCGCAAGCTTCAGATTCCGAGCGTGTTCCCCCATCTGTCGATCGCGGACAACCTTGCGATCGCCTTGTGGAGCGGGCGCGCCACGAAGCTGCAACTGCTCGATCCGCGCCTGCGGCGGTGGACCAGTCCGATGCTGGAGGAGCTCAAGTCGCGCTATCCCTTTCTCGCTTCCGGGGGCCGCAAGGCGGCGGAACTGTCGCATGGCGAGCAGCAGATCCTCGAACTGGCGATGGCGCTCTTGACCGAGCCGCGGGTGCTGTTGCTCGACGAGCCGTGCGCCGGCCTTTCGCCCGAGGAAACCGGCGCGGTGGTCGACATCGTGCGCTGGGCGGCGCGGCGACTGCGCGGAAGCGTCATTATCGTCGAACACGACATGAGCCTGGTGAAGGAGCTGGCGGAACTCGTCTATGTGCTGCACAACGGCACGCTGCTGGCGCGCGGCAGTGTCGCCGCCGTTCAGGCGAGCCCGGCGGTGCGGGCGGTCTACGTCGGAGGCACGAAGTGAGCGCGCCGCGCCTTGCCTTCGCCAACGTGACCGGCGGTTACGGCAGCACCGTCATCGTTCGCGATCTCAACGGCGCAGTGGCCGCCGGCGAAGTGTTGTGCGTGCTCGGACGCAACGGCGTCGGCAAGAGCACGCTGATGAAGCTTCTCTGCGGCTATCTGCCGTGCCGGAGCGGACATGTGCTCCTGGACGGCCGACCGATCGACGGCTTCGAGCCGTCGGCACGGCGCCGCGCCGGCCTCACGTACTGTCCGCAGGAGCGGCCGGTGTTCGATGATCTTTCGGTTCGCGACAATCTTTCGTTGATGCACGCGGCCCGGCAACTGGGGCCGTTGCGGCCCTATTTCGAGCGCTTCCCGATCCTTGAGCGCCGCCTCGGCCAGCACGCCGGAACGCTCTCCGGCGGCGAGAAGAAGGTACTCTCCTTTGTTCGCGGTCTCGCCGAGGACCAGCCGCTGGTCTTGCTCGACGAGCCCAGCGAAGGCGTGCAGTGGGAAAATATTCTCCATATGGCGGAGTGCATTGCCGCGAAGAAGGCGGCGGGCACCGCTTTTCTCGTCGTCGAGCAGAACCTCGCCTTCGCCGAGCGCATCGCCGACCGTTATCTGGTCATGGATCAGGGCCGGGCGATGCTCGAAGGCTCGCGTGCGGACATCGATCGCGGCCGCATCCTCGGCCACCTGCATGTGTAAGACCGCGCCGGCGCATTGTACTTGAAGCTTGAAGCATCTCGGCGATAGTCTGACCGCTGAAGAGAGGCGGCCGGCGCATGTCGCGCAGCCATGCCGGCGCCACTGTGCGGAAAAGGGCGCTCCATGATCCGTTCGGCACACATCGACACTTTCGCGCGCGACCATTTGCCTCCGCGCGAACAATGGCCCGAGTTTCTATTCGACCTGCCGGACGTGCGCTATCCCGAGCGCCTCAACTGCGTCACGGCCTTCCTCGACGATTGGCTCGCCGCCGGCCACGGCGAGCGCCACTGCTTGATCTCGCCCGCCGAGCGTCTGTCCTATGCCGCGCTTGCCGAGCGCGTGAACCGTATCGCCAACGCGCTCACCCGCGATCTCGGCATGGTGCCGGGAAACCGGGTGCTGCTGCGCGGACCCAACAGCCCAATGATGGTGGCGGCCTATTTCGCCGTCATCAGGGCGGGCGGCGTGGTGATCGCCACCATGCCGCTGTTGCGCGCCAAGGAGATCGCGTTCCCGGTGACCAAAGCTCAGATCCGGCTCGCCTTGTGCGACGTGCGGCTCGCCGACGAGATGGAGAAGGCAAGGCCGCTTGCGCCCATGCTCGACCGCGTCGTCCATTGGGGCTCTGGCGCCGCGGACAGCCTCGAAGCCATTATGGCCAAGCCGGGTTATGAACATTTTGCCGCCTGCGACACGGCGAGCGACGATGTTTGTTTGATCGCGTTCACCTCGGGCACGACCGGCGTGCCGAAGGGCACCATGCATTTTCACCGCGACATGCTGGCGATCTGCGACACCTTCGGCAAGCATGTGTTGCGCGCCGATCGCGACGACCGGTTCATCGGCTCGCCGCCGATCGCCTTCACCTTCGGGCTCGGCGGCCTGGTGCTGTTCCCGCTGCGCATCGGCGCCGCCGCGATCCTCCTGGAGCAGGCGGCGCCGGACGATCTCCTTGCCGCGATCGAGCGATTGCGCGCCACCGTCTGCTTCACCGCGCCGACCGCCTACCGCGCCATGCTCGGCAAGCTTGCCGGGCGCGACGTCTCCTGGCTGCGCAAATGCGTCTCGGCCGGAGAGACGCTGCCCGCCGCCACTTTCGAGGCGTGGGCCGCCGCGACCGGCATCCGCATTATCGACGGCATCGGCTCGACCGAAATGCTGCATATTTTTCTCAGCGCGCGCGAAGAGGAGACGCGCGCGGGCGCGACCGGCAAGCCGATCCCTGGATACCAAGCCCGCGTCATCGACGCGGTCGGAAGAGACACGCCGGCCGGGGTCGCGGGCCGTCTCGTCGTGCGCGGCCCGACCGGCTGCCGCTATCTTGATGACGAGCGGCAGGCGGAGTACGTGCAGCACGGCTGGAACGTCACCGGCGATACCTATATCAAGGATGCCGACGGCTATTTTCACTTCCAGGCGCGCTCCGACGACATGATCATTTCCGCCGGCTACAACATCGCCGGTCCCGAGGTCGAGGCGATTCTGCTCACGCACCCTGCCGTCGCCGAGTGCGGCGTGGTCGGCGCGCCCGACGCCGACCGCGGCTATATCGTGAAGGCCTATGTCGTCCTCAAGCCGGGTTTTGCGGGCGACGCGGCGCTCACCCGCGCTTTGCAGGAGCACGTCAAGTCGAACGTCGCCCCCTACAAATATCCGCGCGCGATCGAATACGTCTCGATCCTGCCGCGCACCGAAACCGGCAAATTGCAGCGCTTCGAGCTGCGCCGCAGGGCGGCAGCTTCGGCGGCGGCTGCGAGCAAGCTCGCATCTTAGACACAGGCCGGCATCTATTGATGGTCGACGACCACGCGGCCGCCGTCACTTCATCAGGCAGTCCTTCGCATAGGAGTCGGCATAGTTCGAAAACACCTTCTTCACGATCTCGGTCTCGTACTTGCTGTCCGGCCGCTTGGCGACCTTGACCAAATAGAAGTCCTGGATCGGGTAATGGTTGTTGTTGAACTTGAACTTGCCGCGCAGCGACTTGAAGTCAGCCTTCTTCAGCGCGGCCCGCAGCGCCGCTTTGTCCGAGAGATTGCCGTGGACCGCGCGCACCGCGCTGTCGATCAGCATCGCCGCGTCATAGGCCTGGAAGGCGTAGGTCGCCGGCACCGTGCCGCCGTACGCCTTCTCATAGGCGGTCACGAACGCCTTGTTCTGCGGATTGTCGACATTCGGCGCCCAGTTGGCGCCGCCATACATGCCGAGTGCGGCGTCCCCTTGCGCCGGCAGCGTGGATTCGTCGACGGTGAACGCGGACAGGAAGGTGATCTTGCCGGCGAGCCCGGCTTGACGGAACTGCTTGACGAAATTTATGCCCATGCCGCCGGGCAGGAAGGCGAAGATGGCGTTGGGCTTTGCCGCCGCGATCCGCGAAAGCTCCACCGAATAGTCGAGCTGGCCGAGCGGCATATAGATCTCGTCAAGAATCCTGCCGGCGAATTTGTGCTTGAACCCGGCGGCGGCATCCTTGCCGGCCTGATAGTTCGGCACGATGATGATCACCTTCTTGATCCCGGAATCTTGAGCATATTGGCCCAACACTTCGAACACCTGATCGTTCTGGTAGGAGGTGACGAAGAAATTCGGGTTGCAGTGCTTGCTGGCAAAGGCCGACGACCCGGCGTTGGGACTGATGAGGATGACGCCGGCGCTGGTGATCGGCCTCATGATCGCGGCGAGGATGTTGGAGAAAACCGGGCCGACGACGAAATCGACCTTGTCGCGTTCGACCAGCTCTCTGGCCTTGCCGACGGCGACATCGGGCTTGAGCTGGTCGTCGGCGACGACGACGTCGGCGTCGCGGCCGCCGAGCTTGCCGCCCAGCGTCTTGACCGCAAGCATGAAGCCGTTGCGCAGTTGCTGGCCGATGACGGCCGGCGGCCCGGACAAGGTGGCAATGAGGCCGACCTTGACGTGGTCCTGCGCGTGCGCGGCTGAAAGCGAGAGTGCCAACGCGGCGACGAGTGCAGCGATCGGCTTGATCATATCCGGTCTCCTGGTCGGGGGTTGGTCACGGGGCTATCGCAAATGGGAATCGAAAGGCGAACAAAACCGAATCATCTTTGGAACAAATCGTCGAAGAAAGGCTCCGATACGCGGTTTGCTCAGGGAAATGCCATTGCCCTGAGGGTTGGTCAGGGTTGCGTCGGGTGTCGCAAGATTCGATCCACTGCAGGGCAGGGCAGGGCCGCGCCGTTGCGCGGTGCCAAATAGTCTAAGCGTAAACTACCGCGCTTGTAAAGCCGGCCTGGCGGGAATGACAGTAGAGTCGAGAGCAACGGCGGACGGTTTACACTGGTTCCCAGCATTCCGTGCGCAATGGGTGCGATCGAGGACAGCTTTTATCAGGCGGGCGACGTCTGTTCGATGCGGCCAGTATCACAGCGAGTGTCCTGATCCTGCGCTCGGAATCGGAATATGAGTTTTGTCGCCGACGGCCGGCCGGGTAATAACTTGATCAGCGGCAGCGTCTCAACTGGTGGAAAGGCGCCGGCGAAGACAGTGTCCATTCCGGGGCGGAGTAGGCGCTCCAGGCTGTAGGCAACTCGACGGGGGCACGAGCGCTTGTTTATTACAATTGACAATCGCCACCTTGAGGCGCAAGGTTAAGCTTAGTGATCTACTGAAAAATTACACAACCTTTCATCTGCGGCGGGCAATACCCACAATACAGACAGGCGACGCAGCAGAGGCCAAGCGAGCTGCGTATTGTCTGATCAGAAACGAACGATGCGGGGGAGCAGTCGCTATGATAGAGCCCTATGGTGCGGTTGGTCTTATCCCGACGTTTTACGGCATTCGTCACCGTAAAGACATCAAGCACAATATCGAACACCTCAAGAGCCTGACCAAGGCGGCTTTCTGGTTGTCCAATCTCGATATACCTGTCCGCCTCTTGGCAATACCCGAGGGCGCTCTCATGGGTTTCAACGACGAGGTGCTCGATTTGGATCACGCCGAGTATGCGCGCACTTGCTGCATCGATATTCCGGGCGCAGAGACCGAGGAAATCGGCAAGCTCGCCCGAGAGTGGAACGTTTTCATCATGGCGCAAGCCAAGGCGCGACACGAAGATTGGAAGGATCGTTTTTTCAACGTCGGGTTCATCGTCAATCCCGACGGCGAAGTCGTTCTTAAGCACTATAAAATATCGGCATTGCTTCCAGTCGAGCGCTCGGTCTCGCCACACGACATTTATGACTGGTGGATCGAGAAATATGGCCGAACGCTCGAGGCGTTCTGGCCGGTGGTCGACACCAAAATAGGCCGACTCGGCGTCATGATGGCCATGGAGGGGAACTATCCCGAAAACGGCCGCGGTCTAGCAATGAACGGCGCGGAGGTTGTTTATCGCGCGTCCCTGCCGGCTCCATTTACCGAGAACGATGTTTTTGAAATCTCAAATCGGGCACGCGCGCTCGAGAACAACATGTACATCGTGGCGCCGAATATCGGTAGCTACCATCTTTACCCCGACGCCCAGCACTTCGGTATCGACGCCGGCGGCGGCCAGTCGATGATCGTGGATTATCGCGGCCAAATTGTCGGCAAGCAGCGTGACACCAACGGCTCGACCTTTGTCAGCGGCGTCATCAACATCGAGGCTCTACGGCACCATCGCCAGTCGGCTCAAGTAACGAATTGGATGAAGGACATCCGCACAGAGCTTGCTCAGATCATCTATGAGAAGCCGATCTACCCAAAAAACCTGTATCTGAAAAAGAGTCCACCGAAACACGCGGCCTATAAGACCAAGGTGATCGACAAGCAAGTCGCGTTGATGCAAGAACGCGGAATTTGGAAGAAGCCGGCGAGCAGCGAGTAGGCTTGCGGACACGGCATCTTCTCCTCGATCCCTGTGGTACCTATCGGTACACCATGGAGTGATCGGCACAGGAGGGGTGCCGCTCCCGTCAAGGCGCATGGCCGGCCGAAAAAAAAGCCAGCGAAGCCGCCGCTCGAGGCTTGCCCGCTCGCCGGCGAGCGCCTCAGGACGGCGGCAAGCAGGCGAGTCCCTGCCGGTTGCGGCTGGCATCACCCGCGGGAAACCCGCGGCCCTTTCCACAGCAGCGCGTCGAGGCTCAACGGCCCGGCGCCGGCGAACACGAGGTAGAGGAACACGAAGCAGTAAAGCACCGCCAGCTCGCCGTGATTGATATAGGGATAGAAACTGTGCGGCGCGTGGAAGAGGAAATAGCCGACCGCCATTTCGCCCGACATGATGAGGGCAGCCGCCCGCGTGAACAGGCCGAGCGTCACCAATACGCCGCCGGCGAGCTCGATCGCTCCTGAAAACCACTCCAGCGTGAAGGGATGCGGCGCCGCCATCGGCTGCGGGAAACCGAAGAATTTCGACAGGCCGTGTTCGAGAAACAACAGCGCGGCGATGATGCGCAGAATGCTCAGCACATAAGGCGCCCACCTCGCAGGTGATGTCGCCCATGACGATACCGGGCCGACCGACCGGAAAGCGGTTTGATCCATTTCCGTAGTCTTCCTCTGTGCGTTCTCCGACCGCCTTGAATTCAACCTGAACTCTACCGGAAATTTGCCGCACGGACAACCGGCGTCGCTCGGCGCGTCATTGCAATGATTCGAGGAGGACGCGGACAATCGTTGTCGGCTGGGCCGGTTTCGACACAATCTTGCGGTCCGACCATTCCGCCAGCGCGGGGTCGTTGTCGACCTGCCCGGTGTAGAACACGAACGGCGTTCCGCGGCGAGCGAGTAGGCGCGCAACCGGCGCCACCGTCTCCCGTCCCAGTCGCACATCGAGGATGGCGCAGGTTGGGCCGTCCTTCGCAGTCAACCGCAGAGCTTCGTTGACGGTACGGCAGAGACCGACGATTTCCGCCCCGGCTTGCATCAGGATCGTTTCGAGTTCCAGGAGCAGGATCGCGTCGTCTTCGACCACGAGCACGCGCATGCCCTTTAAGGTAGGAACCGGGTCATGCTTCCTCGACTGCTCCATTGTTGGTCGCTTCCGGCAGAGCCAACTCGATCGTGCACACAAGTCCTTTACGGCGAAAATCGCGGTTAACGACCGCGCCGGGAATCGCCGTGTCGATCAGCGCGGTTCCGAACCCGCGCGAACTTGGAACCTTGACCGCTGGCCCATCCTCCTCTTTCCAGATAAGTCTGAGGTTGCGCTTGTTGTTCCGGACCGTCGTTGTCCAATTCACATCGATGCGACCGGCATGCTCTGATAGAGGGCCGTACTTTGCCGCGTTCGTGGCAAGCTCGTGCAGGACCAGGCCGAAAGGGGCTGCCACATCCGCCGGCAGCAAGATCGGTTCACCCTCAAACCGCAGCCGATTGGGGTTATCGCCCACGTACGGATTGAGTTCCTGCTGAACCAGCGCGCCCAGATCGGCGCCCTTCCACTTCGACTCCATCAGCAGTCGGTGGATGTTGGCCAGCGCCGCGAGGCGGCCTTCGAAACGGTCGACGAAGTCTTCCTTCGACGTGCTGTGGCGCAGCGTATGGCGGGCAACCGCCTGGATCACCGCCAGCGTGTTCCTCACCCGATGGCTCAGCTCGCTCAGCAATAGCTCCCGCCGCTCTTCCCATCTCTTGCGTTCGGTGATGTCGCGTGTGCTCTCCAACGCCAAACGCCGGCCGTCTATCGTCTCCAGCACGATTTGAGTCTCGACTGTAAGCTGCCGGCCGTCTTTAGTCCGATGCCGGACCTCGCCGGCGAAGCTTCCTTCCGCCAACAGTTTGGCGCGCAGGTCTGCGAAGGAGAAGCCGGGAAGCTCGGTCGAGAGAAGCTGATCTTTTTTCTTCCCGATGGCCTCGTCGCGGCTATATCCGTAAAGCTCTTCGCTGCCGCGGTTCCAGACCATAATGCTGCCGTCGAAATCCCAGATGAAAATGGGATCGCGCGACAATTCGACGAGACGCCGCTCCTGGCGCAGGTCCGCGTCGCTCTGCTTGAGCGCCTCTTCCATTTGGCGGCGCTCGGTAATGTCCACGAAAGTGATGACGACGCCGTCGACCTTGTTGTCGATCGTGCGGTACGGCCGAAACCGCATGTCGTACCAGCGGCCGCCGCGGCTGCGAATTTCGCGCCGGATCGGCGCGAGGTTGGCGAGTACGGCGCGCGCATCCTCGACAAGGCCCTGGTATTCGAGCTGATGGGCAAAATCGGTTATCGGCCGGCCTTCGTCGCTCTGCGTGATGTTGAAGAGTTCCGTTACTCGGTCGGTGAAGCGCTTGATGCGCAGAGCCGCATCGAGAAACAGCGTGCCGAAGTCGGTCGCCGCCATCAGGTTCTGCAAGTCGCTGTGGGCGCGCGTGATCGCCTCCAGCTTGAGCTTCAGCTCGCTGTTGACGGTCTGCAGCTCCTCGTTGATCGATTGCAGCTCTTCCTTGCTGGTTTCCAGCTCCTCCGAGGTCGAGCGGTATTCCTCGTTGATCGATTGCAGCTCTTCATTGGCGGCGCGCAGTTCCTCGTTGGTGGCTTCCGATTCCTCGCGTACCATTCGCAGCCGGTTCTGAGTCATTGCCAGCTCGCGGGTGAGCTGGCGCACATTCTCGTCGGTAGGCTGCGGCTCGCCGGCGGTTACCAATTTGTCGGGAGTAACTTCCTCGCCCTCGATGAACAGTACCACCGCGCCGCGCGACTGGGTTTGGCCGTCCTTGATCACGGGTTTGACCTGCAGGTGGACGCGGCGCGGGGCGCCGTTGAAATGCACCAAGATGGGCAGGCTCAAAGTAGGGTGGCCTTGCTCGAAAGCGCGATGCAGCGCCGTGCGCAGCTCGAAGCGCAGTTCCGGCCGCGCCAAATCGACCACATCGCCGCTCAGCGACCCTCCCGCCGGCTGAAGGTAGCGGCCGGCATTGTCCGACAGATGGATGACCCGATGCGTGGCATCGACCAATATGCTCGGGGGCGCGATCTCTTCGAGAGCCTGTCGGTGCGAAGTGGCCTCGCTCAGCGCGACACTCGGACTAATCGGCCGCCCGGGGCCGACCGGCTCGCGCAGGGTGACGATGCTCCCCAGCAGGCGCGGCACCAAGCGCGGCCTCTCACCGGGATGCACCGTAGACTGATAGATGTGGGCGCTGCGGTCGATGAGACGGAACAGCCCCGGCGGACTGTCGGCACTCTCCGACGATCCCAGCAGGAGAATGCCCCCGGGGTTCAAGGCGTAGTGAAACGCGGTGCACACTTGTTCCTGCAACTCGCGATCGAGATAAATGAGCACGTTGCGGCACGAAATAAGGTCGAGGCGAGAAAACGGCGGGTCTTTCAGGAGATCGTGTGCCGCGAAAAGCACAATGTCGCGCACCTCCTGCCGGACACGGTAGCTGTCGCCCTCGCGCGTGAAAAACCTGTGCAGACGTTCCTCGCTGATGTCCACTTCGATGGCGGCCGGAAAGCGCCCTTCCCGCGCCGCCGCGAGGGCGCGCACGTCGAGGTCGGAGCCGAAAATCTGGATGCGCGGTCGAAGTTCGTGTCGTGACACCTCTTCCAAAAGCAAAATGGCAATGCTGTAGGCCTCCTCGCCCGTGGCACAGCCCGGGACCCACACGCGCACCGCATCGCTCGGCTCCTTGGCAGCGAACAGCTCCGGCAGGATGCGTGATTTGAGCGCCTCAAATGCTTCGCCGTCGCGGAAGAACGTCGTCACCGAGATGAGCAGTTCGCTCAGCAGCGCCCGCGCCTCCTCGTCATGTTCGCGTAGGTATTCGTAATACCCTTTCAACTCGTCCGTTCTGGCGACCTGCATGCGGCGCGCGATGCGCCGCAAAACGGTCGAGCGCTTGTACTTGGAAAAATCGTGGCCGGTCCGAACGCGCAAGTGGGCGAGTACGGCCCGCACCAAATCCTCGTCGAAATGTGCGGCCTCAGCGACTGCCATGCTCTGCTTGGTGCGCACCAGTTCGACCAGCCGGGCGGCAATCTCGCGCACCGGCAGGATGAAATCCGCAATTCCGGTCGCGATTGCGCTGCGGGGCATCGACGGATATTCGGCCTCCCGCGGATCCTGCACCAGGATGATGCCGCCCGCCTCCTTGACCGCGCGCACCCCGACCGCGCCGTCCGAACCCGCGCCGGTCAGGACCACCGCGAACCCGTCCCCGTGTTCGGCGAGGGAACGAAAGAAAAGATCGATGGGCGCCCTCCGGCCGCGCGGCTCGTCGAATTCCGCGGCGGAAACTTCACTGTCGGCGAGGTAGAGGCGACGATCGGGCGGGATGACGTAGACGTGGTTCGGCTGCAATGTCTCGGAGGTCTCGACGTGGACCACCGGCATGCGGGTCCACGCCGCCAAGATTCTCGACAGTTCGCTATGACTTTCCGGGTCCAGGTGCACAACCACGACGAAGGCGGCGCCGGTCGTGTCGGGAAGCTCGTCGAACAGGGCCTGCAAGGCTTGGACACCGCCGGCCGATGCGCCGATGCCGACGATGACCGGCTTTGCGTCGCTGTGCTTAGACGTAGGCCGCGCAGAATCGTGATTGGTGCCGCTGTCGGCCACGACACAACTCCTCCACGCCCGCCCACAATGCGCAACCGTAGAGGGCGTACGAAGCACTGGCCGTCGCGTGCCGAGCTGCCGTCGCGCTTGGGATGATAATTTCTACACCCGCGGTGGGGGGAGGTCGAGTCAGACGGCAGTCAGACGGCAGGCTCCGATGCCGCCGTGATCGACTGCAGGTGGAGTTCTACGTCAAGCTGACCGTGCGACAGAGCCTACTCTTCCGGTTCGGTGGTGAAGAACAACGGATAGCCCTTCTCCTTGCCCAGCTCGGTTGCCTCCTTGGCCTTGGTCTCGGCGACATCGCGCGTATAGACGGCGATCACGCAGGCGCCTTTCCGGTGCGCAGTCATCATGACGCGATAGGCCTGATCGGCATTCATGCGGAAAACCGCCTTGAGCACGACGACGACGAAATCGCGCGGCGTGTAGTCGTCGTTGAGCAGGATGACCTTGTAGAGCGGCGGCCGCTGCGTTTTCGGCCGCACCTTTGCTTGCGGTTTGACTCTGACAAGGGTTCTGCTCATGGCGGCACGGTGCGTGGCGAAGCCGACCGCAAAGATATAATCCTAAATCCGGCAGTTGGAGGACCTCATTGCGCGGAAGCCTTTGACTTTGTAAGTAAATAAGCCACCTTAGAGGTCTCCAAATTGGAACCGCTCCGCACTTGTTCGATTTTCCTAATTTGCCTGAAATTCCAAGAGGTTTGCGAGCACTTTTAGGGCCGCAACTCACGGATTTAGGATAATTCAAAGCGGCCGCCCTTTACAGGGCGCGACCGTCCGGGCGTTTATGCGGTCAGCCGCGCGCGGGCAGCTTGTCGATGCCGCTCGCGTCTACGCGCGCCAGCGCCGCGCGCACGCTGACGCCGGCGATGACGCGCTCGGGGGCCATCTCGGCCAGCGGCACGAGCACGAAGGCGCGTTCGAACAGGCGCGGATGCGGCAGGACGAGGTCCGCATCGTTGAGGACCAGATCGTTCCAGGCGAGGAGATCGAGGTCGATCTTGCGCGGCCCCCAGTGGCGTTCGTGCGCCCGGTCGCGGCCGAGCGCATGCTCGCAGTCTTTTGCGCGCCGCAAAAGCTCGTGCGGTGGCAGCGCGGTCGTCACCGCGATGACGGCATTCACGAACGGCGGCTGGTCGGCGACACCCCACGGCGGCGTTCGGTAATCGGATGAGCGTGCGATAAGTCGCACCGCGGTGCCGTCGCAAAAGAGCGCGATCGCCCGATCGATGGTCGCGCGCACGTCGCCGACATTGCCGCCGAGCGCGATGAGCGCCTCAACCGGGGTCGCGCTCGCGCCTGCGTTCGATGGTGACGCCGACATCATGGAAGGTCGCTGCGATCGGCGCGTGTGGCTTGCGTACCGTGACGCGGACGGCGCGGACTTTCTGGTAGCGCTGCAACAGCGCTTCAGCCACCGCGCCGGCGGCGGCTTCAATCAGCCGATAGCGGCGCGCGCAGAAGGTCTCGCTCACCGCCTTGACCAGCACCTCATAGGATACCGTATCTCTTACCATGTCGGTGCGCGAGGCGTCGGTCAGATCGATATCGAGGACGAGATCGATCTTGAACGGCTGCCCGACCTTGCCCTCGTGGGACATCACGCCGTGAAAGGCGTGAAGCACCAATCCGTTGACGAAGATCGTGTCGCTCATCGCGCCCGCCTGATTGCGGCGGCGACCGCGAGCGCCTGCACCGTGGGCGCGACATCGTGCACGCGTACGATCGCCGCGCCATTCTCGACCGCGAGAAGGTGCGCCGCCAGCGATCCGCCGAGGCGCGCCGCCGGCGCAGCAGGCGCCACCGCATCGATGAAGCGTTTTCGCGAAGCGCCGACGAGGAGCGGCAGGCCGAGGCCGCGCCAGGCGTCGAGCCGCGCGATGCAGGCCAGCGACTGCTCCGGCGTCTTGCCGAAACCGATACCGGGATCGAGCACGATGCGCTCGCGCCCGATGCCGGCGCGCGCGGCGATGTCGAGCGAGCGCAGGAAGAAGGCGGTGACGTCGGCGACGATGTCGATGGCGGGATCGGCGCGCTGCCGATTGTGCACGACGATGACGGGCGCGCTATGCTCGGCGACGACGCGAGCCATGTCGGGATCGCCTTGCAGGCCCCACACATCGTTGGCAATCGCCGCACCGCGTTCGAGCGCCCAGGCGGCGACGGCGGCCTTCAGCGTGTCGATCGAGACTGGCGCGCCGAGCGCCACGACTTCGGCAAGAACCGGGGTGAGCCGCGCGCGTTCCTCGTCGAGCGCGACGAGCACCGCTCCGCCGTAAGGCCGGGTGGACTCGGCCCCGACATCGACAATGTCGGCGCCTTCGGCGACGAGCCGGCGCGCGTGGGCGATCGCCTTTTCAGGATCGAGGAAACGGCCCCCGTCGGAAAAAGAATCCGGGGTGACGTTGACTACCCCCATGACCAGCGGCCGCCGCCGCGCGAGAAGCCGCGCCACGACCTGTGCGCCGGACGCCGCGCGCGACGACGAAAGGGCGCTGGATTGCAGGTTCACCGCCATTTCTTCGATGTCCCGTTGCCGGCTTGTTCGCCGCCGCTTTGCGCGGCGGCGAACGCCGAGTCAAGCGCGGCGCTCGGGTGATGTCTCAGTTTGAACCACGGGCGCGTCTCTTAATGGTCGGACAAGAACGGCGGTCCGACAATGCGCACGTGGCGTTTGGCAGGGTCCACTTCCTTCGAGCTCGCGTCGGACGGGGAATCCGAGGAATGCGCCGCAGCCGTGTCGCGCATCTTGGTCTCGGCCTTGAGCGGTGCCTTGTTCGTCGCGCCTTTCTGCAGCGGCAGTTGCGAAAGAGCGTTCTCATTTCGGTCAGTCACAACGATGTCGCCGTGCTCGATCGTTGAGGAATCGTCGGCATTCTTGAGTGCTTCCGCCCAACTTTCGCCGGGGGGGCGGCACGAGCAGGATGGTGCGAGTTCGCGGCGATAAAGGAAAGCACTCGCCAGGGCCGTATAGGGCTGGCCGCTGAGCGATACCGCCTGGCTCATGTCCCCGCCCGGATTGTGGTAGCTGTAGAGCATGGCTTGGGCGGCGGGACACTGGCGCTGGCAGGTATTCTGGTCCTGGGCGAAGCGGCTCGGCACCGTGGAAAACGATATTGGAAAATAATACCCGTCACAGGTGCGTACGCAAACGGTGCGGTAGGTGCCCGACGGCGCCCCGTCGCCGCCGCCGGGATTGATGATGGTGCCGCCGAACAAGGCGTTGAGGAAGCCGCCCGGCCCCGCCGCCGCAGCGGCGGCTCGATATTGCGGCCCGCAATTGTTCTGTGCCAATTGGCCGATCAGTGCGCGGCGCTGGCCGCTCTGATCGTTGGTGTTGTTGTTCTTGAGCTGCTCGAGGTTGCTCATTAGGCTGTCGAGATTGCCCCGCATCTGCTGAACCTTGGAATTGAGCGGTCCGCATTGCGGCGCTCGGCCCGTGAACAGTGCGAAAAATCCACCTCCCTCGCACCCGTAGCGGCGCGATTGCGCGAGCGTGCGGTCGAGATTCGCCTGCTCTTTGGCTACGGCGGCTTCGTAACGCTTGATCTCCTCCGCGCGCGCAGGATCGACGGCGCCGCGATCAAGCAGTGCCAATTGGCTTTCCAGGCGCACGCACACGGTTTGCGAGCCCGGCTCGCTCGGAGCGGTCTGGGCGGCCGCCGCGGCCGAAAGCGCCAGCACGCCAAGACAACCACGGCCAAGACCGCGCAGCAGAAGCCTGATCATCGAAGGTCCCGACACCGGTCCCATCCGGCCGCGCGATCAAGCGATGTAATGGTGACCAAAGTGTGGAGAGCGCTACTCCACATCGGGCTGGTTTTCCGGCCGCGCACGGTCGAAGGCGAGCAAAGCGAGGCAGGCGGTCTCGACGCCGACGATCTTCGGAAACTTTTCCAGCGGGACTTTGAGCCGCCGCGCATTGGCAACCTGCGGCACCAGAAAGATATCGGCGACCGTCACCGTTTCCCCGCAGGCGTAAGGAGCCGGCTCGATCAGCGCCTCGATCGCCTCAAAGCCGGTCAACACCCAGTGATGATACCAGGCGTCAATCGCGCTCTGCTCCTGGTGCATCTGGTTTTTCAGGTAGCGCAGCGTGCTGATGTTGTTGAGCGGATGAATGTCGCAGGCGACGATTTGCGCGACGGCGCGCGCGCGCGCCCGCGCGACCGGATCGGCCGGCAAGAACGGCGGATCGGGGTGCGTCTCGTCGAGGTATTCAATGATGGCGACCGACTGGATCAGGACCTCTCCGCTCGGCGCAAGCAGAGCCGGCACGCGCATCTGCGGGTTCACAGCGCGAAATTCCGGCCGCTTGTTGAGTCCACCGTCCTTGACCAGGTGAATGGAGACAGTCTCGTAGGCAAGGCCTTTTAGATTGAGCGCGATGCGCACGCGATAGGCGGCCGATGAACGGAAGTAGGAATAGAGCTTCACGTGTCGTCTCCTTGCTGTCGGGTTTCGCTATGACCCGCCGAACGCCTTGAAGGTGATGATAGTACGCGTGTCGTGCACGCCGGGGATGGTTTGCACCTTCTCCGCAATGAAGTGGCCGATATCGACCTCCGGTTCGACATAGAATTTGACCAGCAAATCGAAATCGCCGGCGGTGGAGTAGATCTCCGAGGCGATCTCGGCATCGGCGAGCCGGTTGGCCACCT
>JAKAPE010000297.1 GCA_021811945.1 Pseudomonadota bacterium | reverse complement strand
TGTGCCGCGATCGAGCAAGGCCAGATAATCCGAATAGGCGTAGATCCGGCCGCGTTGCCGTCCCGTGGTCTCGCGCACGACGTTGATCTTGGCGAGGTTTTCCAGCGCCGTGCTGGCGGTCGGGAAAGAGACGGCGAGTTTCTCGGAGACAGTCTGGATGGTGACGATCGGGCTGGCTTGCATCAATTCGTGGACGCGGAGCGCGGATGGGGCCGCGCGGCCGAGGCCTGCGATCTGCTGTCGGTGAGTATCGAACATGGCGATGAGATCGCGCGCGGTCGCGGAGGCTTGTTCCGCGGTCTCCGCGACGCCGGTCAGGAAGAACTCCATCCAGGTCTCCCAGGTCCCAGCCTGGCGGACCTCCTGCAGGAGCCGGTAATAGTCGTCGCGCCGGGATTTCAGGAACAGGCTGAGATAGAGGATCGGCTCGCGCAGCACCCCCGCCTCGCACAGGATCAGCGTGATGAGCAGCCGGCCCAGGCGCCCGTTGCCGTCGAGAAAAGGGTGGATCGTCTCGAACTGGACGTGGGCCAGGCCCGCCCGGATTAGCGGGGGCAGCGCCGCATCCTCGCTGTGCAGGAAGCGCTCGAGCCCGTCGAGGCATTCGTCCAGCCGGTTCGGCGGCGGCGGCACGAACAGCGCGTTGCCGGGCCGGGTTCCGCCGATCCAGTTCTGCGAGCGGCGAAACTCGCCCGGTTGCTTCGCGGCGCCCCGTCCCGACTTGAGCAGGATGGCGTGCATTTCGCGGATCAGCCGGAGCGACAGGGGAAATCCGCCCCGCATCCGGGAGACGCCATGCTCGATCGCCGCAACGTAGTTTGAGACCTCAGTCACGTCGTCGAGTTCGACCGTCGGCGCTTCATGATTTTCGAACAGCAGCAGATCCGACAGCGAGGATTGCGTCCCCTCGATCTGAGAGGACAGCAGGGCCTCCTTGCGGACGTACATGTAGAGGAACAAAGGCGTCGAAGGCAGGATCGTCGTCACGCCGTCGAGACGCCCGACCGCGGCAATGGCGCGTTCGTAGACCTGCATGAACCGTCCGAGTTCGAGCGGCGGATTGGGCGGCAGTGGGGCAGGCACATAGGCCCGCACGCGCTCGCCTCCCGCGCTCGTTTCGACATAGGCGCCGAGCCTTTGGTTCTCTCCGTCCGCCACGCGCGATCCTTTAATTAGCATGGTCTGCTATTAGATCTTATCGCCATATATATTAATAGCGAGTGGGGCCAATTCAAGGCTGTCGCTCCCTCGCAACTCGCCGAGGAATGGGCACACGGGGGCGCGACAGAGATATCGTGCGGTCGAGCGCCCCATAATCGAGCCCTTCGCGGACCCTATTCCGAGTGGGGATGAGGGGGAGAGGGAACGTCCGGGCCAGGATGACGCCGAGGTCACAGCGACCGCGCCCGGCGCAAGGAGTACATGAGCAACCGACATCGCCGTGACAGTGAGCGTAGTGCCGACCTAAGGTCATTTCAAGCGACCCCGGGGCTGCGGTGGGGCTGCGGTCAGCGCAGTGTCGCGAGGCCCTTGCTTGAGAGGAAGAGCATGAATTCGCACACCGCGGCGCTGTTCGTACTTTCGATGCCGGCGATGTTGTTGTTCGTGGGCTCGATCATCCTGATTTCGAAGTGTCGATCGGCCTTCTCCTGGCTCCAGTTGATCGGTTCTGCCGGTCTGATGTTAGTCGTGCTGACGCATTTCGCCGAAGCATTCGAGCTGATTCCGTGGACGGGCTGGGGACTCGAAAATAGCACGGGCCACTGGCTCGACCTCGGAAGTGCCGTCGTTGCCCTCACACTGTTTCCGATCGGATATCTTGCTCATGCGCTCGCTCGGTAACGCGCGCCCGGGATCACCGGGCGACACCCAACAGACAGGCTCGCCCTTGGGCGACCGCCAGTTGCTGATCCACCGTGCCTTTGTTCTTGAGTGGCTGACGCTCGGATGGATGCTCATCGAGGCGGTCGTCGCCATCGCAGCGGCGGTGGGGGCGCATAGCCTCAGCCTGCTGGCCTTCGGAGTCGACAGCCTCATCGAACTGGCGTCCGCCTGCGTTCTGCTTTGGCGCCTTCGCGTTGAGCTTAAGCTTGGCCATACATTCTCGGAACAAGCAGAGCGAACGGCAAGCCGGATCGGTGGCGGGCTCCTGTTCGGCTTGGCGCTCTACGTTGTCGTGAGTGCCGCGCTCAGCGTATGGCATGGCCGCGGGCAGGAATTCTCACCGCCCGGGTTGGCGCTTACGATTGCCGCGATCCCGATCATGTGGTGGCTCGCTCGAAAGAAACTCGCGATAGCCGACCAACTACGCAGCGGTGCCTTGAGAACGGATGCGGCGGAGTCGATTGCTTGTGGCTATCTCTCTGCCGCTATCGTTGTCGGATTGCTCGCGCAACTGCTGTTGGCCGCCTGGTGGGTCGACGCCGCCACCTCGCTTGCGATAGTATTTTTCCTCGTGAAGGAAGGGCGTGAGGCTTGGCGAGGGGAAGCGTGTTGTGAAAACGACTAAGCAGGATTCCGCGTTGCTGGTCGCGGGGTCGCCTGGCCGAAACTGACGGACCGCTAACATGTCCACTGAACACACCGCCGCGCTCTCCCCGAGGCAGGCCTTCGCTCTGCCTCGTGGCGTGTGGGCACTTGGCTTTGTCAGCTTGTTTATGGACATGTCTTCGGAGATGATCCACAGCCTGTTGCCTGTGTTCCTTGTCAGTGTGCTGGGTGCCAGTCCGACACTTGTCGGCCTCATCGAGGGGCTCGGCGAAGCCACGACGCCGATTTCCAAATTGTTCTCCGGCTGGGCGAGTGACCGCGTCGGCCGGCGCAAGCCCTTCGCGCTCTTCGGTTATGGCCTAGCGCTTTTCTCCAAACCGCTCTTTGCCATCGCGCCCAGCGCCGGCTGGGTTTTGGCCGCGCGGTTCTCCGATCGGCTCGGCAAAGGCATCCGCGGGGCGCCACGCGATGCTCTCGTCGCGGATCTGACGCCGCAGACGCAGCGCGGCGCCGCCTACGGTCTGCGACAATCGCTCGATTCTGTCGGCGCCTTTGTCGGGCCGCTGGCAGCGCTTGTCCTGATGGAAGCCTTCAATGACAACTTTCGGCTGGTGTTCTGGCTTGCAGCCATCCCCGCGGTGGCCTGCGTGGGGACGCTCGCATTCTTCGTCCGAGAACCGGCACAGCATGTAGCCGTAGATAGAATTCGAGCCTCGGTTCGATGGGCAGTTGTCCCCCAGCTCGGCAGCCACTTCTGGGCGGTAGCTGTCATTGGCGTGATCCTGACACTTGCCCGCTTCAGCGAAGCGTTTTTGGTGCTACGAGCACAAGGGGCGGGCCTGCCGATCGCGCTCATCCCACTTGTCCTCATCGTCATGAACGTTGTCTATTCCGCGTCCGCCTATCCGACAGGTGCATTCGCAGATCGGATGGATCGACGCATCCTTCTGGCCGCAGGCTTCGGCACGTTGATCGCCGCGGATCTCGTTCTTGCCTTGGGTATCAACATCTGGAGCGTGATGGCCGGCGTCGCGCTATGGGGTCTGCATATGGGCATGACACAAGGGCTGCTTGCGGCCCTGGTCGCGGATGCGGCAGCCGACGAGCTTCGCGGCACCGCGTTTGGTGTTTTCAACTTTGTAAGCGGCATTGCCATGCTCGCGGCCAGCGTGCTTGCAGGTTATCTGTGGCAAACAATCGGCCCGTCAGCGACGTTTTTGGCGGGCGCGGGATTCACCATTATCGGACTCATGGGAACCGCCGCTTCGATACGTCGTCGAAAGCATCAGCGGTGAGGGAGTCGCAGCCAATCTTCAATCTCGAACTCTGGACGCCGGGCGGCGCTTCAGAGCTCGGTACTCAAGCCACACCAGCCAGATCACACCAAGGTCAAATACGCTGAGTGCAATGAGGCCCACGGAGCGAGTGAAAGTGAACCGATAAAGTTGGTAGGCAATAAAACCGCCGAAAACGATGATCGCCAAGGGATATGCCCACAGACTGTTTTTTAGCAGGCTCCACACCAAGACGAGTTTTATCACTCCGTGACTTAGTAAATAGTACGCTGCAAAGTGTTCAGTGGTGACGGAAAGATGTCCGGCCCATGTGAGCGCATAATTGGTCGTCCGTGAAGATCGCCGATCAGGCTCCAGCGAGCGTTGACGATGCCTGATCTATCAGTGCGAACACGGCCAGGATTTTGGCCAGCAAAAGCCTCAGCCAGAGGATCAGGAGGCGGAAGTTGTAGCCGGCTCCGGCGAGGACGGCGTTGATGGCGTCGCCGGATTGGTGGGCGAGGTAGTTCCGGCCCATTCGGTGTTCGGCCTTGAGGTGTCCGATGACCGGCTCGACGGCGGCTCTGCGTCTGAGCTGTCGCTTGATCTGGTCGGTGACGCCCCGCTTCTGGCCGCTGGTGAAGACCTTGAGGCGGTGTTTGTCGGTGGCGTTGTGGCCGCGATAGCCGGCGTCGGCGAGGATGCGGGTGAGGCCCACGCCGATCTGCTGCTCCAGTTCGGGCAGGACCGTCGCCAGGGTGTGACCGTCGTAGGGCGCGCCCGGCAGGGCCTTCACATGGGCGACGAACTGGCCGCCCTTGCAGCGCATCAGCGGCGTGGCCACAGAGACCTTGACCCCGAACTCGTAGGGCTTGTGGGCCTTGCCTTTGCCGATGCACTCCACCTCGGGCGCGTGCAGGGAATAGACTTTCTTGCCCCTCTGGCGTTGGCGCTGGTCGCGGACCCGCCGGGCCAGGGCCAGTTGGATGGCGAAGGCGTCCTTCAGGGCCTCGTCGCCCTCTATCTTGCGGGCGATGTCGCGGATCACCCGGCCGAGTTGGGTCCTCAATGTCCGCAAGGCCTTGCCCGCCCGCTTGAACTGCTTGGCGTGGGCGTAGCGCTGGTGCTTGATCAGAGCCAGCTTGCCGACCCGCTCGTAGGACTGGCGAAGCTTGATCCCCCGGGCCTGGGCCAGGCGCGCCAGCCGCTCGCGGGCGCGGTGCATCAGCCGCGCGTCGGTGGGGAACATCACGTTCTTCGGCTGCACCGTGGTGTCGACGATGACCTTGGCGAAGTCCGAAGGTTTAGCCGCACCCGTCCGCGTGGCCACCGCCAAGCTCTCCTGGACCAGGGCCACAAGCCGCTCCTCGCCCATGCGCTGGCGCCAGCGGGTCATCGACGAGCGGTCGAACGGCAGGCCGTGGCGGAAGAACTCCTCGCCGCACAGGTACTGG
>JAKAPE010000038.1 GCA_021811945.1 Pseudomonadota bacterium | reverse complement strand
ATGGGCGTTAGCCCCTTACGGGGGACGCCCATTTTACGGAGTCAGTCTATGAAGCAAAAAAAACGGCTGAAGCCTTCCCCGTCTGAAGACGGGGGTTTGAAACCAAAGAAACTGACAATCAATAATCGGACTTCTTTAGCTGATGCATCCGCCACCCAGGGGAACCGGCCGAAGGCTACGGCCGCAGCACGATCTTGCCCATGACCTTGCGGTCGGCAATAGCTTTAAGCGCTACAGCAATTTCGGCGAGCGGATAGACCGCGTGCACGTGGGCGCTGAGTTTTCCCTCGGCGCACCAGGCCACAATATCCGTCATCAGTGCCTGCTGGGCCTGCGGCTCGCGTAGCGCCCAAGCGCCCCAAAGCACGCCGCGGATATCGCAGCTCTTGAGCAGCACCAGGTTGAGGGGAAGCCTCGGAATCTCCCCGGCGGCGAAGCCGACGACGAGATAGCGGCCCTCCCAGCCGAGGGCGCGCACGGCCCGTTCGGCATAGGGGCCGCCGATGGGATCGTAGATCACGTTGATGCCGTGCACTCCGCCGAGGCGCTTTAAGGCATCGCGCAAGTCCTCGCTGGCGTAGTTCACCGTCGCGTCGGCGCCATGGTCTTCGGCGAATGCACGCTTGTCCTCCGAGGAGGCACAGGCGATGACGCGAGCACCCAAGATTTTCCCGATCTCGACGGCGGCGAGCCCGGTGCCGCCGGAGGCACCGAGCACGGCCAGCGTTTCCCCTTTCTTCAGCCCGGCGCGTTGGCGCAGCGCATAGAGCGTGGTGCCGTAAGTCACGGTCAGTCCTGCGGCGCGTATGAAATCGAGGTTTCCCGGCAGCTTCACCAGTCGCTCTGTCGGCACGGCGACGGCTTCGCGCGCCGCGCCCCAGCCCATGTAGCCCATCACCCGGTCGCCGGCTTGAAATTCCGTCACCCCGGTGCCGACGCTCTCGACCACGCCGGCGAATTCCGACGCCGGCGAGAACGGAAACGGCGGCTTGTGCTGATATTTGCCGGCTATGATCAAAGTGTCGAAGAAATTGAGTGCTACGGCCTTGATCCGTACCGCCGCCTCGCCGGCCGCGGCGGCGGGCGGTGGAATATCGGCGAGCGTAAGTTCATCCGGTGTGCCAAAATGGGTGCAGAGGACGGCCTTCATGGGGACTCTCGTCATTCCAAAACGCCGGTGAAGCTCAAACCTTTGGTCCTAACCACAAGACGCGGATCTTGGACGCGGGGTATCCGGATGTGCCGGTTGCCACGTCTTGCCGTCCGTACGGTTGCCGCACGGTTGCCGCGGACCTTTCGCGCTTGCCCTCACATTGCCCATTTCATTCCCTACTCGCCCAAAATCAGCTAAACGTGAGCAGTTTCCGACGTCTGTGAGCGGGGTCCGATGCTTGGTAATCGACGATCACAGCTCCTCTTTGCATTGCCCATTGCGACGGCATTGGCCCTTCCGACGCCTGCCCGCCGGGCCCAAGCGCAGGAACGCGTGGCTCAGGTGCCGACAACGCCAGCGCCTACCACGCCGCTCGCGCCGCTAAGCGCAGAGAGACACAAGGCGTCCAGGCACCATCGCGCGGCGACGCACACTGCCGAGGCAGTTCCCGCGAAGCATGCGCAGCCTACACTCCTTCGACAATACGGCAATTGGGGCGCCTACACCGCCTCGCCCGGCGGCAAGAAGATTTGTTTTGCACTTAGCAGGCCGACGTCGTCGAAAACCGATCCGCCCAATCGGCGGCGTGACCCCAGTTACATGTTCATATCCACACGCCCGGCGGATAAGGTGAGATACGAGGTATCGATCATCATCGGCTATACCTTCAAACCGAATTCCGCGGCGACTGCGGAGGTCGGCACGACGTCATATGCGCTGTACACTCAGAAGGACGGCGCCTGGATCAAAAATGCCGCCGAGGAAGCTCACATGGTCGAAGCCATGCGGACCGTCGAGCGCGCGGTCGTGAAGGGAGTTTCCAGTCACGGGACGCGGACGACCGATGTTTTCTCCCTCAAAGGTTTCGCCCAGGCCCTCGACCGCACTGATAAGGAATGCAAATAGCGTGCCTGCAACCCTTGAACGGAGCTTGGCGGACTGGTGCCCTACGAGCTGGCCCGAGCATTGCGACGTGGACGCGGCGGGTGGCGCCGGCGCGCTGGCCGGCTCAAGGCTAAACCGCCTCGTTTGCCACCTCCCCCTTTCACGGAGAAGGAACTATGTATGAGGACAGTCCGCTTTCATAATAACCGAGCCTATGACGGCGCTTGCTGCAACCCGGCCAAAGACTGTCGCCGCGGCCAGCTTCATCGAGAAGCGGCCGCTTGAGCGCTATATCGCCCCCGCGAAGCCCTCGCTGGTCGGGTTCTCGCGGGCCGCCCTGGCGCAGGTGCTTGCCGCCGTCGGCGTGCCGGAGCGACAGCAGCGCATGCGCGCACAGCAGATCTGGCAAGGACTCTACGTTCGCGGCGCACAGAGTTTTGCCGAGCTGACCACCCTGTCGAAGGACTTGCGGGCCGCTTTGGCGGAGCGCTGGACCTTGGCGCGCCCCGAAATCGCCGCCGAACAAATCTCCGTCGACGGTACGCGCAAGTGGCTCCTGCGGCTCCCCGGCGAATTCGGTGGCCCGCCCCATGAAGTCGAATGTGTCTATATTCCGGACACTGATCGCGGCACGCTGTGCCTGTCGAGCCAAGTGGGTTGCACGCTCAACTGCTCATTCTGCCATACCGGCACGCAACGCCTCGTCCGAAACCTTACGGCGGGCGAGATCGTCGGCCAGGTCATGCTGGCGCGGGACCGGCTCGGCGACTTTTCGGTCGTCGCCTTTGGCGATAAACGCCTTATCTCCAACATCGTCATGATGGGCATGGGCGAGCCGCTCTATAATTTCGAAGCCGTGCGCGACGGTCTCGACATTGTCGCCGACGGCGACGGCTTGAGCATTTCCAAGCGGCGCATCACCTTGTCGACCTCCGGGGTGGTGCCGAACATTGGACGCGCGGGCGCGGAGATCGGCGCCATGCTCGCCGTCTCGCTCCACGCCGTGACCGATGAGCTGCGCGACGAGCTGGTGCCGCTCAACCGCAAATATCCATTGCGCGATTTGTTGGATGCCTGCCGCAACTATCCCGGGCTTTCCAATGCCCGCCGCATCACTTTCGAATATGTCATGCTCAGAGGCGTCAACGATTCGCCTGCCGACGCCAGGGCGCTCGTTCGGTTGCTCAAAGGCATTCCCGCCAAGATCAACCTGATTCCGTTCAACCCCTGGCCGGGAAGCCAGTACGAGTGCTCTGATTGGAAGCAAATCGAGAAGTTTTCCGAAATTGTCTTCAATGCGGGCTATGCTTCCCCCGTGCGCACCCCGCGTGGCCGCGACATTCTCGCCGCCTGCGGACAGCTCAAAAGCGCCACCGAAAAGCTCTCCGCTCGCGAGCGTCTCGCTTTGCGCGCGATGGCGCTGACGGATTGACAGCGCTCCGTGGCCGCCACCGTCCGCATCCTGGCGATGGTCGTCGCTTACATCCTTGCTTGCCTCGCCGCTTCCACCGTGCTCACCATCGGCACCCTGACGCCGCAATGGAACGACTGGCCGGCGCCGGGGCTGTCGTCGGTGGCGCTGTGGGCGATCATAGCCGTCGGCGCCGCGATCATCGGCGGCTTGGCCCTGCTGCCGACGCTCCTGCTCGTCGTACTGGCTGAAGGGTTTGCGTGGCGCTCTGTCCTCGTCTATGCCGGGTTCGGCGGGGTGCTGGCGCTGGTGCTCCGCCACAGCCTCGATTTCGCCGGTCATGTCGCATCGAGCAACGCCCTTGCGCATGGGCGCGAAGTGCTGGCCGCGTCCGGCATTGCGGGCGGACTGGTCTACTGGCTTGTGGCCGGCCGCAACGCTGGCGCTTGGAAGCGATGAACAAGATCGGACTAGCCATCGCACTCGCCGTCGCCGCCGTTGTCGGTGTCGTCTTCGGCGTTTTTCCAAAGCTCGATCTCGATCTCGCGGCGCTGTTTTACCAGCCCAACACCGATATGCTGCGGATCGGCGGCGAGCCCTGGGTGGAGCACGTCCGCGACGCCGCCCGCGTGCTGATCGGCCTCATTGCTGCGCCGGCGGGTCTTGCCGTCGTCGGCAAGCTGATTCTCCCGCGCAGGCGGATGCTGATACCCGGCCGCGCTGCGCTGTTCCTCCTGCTGACGCTTGCGCTCGGCCCCGGCATCCTCGCCAATACCATCCTCAAGGATCATTGGGGCCGCTTTCGCCCGTTTTACCTGACCGAGTTCGGCGGCACCGACGGGCCTTTCACGGCATGGTGGGATCCGCGCGGCACCTGCCGCGGCAATTGCTCGTTCGTTGCCGGCGAGCCTTCCGGCGCGTTCTGGACGCTGGCGCCGGCCGCGCTCGCGCCGCCACAGTGGCGGCCGCTCGCCTATGGCGCCGCCGTCGCCTTCGGCGCCGCCATCGGCGTCGTGCGCATGGCCGGCGCCGGGCACTTCTTCACCGATGTCGTTTTCGCCGGCGTGCTCATGTTCCTCCTCATCTGGACGTTGCACGGCCTGATCTGCCGCTGGCCATCGACGCGGCTGACTGACAAGGCCGTCGAGCATGCGCTTGCGTGGCCCGCCGACGCGTTGCGCAAGCTCGCCGCACTGGCGCGGCGGATCGGAGGGCGCGCTGGCAAACGCTTTTGACGCCGCGCTACGCCGCGCGGCGCGCCGCTTTCGCTCGGCGCTTGCGGCGCGCGGGCGTGACGCCGAGAGCGCCGAACACGGCCGGCAGGTTCGTTTGCATCACGCGCAAGAGCGACTTCGCGGCGCCGCTCGGACGGCGCTCGCCGCGCTCCCACTTCTGCAACGTGCCGAGCCCGATGCCGAACGCCGCGGCAAACTGCTGCTGCGTCAGGCCGGAACGCTGGCGCAGCGCGCGGATGTCGTCCGCTTCGAGCGCGATCTCGCTGATCCGCCCGGCAAAGCGTCCTTTGGCGACATGCGAACGCACATCGTGCAGGCTCGCAACCAGCCGATCGAACCTTTGCTTCTTCATTGTCTCGTCCTCGTTTGCGCCTGCGCCTTGATGTCGGCGACGAGCCGCATCAGGACGCGCGTTTGTTTCGGCGAAAGGTCGGCCCGTTCGTTCTTGGCATAGACGAACACCGCGTAGACCGAAAACCGTTCGCCCAGATAGAGCGTAATGACACGCGCGCCGCCGCGCTTGCCGCGGCCGGGCAGCGCAATGCGTCGCTTGCGCAACCCGCCGGCGCCGGGGATCAGTTCGCCGCCATCGGGATCGGACGCAATGCCAGCGATGACGGCGATGACGGCGATGACGGCGATGACGGCGATGACGGCGATGACGGCGTCTCGCTCCGCGGCAGGCAGCATGGCATCGATATCCTCGGCGAACGCCCGCGTCTCCGCGACGGTCTGGAACCGCTTCCGGCCAGCCATGGCGTTATGTAGCCCAATGGGCGAGTCGGGGCAAGGGGCCACTGTAGGATGTCCAAGGCCATGGCTCCGCATGGAGCTCAGCCGAGTCCAGCCTTAAGCCAGAACGTGGCGCGGCGCGGCTCGAAAGCGGCGAACCCTCAGCCTCACCGCATCTTTGTCATCTGCGCTTGGCGGCACGAGACGACTAGACTGAAGTTCGAATCCTTAGTGCTTTAGTGATCTCAGGATCCGACCGCGGAGCCTCCTACGGTATTTGCTTCTGATTGTAGTCGTCATGATTATTTCAGGGCGAAGCGGGTCCGTACCCGTAAGAATTGTATCGCGCCGGGCGATCTTCCTCGAAGGAACATATACCTGATTCCAAGTGAGGGCAGCTACATGGCTCTTACCTCAGCGGCGGCGTGAGAGCCGCGCGTCCGGCGGGGTTGCGCCGCTCCCGATTCCCCCTATAGTCCGCGCGGTTTTCGCGACAAAGACGTGGATGGCCGGGTCGCACCGCTGCGCGGCGGCCCGGCCATGACGACGTAGGAGAGTCGGCGCAACCGGCCAATTTCGATGACCAAAGGCCCCATTAAAAAGGTTGTGCTCGCCTACTCGGGCGGGCTCGATACTTCGATCATCCTCAAATGGCTGCAGACGACCTATGGCTGCGAGGTCGTCACCTTCACCGCCGATCTCGGCCAGGGCGCGGAGCTGGAGCCGGCGCGGGCCAAGGCGCTGGCGCTGGGCATCAAGCCGGAAAACATCTTCGTCGAGGATTTGCGCGAAGAGTTCGTACGCGATTACGTGTTTCCGATGTTCCGCGCCAACGCGCTCTACGAGGGACAATATCTGCTCGGCACGTCGATCGCGCGGCCGCTGATCGCGAAACGGCAGATCGAGATCGCGGAAAAAGTCGGCGCCGACGCCGTGGCCCACGGCGCCACCGGCAAGGGCAACGACCAGGTGCGCTTCGAGCTGACCTATTACGCGCTCAAGCCCGACGTGAAAGTCATCGCGCCATGGCGCGAATGGGACTTTCGTTCGCGCGAAGCGCTCGTCGCCTTTGCGGAAAAGAATCAGATTCCGATCGCCAAGGACAAAAGGGGTGAAGCGCCGTTCTCGACCGACGCCAACCTCTTGCATACCTCCTCCGAAGGAAAGGTGTTGGAAAATCCGGCGGAAGAGGTGCCAGATTACGTCTACTCGCGCACCGTCGATCCGGGCGCCGCGCCGGACGAGCCGGATTATTTGACGGTGGATTTCGAAGGCGGCGATGCTGTCGCCCTTGACGGCAAGACGATGTCGCCGGCCGCGCTGCTCGCGCGGCTCAACGCGCTCGGCCGCCGCCACGGCATCGGTCGGCTCGATCTCGTCGAGAATCGCTTCGTCGGCATGAAATCGCGCGGCCTCTATGAGACGCCGGGCGGCACCATCCTCCTCGCCGCCCATCGCGGCATCGAACAGATCACGCTCGACCGCGGCGCCGCGCATCTCAAGGACGAACTGATGCCGAAATACGCCGAGCTGATCTATTACGGCTTCTGGTTCGCGCCGGAGCGCGAAATGCTGCAAGCGGCGATCGACCTGAGCCAGAAATTCGTCAGCGGCCGCGCGCGGCTCAAACTCTACAAGGGCGGCGTCGGCGTCGTCGGCCGCGAGAGCAAATATTCGCTCTACGATCCCGAGCTGGTGACCTTCGAGGAAGGCAAAGTCGCTTTTGACCAGCGCGATGCCGAGGGCTTCATCCGGCTCAATGCGCTGCGGCTGCGCATGCTCGTACAGCGCAGAAGGAAGCTGAAGCTGTGAAGCCAAACGTCATTGAACGCGACTCATTGTCCAACGCGCTCGGCTTGGCAACGGCGACTGTTAGAGCAGCCCCTATGACTCTCATAAAACCTTTCCGCGCGCTGCGGCCGGCGCCGGGACGCGCGGCAGAGGTTCTGGCGCCGCCCTATGATGTGCTCTCCAGCGCGGAGGCGCGGGCGCACGCTAAGGGCAAGCCGTGGAGCTTTCTGCACGTCTCCAAGGCGGAAATCGATCTCGATCCGGTGATCGACGCTCATGACCCGCGGGTCTATCAAAAGGCCGCCGAGAATTTACGCCGCATGATCGCCGCCGGCGTGCTCGTGCGCGACGCCAAGCCCTGCTACTACGCCTACCGGTTGACGTGGCGCGGTCATGCCGAGACCGGCTTCGCCGCCGTCGCCTCGCTTGCCGCTTATGCCGCCAACCGCATTCGCAGGCACGAGCTGACGACGACGGCCAAGGAAGACGACCGCGTGCGCCAGATCGAGGCGGTCAACGCGCAGACGGGCCCGGTAATGCTGGCCTACCCGACGGCGCCAGAGATCGATGCCCTGCTGGCGCGGGCCGCTGGCGGCGATCCGGCGGTCGATTTCACCGCCGACGATGGCGTGCGCCATCAGCTCTGGGTGATAAGCGACGATGCCATGATCGCCGCGCTCACGGGCGCCGTGGAGGCTTTGCCGGCGCTCTATATCGCCGACGGCCATCACCGCTCGGCCGCGGCATTGCGCGTGGCGAAAGCGCGCGGCGACGCCGACGGTTATTTTCTCGCGGTTCTGCTGCCCCAGCAGGAAATGACCATCCTCGACTACAATCGCGTGCTGCGCGACCTCAACGGCAACAGCCCGGAGCAGGTCTTGCAAGAGATCGCACGCCGTTATGTAGTCGAGGCGAGCGAGAAGCCGGTGCGGCCGGCCGCAGTGGACGAGGTCGGCATGTTCCTTGCCGGCCGCTGGTACCGCCTGCGGCTGCGGCCCGAGGCCGTTCGCGGTGCGCAGAACGCCGACCCGGTCGGCCGGTTGCCGGTCACCCTCCTCGCCCGCAACATCATCGAGCCGATCTTCGCCATCACCGATCCGCGCCGCGACAAGCGCATCGGTTTCGTCGGCGGTGGCCGCGGCCTGGCCGCGCTGGAGCGGCGCGTCACTTCCGGCAAGATGGCGGTCGCGTTCGCGCTCTACCCGACGCACATGAGCGATCTGATGGCGGTTGCCGATGCCGGCGCGATCATGCCGCCGAAATCCACCTGGTTCGAACCGAAGCTCGCCGACGGCATGGTCAGTCACGTGCTGGATTGACGCGATTTCCAATTGCGAGCGATCTGCGCATCTTCTCCGCCATCGCCGAGCGCCGGCTCCCCGCCGCCGAACGGGAGCGCATTTACACGTACCGCCCCTCATTTCAGATAAAGATGGCCAATGAGCCGGTCGAGCGAGACTGCGCCGCCGCCGCATGTCATCAGGACGAATAGGAGTGAAAACCAGTAGACATGCACCGTCCAGAGCGCGCCTGGATCGACATAAACCTGCAGCGCGACTGTCATGACCAGCAGGACGAGCGCTGCGGCGCGGGTGCCGAAACCGAGGAGGAGACAAAGCGGCAGCAGAAACTCGGCATAGGCGAAGCCGGAGGCAATGAAAGTCGGAGAAAGCGGCACGGCGGCGAATTGCGCAGCAAAAGCTTGCTGCACCTCGCCGCGCACCTGCACAGGTAGGATCAGCGAAAACGTGAGGCCATGGATCGACAACGGCACCTGCGGGCCGGCGATCAAAACTTGCCCGGACAGGAAGACGGCTCGCGCCATCGCCAAGCGCAAAATGAGCGCCGCCAGCGCGTAGGGAATTCCCGGCCTTTGCGCGGCCGAGCGGACGATCTCAGCCCGTTCTATCCGATCGGATTCCGCTTCCATGATCGGAGCGCTTCGGCGCGTCGGCCCTATTGCACATGCACCGGCATCGGCCGCGACCAGATCACGCTGCAAGGCGGATGCGTAATGGTCCCGCAGGCGTCGTTGTATCCCACTTTGGCGTTTGCCATCCGCACGCTGTTCTCGGCCGCCAGAGCAGTCAACGCGACCGCAATCACTGTCAGAACGATCTTGGTGTATCGGTCAATCATCGCTTCCTCTCTCTGCGCGGTCGGGGGTCAAAGGCCGCTCAGCACGGCGTCAATCGGCGCGGTTATCTGCAAGTCCGTAGCGCTTTTCGAAGGCATGGACGGCGGGAAAGCCCATCAGCGTATTCATCTCGGCAAAGGGCAGCATCGGCGCCTGGCCCCCCGTCCCAATGCCCTGTCGTTTCAAATGAGCGTAGCAGAGCTTCATGGCGCCGGCGGCGCTCAAGAATCCGGTCGTGGGAAAGAGTGCGATCTTGAAACCCATCGTCGCCAGCTCCTTTGCCGACAAATACGGCGTGCGCCCGCCCTCGACCATATTGGCGAGCAGGATCGCTCCACGGAAGGTTTCGGCGATCCGGCGCAATTCCTCGAGGCTCTCCGGACTTTCCACGAACAGCACGTCGGCACCCGCCTTGAGAAACTTCTCGACGCGGCGCAGCGCCGCGTCGAGACCCTCGGCATAGCGGGCGTCGGTGCGCGCGACGATCAGGAAATCGCGGCTTGGCCGCGCATCGACCGCGACACGGATCTTGGCCACCGCATCGGTTTCCGGAATGACACGGCGAAATTCGGTGTGACCGCATTTCTTGGGAAATTCCTGATCTTCAAGCTGGATTCCCGCGGCGCCCGCCGCAGCGTAGCCGCGAACCGTGCGATCGACATTGAGAAGACCGCCATAACCGGTATCGCCGTCGGCGATGAACGGCAACGGCGTTGCTCCGGCAATGCAGCGCACCCGATCGAGCATCTCCGTGAACGCCGCCAAACCGGCATCGGGCAGGCCCAGCGCGGAGGCGACAACGCCGTAACCTGTCATATAGAGCGCGTCGAAGCCGGCATTCGTCGCCAGCTTGGCGGAGATGCCGTCATAGACCCCCGGCAGGATCAGACAGCCGTCTTTTTTCAGAAGGTTCGGCAACATGGGGATAGGCACGAGTCGCTCCCGTGGTTGTTGTCTAATAACTTCGGCAGCATAGCATATCCACAATTGCCGGCGGCGCTCGCGGCGGGCTACCCTGCGAAATCAGATTGGGCCGCGAAAGATGACCGACGCGCCTGCGCGATCAGTGCGGCCATTTGGTCCACTCGCGAAAATACCGGTGCCGACGTCAGCTGGGACAATGAAGCTGTTGGAGCAGACTGGAGCAGGATGGAAAGAGATCAGGAAATCAGCAGCAGCGGCGGCGTTCTGCTTGCCGCAAAATCACTTGCGACGGACCGCCGCATGCCCGTCGCAATTCGCCGGTAGCGATTCTGCCGATCCGCCGACCTCCAACGGAGAGCGCAAATGCGCCGTTTCCTTATCGCCTCGATGCTGATCGTCGCTGCCGCGGCGAGCACCGCGCTTTTTCCCCCGCGTGGCTGGGCGCAAGGGCAGTCGGAGGGGTTGCAGTTGCCGGGCTACAAGCCGCTGCCGCCGGCACCGATAAAGCTGTACAAGCCGGTCGCGGTGACACCGCCGGCTGCCGACAGCGACCCGAGCTTCGTCGCCTTCCGCAAGAACCTCGGCAGCGTCGTCGTGCGCAAGGACAAGGCCGCGCTCGCCAGACTCGTGGTTGGGCAAGGCTTCTTCTGGATGCAATACAATGATGTGGCGGACAAGGACAAACCCGGCATCGACAATCTGGCCAGAGCCGTCGCGCTCGATGCCAAGGATGGTTCCGGCTGGGAAGTGCTGGCGGGCTATGCCGCCGAACCGACCGCGTCGCCGCTGCCGGGACATGCCGGCGTAATCTGCGCACCGGGAGGCCCGAGCATCGATCCCGAGGCATTCCAGGCGCTGGTCGAAGAAACGCGAACGGGGCCGGGTGATTGGGGCTATCCCGCCGGGGACGACGTCGAGGTGCGCAGCGCGGCGCAGCCGAATGCCCCGGTCATCGACAAGCTCGGCATGAATCTGGTGCGCGTGCTGCCCGACAGCGCGCCGCCGGCCAACGCCGATCAGCCGATGTTTCTGCACGTCGCCACGCCGTCCGGCAAATCCGGCTTCGTGCCGGCGGAAGCGATCTTGGGTCTTGGCGGCGATGAGATGTGCTATGCCAAGAACGCAGACGGTTGGAAAATCACCGGCTATTTCGGCGGCGCCGCAGAATAGGCCCTGCGCCTGCCGTCGGCTCGAAGCGCCGTCGTAACGTAACGCTGGGCTAGCGTGATCCCATCGCGGCGACGGATTGTGCCGTCTGGCCGAACAGAACGGCGCGTTCTTCGGCTGTGCGAATCCCGCCGGGGTTCGGGTTGATCTCCTCCGCCTTGGCATAGGCGCGCTTGACCGCCTCGCGCGCGGCGATCGCCTCCAGCCAGCGCTTAAGGTGCGGGAAGTCGGCGATGTTCTGCCCCTGGCGCTCCCAAGGGACGACCCAGGGATAGCTGGCGATGTCGGCAATCGAATATTCGCCGGCAAGATAGCGGCGGTCGGCGAGCCGTTTGTTCATCACGCCGTAGAGCCGGTTGACCTCGTTGCGGTAGCGATCGATCGCATAGGGAATCTTCTCGGGCGCATAGACGCCGAAATGGTTGTTCTGTCCGGCCATGGGACCGAGACCGCCCATCTGCCAGAACAGCCACTCGAGGGTTTCGGTCCGCCCGCGCAAATCCTTGGCGATGAATTTGCCGGTCTTGTCGGCGAGGTAGAGCAGGATGGCGCCCGATTCGAACACTGGGACCGGCTTGCCGCCGCCAGCGGGCTCGTGGTCGATGATGGCGGGAATGCGATTGTTCGGCGATATGGCGAGGAAGTCGGCCTTGAACTGCTCGCCCTTGCCGATGTTGATCGGGATGATTTTGTACTTCAGGCCGGTCTCTTCGAGGAAGATCGTTATCTTGTGGCCGTTCGGCGTGGTCCAATAATACAGATCGATCATGATAAACCTGTGCCTGTGGTGGTGAACGGCGCTCAATCTAGCGATCGCCCGGCGAAACTTTAACCCGTCGTCGCGCAAGTGTGACCTGCGTCCACGGGGCGAGATCGCTGAACGGGAGATGCCCCGATCCGCCTTCCTTTGGTCGGCGGCGCGGCCCATATTGCAGGCGATGGCCAAGCTTCCCGCGAAGCCGAAAAAGGCGAGAGACCCGGCAAAGCCGACGCGTGCCAAGGCCGCGCGCCCGGATGCGGCGTCGCTCGACCCGGCATTGGCCGATCTGCTTAATCCCGCGATCGGCCGAGGCCGCGCCGGGGTCGGCTCGCAGACCGGGATTGAACCCGAGCAGCGCCGTGAGTCTTTTCCCTCCGAGGGTAGGGAGGGGGGTGGGGCGGCGAATGCTCAGGCGTCGACGCAATCCCGTTCTACCCCCATCCCTGACCCCTCCCCACAAGGGGGAGGGGAAGAGCAAGCCGAGAGGTCGGAGCAAAAATCCAAGCTTGCGCCACCGCCGGATAACTCGTGGGATCGCCGCGCCGATTTCGCCAATGCGCATCGGGCACGCGCCTCGGTCGCGCGCGGTTTCGCCGAGCAACCGCAGCAGGCTTATCCCGGCACTTCCGTATCACTCGGCAACCTCGATCCTGATCTGGCCCGCGCGTGGGGGATCGAAGAAGACGGGGATGACACCTCATCTTCACCCGCCCCTCTCCAGGGGGAGGTGAAAGATAATCCCCGGAATGGGGTGATCGAGTACGGCGACGTGCCCAGTCGATCGCGCATCGCGCGATCGGCGTCCCCGAACGATGATGGCGGCGCGCTCGGCAGCCGCGCCAGCCAGAGGTCGCTGGAAAAACTGCTGCGCGAGGGACGCACCGAGTTTCGCGATCGCCCATGGACGCCGCATCGACCGCCGCGGCCGGAAAAAACCGAAGGCGGACGCCGACTGGTCATTAGTTCCGATTTCGAGCCGAAGGGCGATCAGCCGCAGGCCGTCGCCGAGTTGGTTGAAGGCGTAAGGCGCCGCGACCGCACGCAGGTTCTGCTCGGCGTCACCGGCTCCGGCAAGACCTTCACCATGGCTAAGGTGATCGAGGAGACGCAGCGCCCGGCGCTGGTGCTGGCGCCGAACAAGACGCTGGCGGCGCAGCTTTACGGCGAGTTCAAGAACTTCTTTCCCGACAACGCGGTCGAGTATTTCGTCTCCTATTACGACTATTACCAGCCGGAAGCCTATGTCCCGCGCACCGACACCTATATCGAGAAGGAATCGTCGATCAACGAACAGATCGACCGCATGCGCCATGCGGCGACACGGTCGCTGCTCGAACGCGACGACGTCATCATCGTCGCCTCGGTGTCGTGCATCTACGGCATCGGCTCGGTCGAGACTTATTCGGCAATGACGTTCTCGCTCAAGCGCGGCGAGCGCATCGACCAGCGCGCCCTCCTCGCCGACCTCGTCGCGCTGCAATACAAGCGCTCGGGAGGTGACTTCTACCGCGGCGCCTTCCGTGTGCGCGGCGACGTGATCGAGATTTTCCCCGCCCATTACGAGGACCGCGCCTGGCGGGTGTCGCTGTTCGGCGACGAGATCGAATCGATCCAGGAATTCGATCCGCTCACCGGACAGAAAACCGACGAGATGGAATTCGTCAAAATCTACGCCAATTCACACTACGTTACCCCGCGGCCGACGCTGTTGCAGGCGATTGCCGGCATCAAGGTCGAGTTGCGCTCGCGGCTTGCCGGGCTCAACGCCGCCGGCCGCCTGCTCGAAGCGCAGCGCCTCGAGCAACGCACGCTCTACGACCTGGAAATGATGGAGGCGACGGGAAGCTGCGCCGGCATCGAAAATTATTCGCGCTACCTCACCGGCCGCAAGCCCGGCGAGCCGCCGCCGACCCTGTTCGAATACGTCCCCGACAATGCGCTGGTGTTCGTCGACGAAAGCCACGTCACTATTCCCCAGCTCGGCGGCATGTATCGCGGCGATTTCCGCCGCAAGGCGACGCTCGCCGAATACGGCTTCCGCCTGCCCTCGTGCATGGACAACCGGCCACTGCGCTTCGAGGAATGGGACGCGATGCGGCCGCCGACACTTTGCGTCTCCGCCACGCCGGGTCCGTGGGAGCTCAACGAATCCGGCGGCGTGTTCGTCGAGCAGGTGATCCGTCCGACCGGCCTGATCGATCCGCCGGTTGACGTGCGCCCGGCGCGCACCCAGGTCGACGATCTCGTCGGCGAGGTGCGCCAAGCGGCGCAGCGGGGTTACCGCAGCCTCGTTACCGTGCTCACCAAGCGCATGGCGGAAGACCTGACCGAATATCTGCACGAGCAGGGCATCCGCGTGCGCTACATGCATTCCGACATCGACACCATCGAGCGCATCGAGATCATCCGCGATCTAAGGCTCGGCGCCTTCGACGCGCTGGTTGGCATCAATCTGCTGCGCGAAGGGCTCGACATTCCCGAATGCGCCCTGGTCGCCATCCTCGACGCCGACAAGGAAGGCTTTCTGCGCAGCGAAACCAGCCTGGTGCAGACCATCGGCCGGGCCGCGCGCAATGTCGACGGTGGGGTCATTCTCTACGCCGACAGCATCACCGGCTCGATGCAGCGCGCGATCGCGGAAACCAACCGCCGCCGCGAAAAACAGCAGGCTTATAACGTCGCAAACGGCATCACGCCGGAAAGCGTACGCAAGGGCATCACCGACATTCTGGAGAGTGTGTACGAGCGCGACCATGTGCTCGTCTCGACCGGCGCCGGCTCTGCCGGCGGCGCGTTCGACGCGGCAGCCACTATCGGCCACAATTTCGAGGCGGTCATCGCCGACCTGGAAGCCCGCATGCGCGCCGCCGCCGCGGACCTCGATTTCGAAGAGGCCGCACGCCTGCGCGACGAGATCAAACGCCTGCGCTCGACTGAACTCGCCGTCATCGATGATCCCACGGCGAAATTTCCCACTTCCCCCTCTCCCCGCTTGCGGGGAGAGGGTCGGGGTGAGGGGGCTTCGCCGCCGGGCACAGAATCACAGAGAGGCCCCCTCACCCGCCGCGCTGCGCGCGGCGACCTCTCCCCGCACGCGGGGCGAGGCAAAGCGCACAAGCCCGCGCTCGACGAAATGGGCATCGCGCTGGGTCATGAGATCGCGCCGCACCGCCCCGGCGCGGACAAGCTGCGACGCGGCGTTCCACGCAAACCTGCGCTTGACGAAATGGGTCCGGGGATCGAAACCGTGCCGGGCCGCCCGAACCCGCACGGTCCGCGCTCCACCCTCGGCCGGCCCGGAATGCGCGGGGGCTTCAAGCCCCACCGACGCTGACCTTGCCCCATCAGTTCGGTCCGCCGATCAGGTCCCAATATCTGCGCTTCCGGCGGTGACCCCTGATCACCTCGGCGACCTTCATGTTGTTGGGGTTCACGATCAGCAGCCTGCCCTGCACCATCGCGAACTCATAAGGCGCGAGCCCCGGCACGGCACGCAAAGCGCGCCGCGTCATCGGCCGCACCGCGATAGCCGGTGGCAGCACCCACTCGGAAATTGGGGAGAAGCCGGGCGGGCCGTACTGGTCGGGAAAGCGCCGATGCAGGTCCTTCCACGCGGCTAGTTTTTCGCTGCGCGACAGGACGAGGATGTCGCTCGCCCGCAGCAGCAGGTTCCCTTGCTGTGCGTACGAATACGGCGACACCCACCGCGCGATGTGAACGCCTATAATCGCTTCGCCGACTATCAGCAGTGCCGCCAGCGCAAGCAGGACTCCTTGTCTCTTGAACTGTTTCCTCATATCGCCCCTCCATTATTTTTGCCTGTGAGGGGCTGACAAATAATACGCTTACGTGCGGCGAAGTTTCATTACAAATTTCTCATGATTACACTTTGTCCATGAAACGCACCCGACCGGCGCGGGTCATTGCAAAGACCGGTTCGATCCGAATGGAATCGACAGAAAAAGCGTCCGGCGCCGTGAGCGGGCGCCGGACGCCTGGTGCGCGGGCAGCCTGCCGACCCGCGCTCGCCTCGGAGGAGGCTAGCTCCTGATCGGAACGATCGCCCCACATCGGAAACGCAGGCGCCGCCGCGCCGTTTCGTTACAAGTCGTTCATGTCCCAAACGTCGCGCGGTCGGATGTCGCGGCTGGGGCGCCGGCTGGGCGGCGAGGACGATCAGCCGCGGTCCGCGAGCGGTTCGAGGTGGAGCGGAAACCGCTCCCGCTTTTTCGCGACTTGATCGAACAGTTGAAGGATTTCGTCCTCGTAAAATCCAACGGCCTGAAGAACGCGGATGGCCGACGACAGCACTTCATTCGCGATTTCGTACTTGTCGGGATTTTCCATATAAAGCGGGCGAGGTTTCATGATCTACTCCGCTGCGACGAGCGAATTATAGGCATAAGTCTTCCACGTCGGCATATATTTCTCGTCGGCCTGGTTGCCCCAGCTCACCCAACCTTCGCGCGTTCCGCGCGCGAACAGCTCAAGATAGGGGCCGGGACTGCAAGCCTCGATGATCGCATATTGCTCGCCCGGCTTGCGCGAGTGCTCGCGTTTGCGCGTGGCCAGCAAATTCACTTGTCGCCGTCCTGGCGCAAGGGTGCGGGCATTCCTGCCGCGCACGCCGAACAGAATCAGTTCGGTGACGTTGCGAAAATAGAAGCCGACGCCGCGGCCGTCGGGCCCGCCGTCTTTCCGCACCTTGTGCCAGACGATGTTGGACTTGTAGGTGAACCCCCAGGCCTTCATCACGGCAAGGCCTTCCGGCAACAGCGCGTTCGGGCACCAAAGGTAGAGATGGGCCGTCGCTTTCACGATCTGCCCTAGCGGCAGGCGCCTGATCTCGTCGAAGTCGAGTGTACGATAGCGCGCCAGCCGCTTGTGCTCCGGGGCGACCTTCCCGGTCTTGTTCGCAAACCGCCAAGGCGGGTCGGCGAGTATGGTTGAGAAGCGTCGCTCTCCGACCAAGTCGAGAAGATCGAGGCTCGAAATTTTCATTTCAGTCCGTTCGCCGTTTCCGCGTTATTCGCTTCACCAAATGCACGATCCGACAAAACGCAGGCTCACGGGAAAGGCACCTTCACATTCCCGCCGCATCGGCACCGGCCTTGGCGACCTGGGCGTCCTGCGAGGAAATGGCGCCGGAGACGCCGATAGCCCCGATGATCTTGCCGTCGAGCATGATCGGCAGGCCGCCTTCGAGCGGGGTGATGTTCTTGAGGGCGAGCAGCCGCCAGCCGGCGCCGCCGCCGGCGATGGCGTCGGAGAGCGCTTTGCTCGGACGTTTGAACGTCAGCGCCGTGCGCGCCTTGCCTTCGGACACGGTGATGGCCGAGAGCTGCGCATTGTCCATCTTGTGGAACATCACCAGGTTGCCGCCGCTGTCGAGGATGGTGGTGGCGACCCGCCAGGAGTTCTTCGCCGCCTCCAGCTCGGCCGCCGCCATCGCTCGCTTGGCTTGGTCAAGGGTGATGGGGGGTCCGTAAGGCGCCGTCTCCGGCTGCTGTGCGGAAGCCGCCGGCGCGACCGGGCTCAGGGTCTGCGCAACCACCGATCCGGCCGCCAGCGCCAATGCGGCGAGCACGCAGGCGAGCGCAAACATCCGGGTCATCAGCAGCCTCCTTCCGGCGTTGGAACGGAGCACGATCTTTCGCGAAAGCGGTGTTTGCCTTTCTCCGATCATGCCCCGGCGATTCGCACAGTGCGCGCGGGCGGCACAATAAGCGGCAACGGCGGCCGGTGGAAGCCGCCCCTGTCCGGGCCATTGCGGCTTGTGTCGCCGGCCCCCGATCAGCCCGCCCGTGCGCTACCGCCGCCGGCGTCGAGTGCGGCGCGCCGGCGCGCCACCAGCGCGATCGCCGACCAATCCTTTTCGGCATCGCCGTGGCCGATGGCGTCGATGAGGCTGTCGCGCACAACACTGGCGAAGGGCAGCGGCACGCCGCCTGCTTCCCCGGCGGCGAGGGCGAGGCGGATGTCCTTGAGCCCGAGCGTGAGCTTGAAGCCCGGCTTGAATTCACCCTTGAGGATGAGCGCGCTGTAGATGGCGTAGGCCGGTGCCGCAAACAGCGTTCCTGTGGCCAGCTCCATGACCCTGGCCGGGTCGATGTCATAGCGCTCCGCCAAGGCTGCCGCCTCCGCCATGGCCTCGATCGCCGCCCCGAGCATGAAGTTCATCGCCAGCTTGGCGACGTTGGCCTTGTGCGGCCCGGCGCCCATGATCCAGGTCTTCTGACCCATGAGATCGAACAGCGGCCTAATCCGCTCGATCGCGGCGGGCGGGCCGGCGGCGATGATGTTGAGCCTGCCGGCGGCGGCCACATCCGGACGGCCGGCAACCGGCGCGGCGACGTACGCCAGGCCGGCCTCGCCATGGGCGCGTTCGAGTTCGCGGGCGAAGCCGACCGAAATGGTGCTCATGACGACGTGCACCAGATTCTTGTTCGGCGCGCGTTTGAGGATGTCGCCGGCAAGCACCACGTCGCGCACCGCATCGTCGTCGGAGAGCATCGTTATCACCGCATCGCCGGCAAACGCCTGTTCGGGCTTCTCCACGCGCTTGGCGCCGCGGCGCGTCAACTCCTCGGCTGGTCCGGGAGACCGGTTCCAGACCCACACATCATGTCCGCCGCCGACCAGCCGCGTCGCCATGCCGCTGCCCATCGCGCCGAGGCCGAGAAATCCAACTTTCATAACGTCCTCTCCTGAATTCCAAACAGCCGCTCGCACCTTCGCGACCGCATGCGTCCGCCAACGCTCTCCGCCCCGGCAGAAGGGGTCACGCGCAAATCGACACTTGCCCGTCAGGCGGTGAACAAGCAAGTCATCTCCAATCTGCAGCTGGCGTCAGGCCGCGGGTACCACCAGCGAATAGCGCTCGTCGGCGGCGAGGCATTGGGCTTCGGGAAAGCCGAGTTCCTTGCGCACCATGTTGGTGCCGAGGACGAGCGACACCATCTTGTAAAAGGCGTGGCGACGGCTCATGCCTTCGCGGCCCATGCCGCAATCGGACGAGATCACCAGGCGTTCGGCCGGGATGTACTTGAGCGCGGCGCGGATTTGCGCCGCCACCTCATCCGGGCCCTCCACCTGCAGCGTGTGGTGATCGATGACGCCGATCGCGATCTTCTTGCCGGCGATGGTCTTGCCGATGGCTTCGAGGTCCATTCCGCCCGAGCTTGACGATTCGAAGGTGATCACATCGGCATCGACCTTGTTGTAGGTTTCGAGCGACGCCTTATAGCTCTGTACCTTTGCAAACATGCGCTGCTGGGAAGGGTTGCCCCAGCAGGAATGCGCCCATACTTCCGTCTTGGCGCGCAGTCCTTTCACTGTGCGATTAAACACCGCAACCAGCAAATCGAGCGTAATCACCTTGTCCTGAATGCCGCGCGCCGCGGCCATGTGGATCTGCGGCTCCTCGATCTGGATCACCGGGCAGCCGGCGGCCGCGAGCTCGTGATATTCCTCGTTGAAGGTGTCGGCGATCGCCAGCATGCGTTCGGGCACGCTTTTGTAGTACTTGTCCTGCGAGGCGAAAGCGACGATTTCCGCTGAAACCGCGCCGAACTTGACCGGCTTTGTGGTCAGCCGTTGCGCCGTCTTCCACAGCGCGGTGTATTGCAGATCGCCGCGCCCGACCGGGCCCACGATCGTCGGCATCACCCGCGATTCCAGATAGTCGTGAAGGATGTGGCCGCGCGGAAACCACAAGCCGCCGCGGCCCGCGGGCGTCGGCCGCGGGTTGTCGCGCTCATAGCCGCTCATGTGGTGCGACGGATAGCTGGTCCAGCTCTGCCCGCCGACATCGTCGTCGAAACGGCAGTCGCCGTCGGTGACGATGTCGAGGCCGGCGAGTTCCTGGTCGCGCAGATAGCAGCAGAGCGTGTCAACGTATTGCTCGCGGAAGCGGCGGCTGACCATCGCATCGAGGAACATGCGGGTGCCGAGGTTTTCCGTGTACCAGCTCGGCCGCGGTAGCGAGCCGGTGATCGTCGTCGGCAGCATGACGTCCTTGGTTCCGCGATACATTTCAGCACCTCCCGGGTTGCCGAGCAAGTTTTCCGGCAATTTGCCTCTCCGTATACGTCAGCCGAGCGGTTGTCGGCCAGCAAGAAGTCGCGTCTGCGCGACACCGCCAGGCCCACTGCAAAACTGACGCGAGTTGGGCTACCGCCCTCGGCGGGCGTCAGCTCACTCGCTGCGAAGAACGGGTATTCAAATTCCGGGCAGCAGGCCATCCCGTTATCAGCAATCAGACGCAATCACGGCGTGCATCCGCGGTGCAATCGATAAAGTGGAATAAGATACGGGTATAACGAGATCATCAGGCGCGATTAGGCTGCAATTAGCAATCTTCCCCCAGCTTAAGGCGATCGCGGACAAGAAATCAGGGCCGCGATGCATTCGAAATGAAGTTCTAAGGAGGTGCTAAATATGCGATCTGTCAAATCGACAGCTACTGCCTTTGCGTTTCTGGCAGGGACGACTCTTGCGTTGGCCGGCGCGCCGCCGACCAAGCAGGATGCCATCGCGATGGTCAACATGGCCGTTGCCACCATCAAGGCGGACGGGCCGCAGAAGGCCTATGCCGAAATCAACAACGGCGGCAAGTTCGTCAACGGCGAAATCTACGTGGTCGTGCAGTCCTTCGACGGGACGGTGCTGGCGCACGCCACCAACAACAAGCTGGTTGGAAAACACATGATCGATGCTCAGGACGTCGACGGCAAGTACTTCGTCAGGGACATGAGCAATCTCGGGCGCAAGGAGGCCTCTTTCTGGTACGAATACAAGTTCGTTAATCCGCAGACCAGGAAGATCGCTCCAAAAGAGATGTACTGCCAAAGTCTGAATCAGACGACCGTTTGCGCGGGCATCTACAAGTCCTGAGGCCAGAACCGCGCCGGGCCGCCTTGACTTGAGCGAACAAACTCCTCGCTCCACTCCAACGAAGAAAAGAACAGATGATGTCTCGGTGGTTCTCCAACCTGTCGGTGCGCTGGAAGATTCTCGTCGCACCGACATTCCTCATCGTGTGCTTGATGGCGGTCGGCGGCTATGCGCTGTATGTGCAACGCGACGCCGGCTCCACGGTGCATCGGCTGATGACCGGACCAGTGGCAGAGGCCGAGCGTATTGCCGATCTCGACAACGCGATGTGGGCCGCGCAGACCAATCTTTACCGTCTGACGGCCACGGCGGCGAATGAAACGGACTCGAAAGAAGTCGAAAAGCTCGCCAAAGGGGTGAGCCGGCTTTCGGCGGTCATACCAGCCAAGCTGCGGGCGTTCCTGGCCATCAAGGACACGGACCAGGTGACCGCGGCAAAGACCGGCGAGCTCAAAACCGCCGTGGCCGATTATCTGAAGAAGACAAAGGACGTCATCGATATGGCCGACACCGACGCCGGTACGGCGTTGATGTTCATGATGACCGCCCAGCGTAGCTTCGACCAGGTGGAAGAGCTGGCCAAGGCCCTGATTGCCAGCAGTACGCAGGCGCGGGACGATCGGATTGCCCGCACCGATGCGTCTTTCAGGCAGGCACGCATGATCCTGATCGGCGTGCTGCTGTGCGTCGTAGTCATCAGCGCTGCGGTGGCGTTCGTCGTGGCGCGGATCATCTCTAAGCCCATCGTCACCATCGCCGGCGCAGTCGGCCGAATCGCCCAGGGCGAGCTCGACGTCGATGTAACGGCCACCGATCAGCATGACGAGGTCGGGCAGATCGCGGCCGCCGTGCAAGCGATGGCGCGCCAGATGCGCGCCACCGTCGCCGAGATCAAGGGCTCGGCGCGCGAGGTGACCAACGCGTCCAGCGAGATCGCCGGGGCCACTACCGATCTGTCGCAGCGCACCGAAGAGCAGGCGGCGAGCCTGGAAGAGACTTCGGCGGCGATGCAAGAGCTCGCCAGCACCGTGCGCAAGAACGCGCAGAATGCCGAGGAGGCCAAGAAGCTTGCCCTCGATACCTGCACCGTCGCCGATCGCGGTGGCGGGGTCGCCGGCAAGGCGATCGATGCGATGAGCCGCATCGAGGAATCCTCGCGCGAGGTCACCGACATTATCGGCGTGATCGACGAGATCGCGCGGCAGACCAATCTGCTGGCGCTCAACGCGGCGGTGGAAGCGGCCCGTGCCGGCGAGGCCGGACGCGGCTTCGCCGTCGTCGCCTCGGAAGTGCGCACGTTGGCCCAGCGCTCGTCGGAGGCGGCCAAGGACATCAAGCTGCTGATCAGCAACAGCAGCAGCCAGGTGCACGAAGGCGTCCAACTGGTCAATCAGACCGGCACGGCGCTCACTGAGATCGGCGAATCGGTCAAGAAGGCCGCCGCCATCATTGCCGACATAGCGGCCGCCAGCGTCGAGCAGGCCACCGGGCTCGACCAGATCAACAAGGCGCTCAACCAAATGGATGGTGTGACCCAGCAGAACGCGGCCTTGGTGGAAGAGAATGCCGCCACCGCCAAGACGCTGGAAATCCAGGCGCACACCATGGAGGAGCGGGTCGCCTTCTTCCGCTTCGACGAAAGCGCGGCGGCCGATGGTGTGCCGATGGCCGTCGCCGAGCCGCAGCCTGACCGGCCCCCGGCGCCGCAGCGGCCGGCGCAGGTCGCCGCATGAGCGGTGCCGCTGCGTTCGTTGGTGCTTCAAGCGGCGATGGCGAAGAAAAAAGCTAGCGCGTGAATACCAGAGCGAGACGAATTTAGGTCCAGTCAAATCGCTCTGCGAGCGAAGCGAAGCAGCCCGGGCGCCGTTACGTTTATTTTGAACACGCTGCCTATGCTTCATGAAGCTGTTGGCCGCGTTTACAAGCTCGCCATGAGCCTGCCGGAGGCACCTCTCCTTCGGTTCCGCGCCAAGACGACTGGTCTCCCTCAGACGACGGAAGCCGAGCGTCTCGTAGTCCAGCGCATCGGCCAAGACGTATTTCGGGATGCGCTCATGGACTACTGGGGTGGTCGATGTCCGCTCACAGGGATTACCGAGCCGGCGCTCTTGAGAGCGTCACACATCGTGCCATGGGCAGAGTGCGACGATGCGCGGCGGCTCAACATACACAATGGGTTGTTGCTCTCGGCCCTCTGGGATGCCGCCTTCGACAGGGGTCTCGTAAGCTTTGCCGATGACGGGACGGTGCTTGTGAGTTCGCAACTAAGCGACAATGCTCGCAAGGCGCTCGGTATCGGAAGCGTGCCGCTGCTACGCGGGCTCCGACCGGCACATTGCGAAAATCTGGCCGTCCATCGCGCACGCCACGGTCTTTGATCGTGAACACTCCACCGCCTAAGGCGCTGTCAGGAAATAAGTCATACACTTTATCTCAGACGCGATTGCTTTCGCGATTGCTTTGGTTTGTCTGGGAAGATCGTGTAGTTCCAATCGCCGTGGAAGGCGTGAGGACGGATATTGACGGCGGCGAGTTGCGCATCGGAGATTCTGACGGCTTTGGGGTATTTTCGCTCGTCGAGCTCGGCGCGCACTTTCAGCCCGGCGTCGGTTGTCGTTGCGGCAATCAGCTGGACGATAGTGCGATAGCTGCGCAACGGCTTGCCGCGCCAGTTTATGGAGATGAACGAGAACAGGCGATGCTGGCGAGTCGCGCCGGGGAGTTTCACCCCCGCGCGCTCCTTGAACCGTATCTCCTTTCTCTGGTGATGTGCTCGTGACACACCGATCTTGTTCCACTTGCTGGTGCCGGGCGGCAGATGACAGACCGTGAGGGGCCGCTTGAGCTGATTCGCCAGTTTCTGAAGCTCGACCTTCCACAGGCGCACGCGATAACCGTTGCTGCCGCCACC
>JAKAPE010000037.1 GCA_021811945.1 Pseudomonadota bacterium | reverse complement strand
GTCCTCATGGCGCACCACGAGGCAGCGGCTGGCCAAGGCGGGATCGGCGTCGAGCCGGGCGGCAAGGTGGCCATAGATGAGAGTCCAGTACTTCGCCCAGGCGCGGACATCTTCGCCGCGCCGCCATAACTCCTCTACAGCGGCGATAGCGGCGGCGTCGCCCGGATTGATCGGCCGGCGGTCGAGGCCGAACTCGAAATGGCCGACCAGCCGCAGATGTGTCCGGGCCGCATCGTTGTCGTGCTGGATGCTGCAGAACAGCCGGTGCTGCTTCATTAGCGAAGCCACGTGGGCCTGCGGCGCGCGGACCGCCAGGACGAAGCGCGCATCGGGGAACATCCTGGCGAGGTAGCCCAGGCGGGTCACGTTATAGTTGTTCTTGCTGACGTATCGGCGCGCACCGCGCGCCAGGATCAGCTTGCGGATATGCTCGGCGAAAAAAGCTTCGAATTCCGGGTGGCGGGCCCGCTCGTCGAGCACGTTGCTGACTGTCGGATCGTGGAGCCGCGGGAAGAAGGCCATCCAGAGCACCTCTTCCATCGCCTCCGGGCTCTCGGCGGTGACCATGATGCCGTCCTTGTGCATCCGTTCGCGCGGCGCCTGCCGCGGCGCGGGCATCGCGCGACGCAGCCGTGCCCAGGCATAAGGCGTGAACAGGAACGGGAAATCGGCATAGCGGTGCGTGGCAAAGTCGGGCAGCTCGCAAAGCTTCCGCAGCAGCATGGTGGTGCCGGCGCGCGCCAGGCCGGCGATGAACACCGGCCGATCGACGGTGATCGCGGCCAGGCGACCCGCGAGCAGGCGGCTTTCCCAATTGCTGAGGACGCGCCAGCCGGCGTTATGGTTGAGAACCAGAGCCGCCAGGGTCGTCCCGGCGTTCGCTGTGCTCGGGCTCCTGCTCGTCACCGTTGCCATCGGACTTGCGCCTGTTGCGGCGGCGCCGAAAGAAAGCCTTCACCGCGCGCACCTGCCGCATCACTACCACGGTGGCCGATACCGAGAAGACGGCCAGCATGGCGAGAGCCGTCCCCAGGAACGACAGGCCGCCGCCGGGTCCCAGATAGGCCGCGGCCGGGCTCGGCATCAGCGCCAGCGGAATGCTGGCGGCAACTCCCGGCAACAGCAGCTTAGCGAGCCGTCGCATGGCCGCCAAGAAACGAAAGATAGGAGGCATCATAGCGCGTCGCGGTCAGGCCCAAGGCGGAAATGAGCTTTTGGCCATACTGGACGGTCACGAGCGGGTCCACGTACTCCCATGCGATCGAGCCGTTCGGCATGACTTCCAGAATGCGTCCCGCGTCGGACTCGTTGATCAGGGTATTGCCGTTAGCCAGCCGCTGAGCGCCGCCCCTGTTGTCGCCGCTGTCGAGCGGGTCGTCCGGTGTGCCGCTGTAGGACCACGCGATGCCGCCAGTGACGGGATCGATTTCGAGGACCCGAGACCTACCCTGCGTCATGAGGTTGCCTTGGTTGTCGAACATAAGGATATGTCCATTTGGCAGCATTTTGGCGTCGTGCTGGAGTCGCCAACCACCCCGCAAGGCCCAGACGATCTTATCGCTGTCCGGATCCAATACAACCAGCATATTAAGATTTCTGAGCGACACCAGCACGTCTCCAGGTTTGGCGCCGGGAATGAAATGTGTTGTCCGTTCTGTCAGGACATCCAGAGAGTTCGCGTGCAGCGACGGCTCAGGCAACTGCGTTACGTCAATTGCGTCCTCGAGGCGCATGTTCGTCGTATTCTCAATCGCGTCGATGAGCGAGTGTGAGCTTAACAATTTTCCCTCTGAATTGAGGATGACGACTCGTTGTTCGACCAGACCGCGGAGACGGGGGTCGCGCGGCCTTGCCGGGCGACGATTACCTCTCGCACTCAGGGCATAAATCTTATCTCCGACAACCTCGATGGCGTGATGCACCTTGGCCTCGCTCCTCCAGATGACGTGAGAGTTCACGTCGACCTTGACCGCTGCCGTTGCCGGAATTCCCAATGATTTGACCTCATAGACCAACAGCAAATCACCATTGGGGAACAGGTGTCCTCCTTCAATCTGCGGCTCCAACAAACCGAAAAGAGTATAAACAGTTCTGGTTCCCCCCGGCACTGCTTGTTCTTTGGGCGGGGACCATCGATGTACCTCACGACCGTTCATATCGATCAGATGGGCCGAGAGGTCCGGCGCAAGCGTGTAAAGCGTGTAACCGGGCTGCGCCTTCGCCGGGTCGTAGCGCAGCACGCCGGAACGCGGAAAGCGATCGGGAAACCAATTGCCGGTCGCCTGCTTGCTGACCGACTGCTGTATTATCATTGCCGCTATGCCAAAGGTGTGACCAATCAGGGGGAAGGTGACGACGGCGAAGATGCACCCTAGACCGAAGGCGAATATTAGGAAGAACGTTAGCCCACGCAACAATGCCAGCAATTGCCGCAGCCTCTTCCAGACCGTCATCAGATGTGCCTCGTGTTTGGGGAATTGCGAAATGAGCGGAGCACATTTGTCCAAAACTGTCGAAAACCGTCTAGGCTCCGTTCGGCGCCAATACGCTGCGGCCGCGTGACGTTGTACTACGGCAGGTAGTGCTCGCCAAGGGAACAGTCTGAGCTGAGGCTTCGCAGCCCCTCAAAGCGTTCTGGAACGATCACGACTGAACACGGACTCGGCGAGTCAGCGGCGTCGGCAACCTTTCACGTTTCAGACCTTCGAGCAACCGCGAAACATTCTAGCTTCAGCACCATCCAGTTCATCGGGCGTAGCGCGTCGATTTTGCACTCTGTCTGCACAATGGAACAAAGACTAACTCAGCGCGTTGCTTGGCGCCCTTGGTCATCGCGAGTGAACGAAGCATAGGAGGGACCGTAGCGGGTCACGGTCAGGCCTAGCGAGGCAATTAATTTTCGGCCGTTCTCCGTCACTTGGAGTGGATCCACATACTCCCATGCCACGGAGCCGTCGGGTATGACTTCCAGAATGCGGCCTGCCGTTGATTCGCTGATCAGGGTATTGCCATTGCTCAGCCGCTGGGCGCCACCCCGTATTTCACTGTCGAGTGGGTCCTTGGCAGTCCCCTCGAAAGACCAGACAATGCGTCCGGTATCCGGGGCGATTTCAAGTACGCGGGACCTGCCGTGCTTCATGAGGTCTCCTTCGTTGTCGAAAAGCAAGATGTCTCCATTCGGCAGCATCTTGGCGTCGTGCTGGGCACGCCAGCCACCGCGGAGCGCCCAAACGATTTTGTCATTCTCCAGGTCCACCACGACCAGCATGTCCAGATTTCGCAGCGAAACCAGGACGTCGCCCGGCTTGGCCCGGGGAATGAAGTGCGCGGTGTGCTCGTTCAGAACGTCCAACGAGTTCGAGTGCAGCGTATCGATACGATCGTTGAACGGGACTGCCTGCGCGAGACGCATGGTCTTCGTATTCGCCATCGCCTGAAAAATCGAGTGCCTGCTCAATTCATTGCCGCGAGAATCGAGGATACTCACGCTTTCATCCATATAAGGCATTCCGTAAAGCGCAGGGACCACCGGCTTTCGCGACGGCGGCTTCATTTCGCTCGTGAGCGCATAAATCCTGTCTCCCACGACCTCGACGGCGTGATGTACCTTGACCCGCGACTTCCAGAGAATGTCGGAATTTTTGTCAATTTTGATCAGCGTCGATTCCCAAGGTCCGATCGCCTTCTGCGCATAGATCAACAGCAAGTCGCCATTTGGGAATAGGTGCCCCGTTTCAACCTGCGGCTTCAACATGCCGAATAACGTATGCGGAGCTGCCGCCGCTTCGGGCATCACCTCGTTCGGTGTCACCGACCAGCGATGCAGTTCGCGACCGTTCATATCGATGAGGTGGGCCGACAGATCGGGCGCAAGCGTATACAAGGTGTAGCCGGGCTTCGTCCGCGCCACGTCATAACGCAGCACCCCGGAACGCTCGAAACGGGCCGGATACCAATCGCCGGTTGCGCTCCTGGTCTGCAACTGCTGGAACGACAGCTGCACCGTTGCCGCCAAATCCATGATTCGCGTGTAGTCGATATTGGCAATGACGAAGCCTGGAATGAAGGCGACGACGAAGAGCGCGATTTTGGGCCCCCATTGCGTAACGCGCCGGATGTTTACGCGCACCCGCTCCCTCCGCTCATCGGCGATGCGCGCCTGCCGCGGCAACCGCGCCTCTCGATGGCGGATGTGGCAGGCCGTTCCGCTGTATCATCGGCGCCTCCTTGGCGCGGTTTAGCGAGCCGCCACGAGCCGCCACATGGCCGCCAAGAAACGAAAGATAAGAGGCATCATAGCGGGTCACGGTCAACCCGAAGGACGCGATGATCTTCTTGCCGCGCTCTTCGGAAAGGAGCGGGTTGACATATTCCCATACCACCGTCCCGTCAGGCGTCACCTCGATGATCCGGCCGGCATTGGCCTCGTTGATCAAGGTGTTGCCGTTGGCAAGCCGCTGCGCCCCGCCGCGATTGTCGGCGCTGTCGAGCGGATCGTCAGGTTTGCCGCTGTAGGACCACACGATGCCGCCGGTGGCGGGATCGATTTCCAGGATCCGGGACGGGCTGTAGGTGCGCACGCCGCCATTGTTGTCGAACATCAGGATGTGCCCATTCGGCAGCACTTTGGCATCATGCTGCCTGCGCCAGCCACCGCGCATGGCCCAGACGACGGTATCGCGCTCCAGATCCATCACCGTGAGCAGATCGAGGTTGCGCAACGAGACCAGCACGTTGCCGGGTTTGGCACCGGGAAAGAAACGCGCCGTCTGTTCGGTGAGCACGTCCAGCGAATTCGAATGCAGTGGGTCGAGCGGCTCGCTGTGTTTTGCGAAATCCGCGATACGGAAGTCCGTGGCGTTCGCGATCGCATTGATGATCGAATACGAGTTGATGACCTTGCCGTCGGAACCCAGGATGCTGATGCTCTCGCCGTCCCGCGGCAAGCGGTCGCGCCTGGCGCGCTCCGTTAGCCGGGTGCGGGGAATGGAAGTCAACGCATAAATCTTGTCGCCCGCGATCTCGATTGCGTGATGGACGTTGACGTTGCTCTTCCAGAGGACGTGGGAATCCTTGTCAAGCTTGAACAGCCGCGTGGCTGGCTGAGTCAGCGCCTTGACCTCATAGACCAAGATCACGTCACCATCGGGGTAGAGGTAGCCGCCTTCTACCTGCGGCTCCAGCAGTCCGAACAGGGTACGGATGCCGCTGACGCCAGAAATCTGATCATTTGGGACGAACCAGCTGTGGACCTCGCGTCCGTTCATATCGATGAGGTGGGCCGACAGGTCGGGCGCAAGCGTGTAAAGCGTGTAGCCGGGCTGCGCCCGGGCTGGATCGTAGCGCAGCAGTCCCGAACGCTCGAATCGATCAGGGTACCAATTACGGGTCACAGTCTTGCTGACGAGCTGCAGAATTGTGCGGCCGGCCACCCCCAGCGTGACGCCGGCCTTGGGGCCGAGCATGATGCCGACGATGATGCCGAGTCCGATCAGGAACACCAATTGCTGTATCGACCGCAATGCCGATCGAACACGGCTGGTTCGCTCCTGCGGTTTCATCGATTAGATTCCGCGGCCCAGCTGTGTGCGAGGGCGAGAGCTGTACTAGGCGACGCCGTCATACGGAAATCCTGTCACTTGAATGGCGGACCACGCAGTCTGCCACCCCCGATGCGGCAAGGTGAAAGTACGATTGCGTAATGGCTTGGCGGCTGTTGGCTACCATCAGGCCGGATGGTCCACCAGAAATCCCGCGACTCGAAACGCCACCGGCAGTTGCACACGCTCAACCGACGAGCCAAGCACGCCGATCTGCGCGACAGTACCAGGATATTATAGCGCCGGCGCCCCGCCAAGCGACCTGAAGTCGCGCCGCGCGCCAGATCCGCGCAGCGAGACCGCGCCGGGCGCCTCCGCCTGGAGCTGCCAATCACCGTTGAGGAACGAAAAATATGAGGGATAAAACAGCGGCGCCAGCCGCTTGCGTGCTGCGCCGGTCCGGCCGGCGCGTGCGCGATCGGCCGGCCGGGAATCTGCCACACCGGCCACGGCCCATTGGTTGTCGTGGCGGTGCCGTTCACGCCATCATTCCAGCCACTTCTTGGCGTCATCGCTATAGAGCTTGACGCCGGCCAAGCGTTTTAGGATAGCACAGAATGATGACCGCCCGCCGCTTCGACGTGGCTGAAAAAATTCGATGACGGTCATAGGTCGCCAGCCGCGGGTGCGCTCCGCCCGCGTGTGGCAGCTATCGGCACCGCCTCCGGTGGCCCGCGGTGCCCCAACGTCCGTCAGCAGCGCGGCTGATCGCCTCCTATCTCGGCGAGCGGATGGAGTGATAAGCAGTGCGGCAGGCAACTCTGCCGCCACCGTAATGGTTCTGAGATGAACCCATCGCAGATCTTCATCCTGCGTCCGGTCGGAACCGCGCTGCTGATGGCGGCGGTGATGCTCGTCGGCTTGGTGGCGCTGCCGTTCCTACCGATTTCGGCGCTGCCGACGGTCGATTACCCGACCATCCAAGTGCAAACCTTCTACCCCGGCGCCAATCCCGACGTGATGACAACATCGGTGACGGCGCCGCTCGAACGGCAATTCGGGGAGATGGCGGGCCTCAACCAGATGACCTCGACGAACTCCGCCGGCGCTTCGGTGATCACGCTGCAGTTCAGCCTCGCGACCGGGCTCGACATCGCCGAGCAGGAAGTTCAGGCGGCGATCAATGCCGCGTCGGATTTGTTGCCGAGCGACCTGCCGGCACCGCCGGTCTACGCCAAGGTCAACCCGGCGGACGCTCCAGTCCTGACGCTGGCGGTGACCTCGAAGAGCTACGGCCTGACCACGCTGGAAGATCTCTGCGAAACGACGATCGTACAGAAGATCGCCCAGCTGCCCGGGGTCGGCCTGGTCAGCATCGCCGGCGGCCAGCGCCCGGCAATTCGCGTTCAGATCGATCCGCAGTCGCTGGCGGCTTACGGGCTCAACATCGATGATATCCGCACCACGCTGGCCACCGCCAATGTCAACATCCCCAAGGGCAGCTTCGATGGACCGGCGGTGGCCTCCAGCATCAATACCAACGATCAGCTTATTACCCCGGACGCCTTTCGCAACATCGTCGTCGCCTATCGCAACGGCAGGGCGGTGTTCCTGTCCGATGTCGCCAAGGTGATCAACGGCCCGGAAAACAAGCTGCTCGGCGCCTGGTCCGGCGATACCCCGGCAATCATCCTCAATGTACAGCGCCAGCCCGGCGCGAATGTCATTCAAGTCGTCAATCGCATCAAGCGGCTGCTGCCCGAATTCAAGACCGATCTGCCGCCGGCCGTCGACATCGCCGTGCTGACCGATCGCACGGTCACCATCCGCGCTTCGGTCGTTCACGTCGCGTTCGAACTGGTGCTGGCGATCGGTCTGGTGGTCCTGGTGATCTTTCTGTTCCTGCGCAACCTGCCGGCCACGATGATCCCCAGCCTGTCGGTGCCGCTGTCGATCGTGGGCACATTCGCGGCTATGTATCTGTTCGGTTTCAGTCTCGATAACCTGTCGCTCATGGCGCTGACCATCTCGACCGGCTTTGTGGTCGACGATGCCATCGTGGTGATCGAGAATATCACCCGCTACGTCGAGGCCGGCGACGAGCCGACCGCGGCGGCGCTGACCGGCTCGCGCCAGATCGGTTTCACCATCATTTCGCTCACGGTGTCGCTGATCGCCGTGCTGATCCCGTTGCTGTTCATGGGCGACGTGGTGGGCCGGCTGTTTCGGGAATTTGCCGTGACGCTTGCGGTGACGATCGTGATTTCGGCGGCGGTTTCGCTGACGCTGGTGCCGATGCTGTGCGCGAAACTGATCCGGCATCGCAGCGTGGCCGAACGCAGCCGGTTCGACCTATGGTCGGAAGCACTCTTCAACCGGGTGCTCGGCAGATATAGCGGCGCGTTACGGTCCGCGCTCGACCACCAACCGCTGATGCTCGCGATCGCGGTCCTGACGCTGGCCGCCACGGTGCTGCTCTATTGGGCGATCCCGAAGAGCTTCTTCCCGGTCCAAGATACCGGATTGATCCAGGGCATCACGGTGGCGTCGCAGGATGTCTCGTACGGCGAAATGGCGCGGCTGCAACGCGCGCTCGCGAAGGCGCTGCTGAACGATCCCGGCGTCGAAAGCCTGAGCTCCTTCATCGGCATCGACGGTACCAACCCGACGCTCAATTCCGGTCGTCTGCTGATCAATCTAAAGCCGCCGTCCCGGCGCGACGCCGCGGACTTGAACGCACTCATCGCCCGATTGCAGCGCGAGGCCGCAAGCATCACGGGCATTTCGCTGTTCATGCAGCCCGTGCAGGACCTCACCGTCGACGCCACCGTCGGGCGCGCCCAGTATCATCTCATGCTGCAGAGCATCAACGCTACGGAACTCGCCAACTGGGTGCCGCGGCTGACCCGCCGCCTCAGAGAGCTGCCGCAACTCGCCGATGTTTCCGACGATATGCAGCAGCAGGGCGATGCCATCGTGCTGGAGATCGACCGCGCCACCGCAAGCCGGTTCGGCATCTCGCCCGCCACGGTCGACAATGCGCTCTATGATGCGTTCGGCCAACGCATCGTCTCGACCATCTACACGCAGTCCAACCAGTACCGCGTGATCCTCGAGGCCACCCCCGCAGTCCAGAGGTCGCTGGCGAACCTGTCGCTGCTTTACCTGCCGTCCTCCGTTTCCACTTCGAACGGCCAGGTGCCGCTGTCGGCCATCGTCCATGTCGAGCATCGCTCCGAACCGCTGGTCATCACCCGGCTCGACCAGTTTCCCGCCGCCACCATTTCATTCAACGTGGCGTCGGGATACTCACTCCAAGCTGCGGTGGAGGCCATCGAGCGCGCCGAGCAGAAAATTGCCCTGCCGCGAAGCTTCCACACCGCGTTCCAGGGCGCTGCCGCAGCGTTCCGCGCTTCATTGAGCAACGAACTCTATCTGATCATTGCCGCCATCGTCACGGTCTACATCGTGCTGGGCGTTCTCTACGAAAGCTTCATCCACCCGATCACGATCCTCTCGACCTTGCCGTCGGCCGGCATCGGTGCACTGGTCACGCTCATTCTGACCGGCAACGATCTCGATATCATCGCCATCATCGGCATCATCCTGCTGATCGGTATCGTCAAGAAGAACGCGATCATGATGATCGACTTTGCGCTCGATGCCCAGCGGAGCGAGGGACTGCTGCCGCGCGAGGCGATCTTTCGGGCATGCCTGTTGCGGTTCCGGCCGATCCTGATGACCACCATGGCGGCCATTCTCGCCGCGCTGCCATTGATGCTCCTCGGCGGCATCGGTTTTGAACTGCGCCGGCCGCTCGGGCTAGCCATCGTCGGCGGGCTGGTCGTGAGCCAAGTGCTGACGTTATTCACCACGCCGGTCATCTATCTTTACTTCGACCGGCTGGCGACGCGCCTGCGCGGCGGCAGGTCCGGCAGCCGCTATGGCGGCGAGGTGTTCGAATGAACATCTCCGCGCCCTTCATCCGGCGCCCGGTGGCGACCACGTTGTTGACTGCCGGCATTGTCATTGCCGGGATGCTGGCGTTCTTCAATCTGCCGGTCGCGCCGCTGCCGCAGGTCGAATTTCCGGTGATCTCGGTGCAGGCCGTGCTGCCCGGAGCCAGTCCCGAAACCGTGGCGGCCAGCGTTGCCGGTCCGCTGGAGCGGCACCTCGGGCAGATTGCCGGCGTGATGGAGATGACGTCGTCCAACATCATGAGCGAAGCGCGGATCGGCGTTGGATTCAACCTGACCCGCGATCTCAACGGCGCGGCCCGCGACGTCGAGGCGGCCATCAATGCGGCGCGCATCGATCTGCCGAGCGCGTTGCGGGGCAATCCGATCTATCGGAAGTTCAATCCCTCCGATTTTCCGATTCTCATTCTGGCGCTGACGTCGAAGACGCTGACCCAGGGCCAGCTGTTCGATGCCGCCAGCACGGTGCTGGAGCAGCGGCTTTCGCAGTTGGACGGCATCGGCGAGGTGCTCGTCGGCGGCTCGTCGCTGCCGGGAGTGCGCGTCGAGCTCAATCCGCTGGCGTTGTCGAAATACGGCATCGGCCTCGAAGACGTCCGCGCGGCGCTGGCGTCTGCCAACGCCGACAGCCCGAAGGGCGGCATCGGGCAAGGCCGGCACTACCATCTGATCTATACCAACGATCAGGCGACGCGCGCGGCTGACTATCGGCCGCTGGTGGTCGCCTATCGCAATGGCGCCCCGGTGCTGCTTACCGATGTGGCGAAAGTACTCGATTCCGTCGAGGATGTGCGCAACGAGGGCATTGCCAACGGCCAGCAGGCCGTCATGGTCGTGGTGTTCCGCCAGCCCGGCGCCAACATCATCGATGCCGTCGACCGCATCAAGGCGGAGCTGCCGCGGCTCCAAGCCGCGATGCCCTCCGATGCCAAAATCACCGTCGCGTCCGATCGCAGCATTACGATACGGGCTTCGCTGCACGATACCGAGCTCACGCTGCTGATTGCGGTCGCGCTGGTCACGCTGGTCGTGTTCCTGTTTCTCGGCGACGTGCGCTCGACCCTGATCCCGTGTGTTGCCGTGCCGGTGTCGATCATCGGCACTTTCGGGACGATGTATTTGTTCGGCTACAGCCTCGACAATCTGTCGTTGATGGCCCTCACCATCTCGACCGGCTTCGTCGTCGACGATGCCATTGTCGTGGTCGAGAACATCAACCGCTATATCGAAGCCGGACAGTCGGCAGTCCAGGCCGCCCTGCGCGGCGCCAGGGAAATCGGCTTCACCGTGCTGTCCATCAGCGTGTCGCTGATCGCGGTGTTCATCCCAATCCTGCTGATGGGCGCTGTTCTGGGCCGGATGTTCCGTGAGTTCGCGGTTACGCTGTCGATGGCGATCATGGTGTCGCTGGCGATCTCGCTGACTACCACGCCGATGATGTGTGCGTTGCTGCTGCGGCGGCGGGTCGATGCGCGCCGCCGGCTGTTCGGTCTCGTGCTGCGTGGCTATGAGCACAGCCTCGCCTGGGCGCTGCGCCACCGCCGCCCGGTGATGTATGCCCTGCTCGCCACCGTGTGTCTCAATGTGGTGCTGTTCGCGAGGATACCGAAGGGCTTCTTTCCGCAGGAGGATACCGGCAACCTGATCGGCATACTGCAAGCCGACCAGAGCATCTCGTTCCAGCTGATGCGCCAGAAGCTCATCGCGGCCACCAGCATCGTACAGCACGATCCGGCGGTGCAAAACGTGGTCGGCTTCACCGGTCTCGGCAGCGGCGGCATCGGCGGGCAGACCAACTTAGGAACGGTGTTCATCGCCCTCAAGCCGCTCGCGGAGCGCCGCAACACGGCAGACCAGGTCATTGCCCGCCTGCGCACGCGGCTTGCCGGACTCGCCGGCGCCACCCTGTACCTGCAATCGGTGCAGGACGTGCGGATCGGCGGCCGGATGACCAATGCAGAGTACGCGTACACGTTGCAATCCGACTCCGGCACGAAGCTTTATCCCTGGGCCGCCAAGCTCTTGGAGGCGCTGGAGCACAGCACGGTGCTGACCGACGTCAATTCGGACGCGCAGCAAAGCGGCCGCGAAACCAACATCGTCGTCGACCGTGACACTGCGGGGCGGCTCGACCTGTCAATGAACCAGATCGACAACACGCTCTACGACGCTTTCGGCCAGCGCCAGGTTTCAACCATCTACACCAGCATCAATCAGTACCACGTGGTCATGGAGGTGGCGCCGAAGTACTGGCAGAGCCCGGATACGCTTCGGGACATCTACATCTCGACCAGCGGCGCCCCGCCGACTGGCACCGCAGCGACCAATGCACCGGCCGGCACCGCCGTCGGCAGCTCCATCGTGTCGCGGCCGGGCGCTTCGGTTCTGGCCGTGAACGTCAACAACGCGGCGCGCAACGCGTTGATCAACGCCATCGCCGCTACCGGCAATTCCACGGCGTCTGCGGGCGCGGCGGTCAGCACTAAGCTGGAGGGCATGATCCCGCTCGCGGCGGTGTCCGCCTACGCAACCGGAACGACGCCGCTGGCGGTCCATCACCAGGGCCTGTTCGTGTCAGCTACCATCTCGTTCAATCTGAAACCGGGCGCGTCGTTGAGCGACGCGGTGGCGGAGATCAACCGGGCGACCGCGCATCTCCGGATGCCCCCGACCATACGCGGCCACCTGCAAGGCACCGCGCGGGCATTCCAGGCCTCGCTCCGCACCGAACCGTTCCTGATCCTGGCGGCGCTGCTCGCCGTCTACATCGTTCTCGGCATCCTCTATGAGAGCTATATCCATCCGATCACAATTATTTCCACCCTGCCGTCGGCCGGCGTCGGCGCGGTTCTGGCCCTGATGATTTTCAGGACCGAGTTCAGCGTCATTGCCCTGATCGGGGTGATCCTGCTGATCGGAATCGTCAAGAAGAACGCGATTATGATGATCGACTTCGCGCTCGACGCCAAACGTTCCCGCGGCCTGACCGCCGAAGCGGCCATTTTCGAGGCCTGCCTGCTGCGGTTCCGGCCGATCATGATGACCACGATGGCGGCCATGCTCGGTGCGGCGCCGCTGGCCATCACCTTTGGTAACGGCAGCGAGATCCGCCGCCCGCTCGGCATCGCCATTGTTGGCGGCCTGATGCTAAGTCAGTTGCTGACGCTGTATACCACTCCGGTCGTGTATCTCGCGCTCGATCGCTTCAGCGGTTCGCGCCGCTCCCGAGACCTGCGGCGCGATAGGCCTCTTTCCGACAGCACGGCGAGATCGTTGTAGTGGCCGTATTCGCCCAAGCTAAAGCGCACCTACCCGCTTGGTTACCTCAACCGCTGGAAGACGGTCCAAATACCGCCCATGGCTTGATGGCCAGACTCAAGCTGGGCAGCGATTGTCAATCGGAGGTGCCAGCCGCATCCGCGCGCAATCTTCAGCCGGCCGCCGCTCGGGCCGAGATGTAACCGGCAGAATTCGGATGCGCCATCGCGGCTGGACGAACTCTGCAACCGGCAAAGACACGCCGCCGCGACATGATCCTTTGCCGCTCGCCGCGTCGCAGTCGCATTGCAGGCCGTTCCCTTGGCTGCCCGCAGAAAACGTGCTAGTGGCTCCTATAACGGTTGTCCGTATTGCGCCCGTCTCGGTTGCGGCCGTCTCGTAATCTCCGATGCCATTCTCGGATTCATTCTATGTCCAGAGAGGCGATGTTTATCTATTGGGGGAGGCGGGGCGCACTATCCGATTTCATGTTTGAGTTTGCCCGAGAGATCGATTCTAATTTTCCCGCCACGATCTCGATCAGCTTTTCGAACGAGCTTTTTGACGAGTTTAGACGTCTTGGCGAGTCCTTGTTTCCGGTCGTCACCTTCGATTCCTCCTTCCGGGCCGCCACATCCTGGGGAAAGCTCCTGCGGCTGCGCCGGGCCTGCTGGGAGCGATTTCGCCGCGACAGGACGCGTGTTGTGGTAAATATGATGCCCCACGTCTGGTTTCCCTTCATCGCGCCTGTCTTGCGCAAGACCGGCATTCGTCACATCGTCGTCGTGCACGATGCCAGCCCGCATCCAGGCGACCCCACCGGATTTCTCAATCGCTGGCTGTTGCGCGAAGTGAGACTATGCGATCACGCCGTCACTCTAAGCAAGTTCGTTCAAAATCAGCTCGTGAGCATGAGCGCGATTTCCCGCGAAAAGACCACCTCGTTGTTCCACCCCGATCTGACCTTCCGAAGCGCGCCCACTCGACGGCCGCGCAACGGGCCGCTTCGCGTCTTGTTCTTCGGCCGGCTGCTTTCTTACAAGGGAATCGATCTGTTCCTCGATGCCCTAGCCCTGCTGGGCGAGCGAGGCGTAGTCGTCGAAGCGGGGGTGCTCGGCTCGGGCAACGTCGAAATGTACGCGCCGCGCTTCGCGCAATTGGGAGTGCATGTTGAAAATCGCTGGTTTAGGTCGGACGAATTGAGCTACAAGTTTCAGCAGTATGACGTCGTCGCCATCTGCCACGCGGAAGCCAGCCAATCCGGCGCTGTCGCGGCAGCCTTTGGGGCCGGCATGCCGGTCGTCGCGGTACCGGTCGGCGGCATTCCCGAACAAGTCTCCAATCAGGTCACCGGATTGATCGTTTCGAGCCGTTCAGCGAACGAGTTCGCTGATGCGCTTCAGCGGCTCGCTGACAGCCCCGACCTGCTGGGACGATTAACGGCGGGCGTTCAAAGGTCCAAGCCCACGCGTTCGATGGCGCGATTTGCCGGTCAATTGCTGCAAATCGTCGAGGAGCAGATAAGAGAGGCCGGCACAAGTGCGGCGGTTCAGAAGTCCGCATCATTCTTGCCGCGAACTCGTCATGCGGACTTCTGAACCAAAGCCATAAGTGCTCCTTCAATTCCGAAATTCGCAAACAAACGAGCCGCAAAATGACGCGAACTCTGGAATCGGGACACAGATCGCCCAAGCCCGCCGCAGTGCCGGAACTGCTGGCCAATTGAGCCATACCGCCGCGAGGGCGTTGCAAGGTCGGGTCTTCGTTGCTTACTGGCGAGCTGCGGCAGCGCGATTCGAACGACCTGGGCGCGCTTGGTAGCCCGGGAAACGGGCACCCATGGCGGAATTCATCGAACTTTCGAGCGAACTGCGGCGCGATGCGCGCCTCATCGGTCTTTTGTTTGCCAGCACCACCAGCGTGATCGGTTCGGGCTGGCTGTTTGGCGCTTTCTATGCGTCGCGGATGGCCGGTCCCTTGGCCATTTGGAGCTGGATCGTCGGCGGCGCGATCATTCTGTTGATCGCGCTGTGCTTTGCCGAGCTTGCGGCGCTTTTCCCGCGCAGCGGCGCGGTTGTGCACATGAGTCATGCGAGCCACGGGGACGGTCTCGGCCGCATCTGGAGTTGGATGCTATTCCTGGGCTATGTGGCGGCCCCGGCCATCGAGGCCGAAGCGGTCGTCAACTACGCCAACAACTATCTTCCGTATTTCATTCAGCCGCAGAGCGGAGTGCTGACGCCCATCGGATTTGTCGTGTGCGTAATTCTGCTCGGCATTATGGCGCTTCTGAATCTGCTTGCGGTGAAGGTCGTGCTCAACGTCAATTCCACCATCACTTGGTGGAAGATTGCAGTGCCTGCGCTCGCCATCATTGTCCTGATAGTTGCGGGAACGCACTCGAATGTCTGGGCGAGTTCGCACTCAAGTGTCTGGGCCGCCGATCCGCACGGTTATCAATTCTCGGGCATCTTCACCGCGCTGCCGGCGGCCGGCATCATGTTCAGCTATCTCGGATTCCGCGCGGCGATCGACTTCGGGGGAGAAAGCTCCAATCCGTCCCGCGACATCCCGTTGGCGGTCATTGGAACCGTGCTGATTTGTGCGGTCATCTACACCCTGTTGCAGGTGGCGTTTCTGATGGCACTGCGGCCCGCTGACCTGGCGCACGGCTGGGCCCAATTGAGCTTCAAAGGCCAAGGCGGGCCGTTCGCCGGCCTCGCCGCGGGCCTCGGCATCGGCTGGCTCGCCACTTTGCTTTACATCGACGCCTACATTTCACCCGGCGGCACCGGGCTAATGTCTATGACCGGCGGGGCCCGCATCTTATTTGCCGTGGGCGAGATGAACGCTGGCCCTCGGCGGTTGAGCGCTCTCAATGCGGCGAAGGCGCCTTGGCTCGCCGTTCTGGTGATGTGGGTCGTCGGCGTCCTGTTTCTGCTGCCCTTCCCCGCCTGGAAGGCGATGGCGGACTACATTTCGTCCGTTGCGACCCTGACCTACGGCTTGGGCCCGATTGTGCTTCTGGTCTTGCGCCGCAATCAGCCGAACCTGCGCCGGCCGTTCCGGCTCTGGGGCGCGGAGGTCCTTGCGCCGATCGCCTTCATTTGCAGCAACTGGATTATTCTTTGGTCCGGCTTCAAAACCAATTCCATCTTGTTTGGTCTCGTGGCGGCCGGCTTCGCGCTTTATGCTCTCTACTATCATTTCGTCGCCAAGAGTCCTGCGACGGATTTCGGCTGGCGCTACATTGCCTGGCTGCTGCCGTGGTTCGGGGGAATGTGGATGCTTTCCGGGCTGAGCGGCATCGACGGCGGGCTTGCGGTGCTGGGCTTCTGGCCGGCCGTCGTCACCGTTACGATTTGGAGCCTTATCGTGATGTGGCTAGCGCTCCGCTCGTCTCTGCCGGCAGAGGAGACTGCGGAAATCATGCTGCGGGTGGGAAAAACGGCGTGACCGGGCCGCGCCAGCTACGCACGCAACGCCGAGAAGCTTCAGCAGCTATTTCCTCGCGCTGTCGCACGCTTTACGCGAAATTATAAATGTCCATCAGCGCCAATTGCAGTCCGCGATAGTCGCAGCAGGTCGGCCGACAAAACCCTCCTCCCTGGGTCGAGCGGCGCGAAGGAGCTGCATTTGGTGTCGTACGCACGCAAGCGCCCTGCGTGGACCCGCGTCGAGAGAGCCGCGAGCGATGGTCCGACCGCGTACGATGCATCAGCACCGAAACGAGAGGAAGGGATGTCGCCCACACGCCTCCCGCATGCCTGGTCTACAAAATGCCGCATCACCGACCCAGATCCACTCGCCCATCAGGATGATCTCTGGCGGCAAGCAAGTGGCAACCGAAAAGGCAAGTCAGTTCGCGCTAATAGCCTCACTTTAGTCTGGCGTTCTGCGAACCGACTGGAGGCCCACCGCCCGGTGGTGCCGGCTGCCCACTGGCCACAGTCGCTGTCGCTGTCAACAGCAGCAGCGCTGCCGATAACTGCCAAAGGTTTCCTCATCAATGCTCCTCCGCTGTGAGCTTCCCGATGTTGCGCGCGAAACGATGCTGCCGTATGTCCCAATTGTAGAAAAACATTGCTGACGCCACAATTTTGCCATTGCAGCTCGCCCACTTAGCGCTTCACCCGACATTCAAGATTTGCAACAATTCGTCGACGATCATATTTCTGCTTTGCCTTTTCCGTGTGGGTCATTTCGGGTGAGCCATGCGCGTGCCTGAGATCCATCGTTGTACGACTGGCAGTGCTTCGTCTTCGCCGCATGTGCTGGTGGTGGAGGATGATGTTGAAATCGGCGCGCTGGTCGACCGCTATCTGCGTTCGAACGGCTACCGGGTCTCCGTCGTTGTTGACGGCGGCGCGATGGACCGGCTGTTGGCGCACGCTGCCGTGGATCTGATCGTGCTCGATTTAATGCTGCCCGGCGAAGACGGGCTGAGCCTGTGTCGCCGGCTACGCGCCGCATCACACGTGCCGATCATCATTCTCACGGCCCGCGATGAAGATGTGGACCGCATCATCGGACTGGAGATGGGCGCCGACGATTATATCACCAAGCCATTCAATCCGCGCGAGCTGCTCGCCCGGATCAAGGCGGTGCTGCGGCGCGGAACCCGCAGCGAACCGTCTGTGGCGGGAGCGCCGTACAGGCTAGCCTTCGCCGGTTGGCAGCTCGATTGTTCGCTCCGGCAGCTCAGCGATCCGAACGGCACCCGCGTCAGCGTCACCCGCGCCGAATTCGATCTATTGCGCGCGTTATGCGAACATGCCGGGCGTGTCCTCACGCGCGATCAGCTCATCGACCTGACCCAGGGCCGCGTCACGGGCCCGTTCGACCGCAGCATCGATGTGCTGGTGAGCCGGCTACGGCAGAAGATCGAGCGCAACTCGCGCGATCCCGAATTCATTCAAACCATTCGGTCGGGCGGTTATCTGTTCACCGCGAAGGTCGAGCGCCAATGAGCGAGCATGGCTGGCTGCCTTATCCGCGCCACATCTGTGGACAGATCGCTATTGTGGTGGGCGCCTCGATAATGCTGGCGCTCGTCCTGCTCGTCGTCGGCTTTTTCATGATGCGTCCAGAGGTGAAGCTGAAGAAGCCGAACTTCACCGAACTTGAGGCCGTTCTCGGCGTCGTCCGGATGATTAACGCTGCGCCGGACCAACGCGCCCGGTCGGCCGTCTTGCAGGCCGCGGCGGCGGGCCTCCCAGACCTGCGGATCGCCCGCATTTCGGCGGTCTCCGATCGCGGCGAGACCGTCAACGAAGACCGGCACCTGCTGTTCCTTCGCCAGAACTTGGGCCCGGGTTTTCGTGTCACACGAATTCAAGCGAACGATCCGGACGCCGAGGCCGACATCGGCAAGTTCGTCGTCGCCATAACCACCCCGGGCGGGACCACGCTGCGGGCCAGCCTGCCGGCATTCATGCCACTGCCGCCGCCGCTGACGCCGATCGTGACGGCGACGCTCGCGTTTGTGGCGGCGAGCGTCTCGTTTTTGCTGCTTTGGGCCACCATGGCTTTGACCGCTCCGCTGTCGCAATTTGCCGATGCAGCCGAGCAATTTGGACGCGATTTCGAGCATCGCACGCTGCCCGAACAGGGGCCTGAAGAGATTCGGAAGGCCTCTCGCGCCTTCAATCAAATGGGCTCCCGCATCAAGCGCCTGGTGCAAGATCGCACCAACATGCTCGCCGCCATCAGTCACGATCTTCGCACACCGATCACCCGGCTGCGATTGCGCGCGGAATTCGTCGAGGACGAAATGCTTCGCCTGGCCATGCTGAAGGACCTGGAGCAGCTCAATGAAATGGTGCGCTCCGCGCTCGCTTTCCTCCGCGACAGCCGGATGGAAGAAACTCCGACAAGCTTTGACTTGGCCGCGCTGTTGCAGACGATCTGCGCTCAGTTTGCCGAAATGGGGCACGTGGTGACTTATGGCGGAGCGGACCGCAAACTCATCATTGCCCGACCTGATGCCATCAGCCGCGCCGTCACCAATCTCGTGGAGAACGCGGTGAAATTCGGATCGAACGTGCACGTCGAGCTGCAGACGTTGCCCGATGGCTGCACGGCCGTCGACGTCGTCGACGACGGGCCGGGACTTGAGGGAGCCGATCCGGAGAGCCTGCTCAGGCCTTTTGTCCGCGGCGGCAATGCGCGGACGCTCAAGCCGCAGAGCGGCTTCGGCCTCGGGCTTACGATCGCCAATTCCATAACCGAGGCCCACGGCGGAAAACTCACGCTGTGCAACCGCACGCCGCACGGCTTGATGGCCAGACTCAAGCTGGGTAGCGATTGTCAACCGGAGGTGCCAGCCGCATCCGCGCGCCACCTTCAGCCGGCCGCCGCGCGGGCCGAGACGTAACCGCAACATTCGAATGCGCCATCGCCGCTGAGCGAACTCTGCAACGCATCGCCGCGACACGCGTGCGGTCGTAAATATGATGCCGCACGTCTGGTTTCCTCGACTCCACGGCACTCGCTGCGGATTCCGACGAAGTCGCCCAGGCATTCCGGGACGATGCCCCCGGGACTCGCCTGAGACAAAAATCCTTATGTTGCGGAACTGTTGCTACTGTATTGCGGCTCTGTTGCTATTGGAGGCGAAGTGTGGTCAATTCGATACTCGAAATTCTCATGTTATATGGGGTATCCCATGCCAGTACGCAGAGAAGCAATACTTGAGCGAGCGAGCGCGCGCTTGGACGACCTCAACCGGCTCAGGCAACTCGGCGTGGTTGCAAAACATGCGGATTTCGCGCCAAGCGGCGTTCATTATCCTCCGATCACCAAGTATGCGCCGGTCACCGAGGAGGAAGTGTTCGAAGGCTACACTTTGCCGCCGGACGGCAAGCTGGACGTCTATGCCCACATTCCGTTCTGCCGGCAGCGGTGCACGTTCTGCCATTATCCGCTCAAGCTTGGCCCGAAGTTGCAGGAGGAGAAGGATCGCTACCTTGCCGCGATCGAGAAGGAGATGGATTTGTATCTCCGCCGCCTCGGCATCGACCGGATCAAGCCGCGCTCGATTTTGGTAGGCGGCGGAACGCCGACGTTCCTCACCCCGGAGCAATTGCACCGTTTTCTCGCCTCGTTCGATAAGCGCGTCGACTTGAGGTCGGCTTCGCAATTCAGCTATGACGTCGATCCGAACACGCTGATCGGGGACGACGGCGCCGAACGTCTGAAAATCATGCGCGATTTCGGCGTCCACCGTCTGACCATCGGGATTCAATCGCTGACCCCCGAGGTGTTGCGCTACATGAACCGCCATCACGGGCGGGATGAGGCGATCGCCGCCATCAAGGCCTCGAAAGAGGCGGGATTTAAGCTCAACATCGAATTCATTTTCGGCTATCCCGGAGAGACGCTCGACAACTGGTTCGACGTGATCGAGGAGGCCTGTCAATTTGACGTTGAGGAGATCCAGCTCTATCGCCTGAAGGTGGAGGCCTACGGGGACTATCAGGGCCCGATCAAGCACGTGAAAGAAAAGAAGCCGATATCCGTGCCGAGCAACGAAGATGCGATCATGATGAAGCAGATCGCCATCGATGTGTTGCGCGAGTACGGCTATACGGAGAAGATACTGCGGCGCGTCTTTACCCGAAGCGAAGAGGACTTCTCGCATTACGCGCACAACCAGTGCTGCACGCTGCAGGATGAGGTCGGCTTCGGCTTGGCCACCTTCAGCAGCCTGCGCGACCGGTTCGTACTCACCACGGCCAATTTCGACGAGTATTACAGCAAGATCGAGTCCGGCCGTCTGCCGGTGAACCGCGGCTTGGTCCGCAACCAGGAGGAACTGGTGCGCTGGGCGACCGTCCTGCCGCTCAAGAACCGCACCATTCGCAAGCGCGATTTCACCCGCGTCACCGGATTGCGGTTCGAGCAGGTGTTCCAAGCAAAGATCGAGCGACTGGCGGAAGCCGGCCTCATCACCGAGACCGACCGCGCCGTGTCGCTGACCGAGCTCGGCCGATTCTTCGCCGACGAGGTGGTGCAGCAGTTCTATGCGCCGGAGCACCTGCCGTTCCCGCCGGAGGATTATGCTGCGGGCCCGTTGCACCCGTTGAACGACAGCCAGCCGTTCGGCGAAACGCTGGCGATGGCGGCAGAGTAAGTGCGTGATGCCAATGCGGTGGCGGCTGGCTTGCTTGGGTTTGGCGATCGCGTTCTTTTCCTCTGTGAGTGCTCAAGCGCAGGCGCAAACGCCTCCAAATCCTCCGCCGCAGCGGCCGTTGCAGCCGCGACCGGAATGGCAGCCGCCGCAGCGGCCGATGCTGCCGCGACCGGAATGGCAGCCGCCGGGGCCCATGATGACGCAGGCACCGGGCGCCGGTATGCCCGGCGCCGATCCGTTCGAGATGCTGGAGAACAGCAGAAAGGTCCAGGCCGATCTCGGTCTGACGCCACAGCAGCTCGAGAAGCTCCATATAGCCTCGGGAAACTTCCACAGTGAACTGGCACAGCTGCTGTACCCGCAGCCGGGAGTGTCGCCGGAGCAGCAGCGCGCGGCAATCCAACAACACGTCGCCAACACGCGCGCGTTGATCGCGCAGGTGTTGATGCCGGCACAGCTTCACCGCCTGCAGCAGATCATGCTGCAGATCGAGGGGCCCTGCCTCGCGACCTTGGATTCGCAAGTGGCACACAACCTCGGGCTCAACGTTGACCAGGCGGAGGCACTCTCGGCGGCATGCCGAGGGCGGGACGACAAGATGCGCAGCGCGTTCCGCCCTCCGGCTCCCGGTGAGAACTTCTGCGCCGCCATGGCGAAAAACCGTGATCGTATCGGCAAGATTCGTGCGCACGCAGATCAAGACATCGTTGCGATGTTGCAGCCCTCCCAGAGGATTGAGCTGAAGCGAATGATGGGGACACCGATCCATCTGAACCCTCCCATGCCGCCAAACTGCCGACTGTAGCGAAGAATTTCGCTCTTCGAGTTTCGCCCCCGGGGACGACGCGCTAGCCTCAAAAGTTGGCGTTACGAGCAGGAGAACCTGAGCGTGTACCACGCAAATTGGATCAGGTTGGGTTTGAGCATTTCGCTCAACCTGGCGTTGGCAGTCGCGGTCTCATCGACCCACGCGTCCGCCCAGCCCGCGCCGCCGTCGCCGCCGCCGGGACCGCCGCTTCTCGGTGCTCCGCCTCCGCCGCCCCCGGCGGGGCCGTCACCGGGCGCTGGGGGTCCAGGAGGGCCTGGCGGACCGGGTTTTCCTGGGGGACCTGGAGGACCACCCGGGGGACCTGGGGGCGCTGCCGGCGGGCCGCCGCCACCGCCAGGCGGTCCAGCAGGGCCTGGCTCTGGAGGCGTCGCCGGCGGGCCGTCGGCGCCGCTACGCGGTCCGGTCTACACCGGGCCGATGATCACCTTCACCGTGCCGATTTCCTCGGCGAGTTCGCTGATTCATGTCGGCAGCAACGATTCCTTTGCCATCACCAAGGACGGCAGGGAGGCCGCCACGCTGCTCTACAGCGCGCTGGAGGACAAGGCTAAGGATCCCCAGAAGGCGCTTGCCGACGAGCGCCAATCCAGCGCCATCTACGCCAGGATCATTCCGCACGAAAACTACGGCGGCGAGTATTCGGCGCTGCAGTGGTTCGACGACTACCTTTCGTCGCCTCCCGACCAGCAACCCGCGTTTCTGACGCATCCGCAGGTCAGGTTCTTCTTCCAGAAGTTCAGCGCCAATGACTTCGCTCTTCTCAAGGAGTTTCTGATTCGAAAATACCGCATCAAAGAGCTTGGCGACGAGGAAACCAAAGAGGGCCACGATCGCGAGGTTTGGCTTTACGACACCATGTTGTTCGAGAATCCGCGCCGCGAGAGCTGGGAGCACACCAGCAAATTCCTGAAGCTGATCAAGATCGGGCCCGGCTTCAAGATAGCCGACCTCGGCGGCGGCCCGGGTTATTACTCATTCAAGTTCGCCAAGGAAGCAGGTCCGACCGGCGACGTCTACGACGTCGACACCGATAGCCATCATTTGAATTGGGTGGAAGAGGAGAAGGCCGAGAGGGGCATCACCAACGTCCAGACCGTCCAGACCGGCGGTGTCACGCTGGGACTGCCGGACATGACCGGCAAGCTTGACATCGTCTTCATGTGCTCATTGTATCACAACATCTACGGCATGATGACGCCGGCGCAGCGGAATTCGCTGGTGAAGAGCATCCGGGAAGACCTCAAGGATGACGGCCTGCTGTATTTGGCCGACAACGGACTGGTGAAACCGGGTACACTTCCATATCACGGACCCTATGTCGCAAAGCAGCTGATCATCGCGCAGATGACCAATTACGGGTTTACGCTGGTGCACAATTATCAGCCGATCGCGCAGCGCTATCTTCTCGTCTTCAGGAAGAGGAAGGAGCATGCGCGGCGCTAAAGCCGCGTCGCGGGGTGTCGGTCGAAATGCTGGATGACAGGATCATCGGGATCGCGGCGGCGCTCGGCTCCGCAACATCTTGGGCCGTCGGCTCGGTCTTGTTCAAGTTGCTGGGCGACAAGCTGCAGCCGATCCCGCTGACCTTCGCAAAGGGCACCGTCGGCGCGGTCCTGCTTGGGCTGGCGCTGCTCGCCAGCGGCCTGCATGGCATCGCGCTCGGACCGCTTCTGTTGCTGACGTTGAGCGGCATCCTCGGCATCGCGATCGGCGACACTTTTTTTTTATGGCGCTGCGCAATCTCGGGGCGCACACCGTCGTGGTGCTGCTGACGCTCGGCCAGGTCCTCACGGTCGTTCTTGCTCTGGCATGGCTCGGCGAGCGGCCGAGCGCGAGTCAATGCCTAGGCATCGCCTTGGTCCTGGCCGGAGTCGCCACCGTCATGTGGGTGCAGTTGCACGGCGAAGAGCAGCCATCCAAGTTTGCCGGCGTGGCCTGGGGCCTGGTCGCGGTCGTGTGCATGGCGGTATCGATCATCATCGCCAAGGAGGCCCTGAAGACCGTCGACAGCATGGAGGCCACCTTCGTTCGCATGGTGGCCGGGACCGTCGGCATATTCCTGTTCGGTCAGGCAACGCGGCAGATGGGCGCCAGCCTCAGATTCCTCCTTGACATGCGCTTCGCCGCATTTTTCCTGTTATCCGTGTTCGTCGTGACGTTCGGCGGATTCTGGCTGTCGCTGGTCGCAATAGAGAAAATAGATGTGAGCATAGCGAACACCTTGAACTCGACCGAGCCGCTCTTCGTGTTGCCGATCGCCGCTTTCGTGTTGAAGGAAATCATCACGGTGTGGGTCATCGTTGGCTGTGCGCTCGCAGTCGTTGGCATCGC
>JAKAPE010000296.1 GCA_021811945.1 Pseudomonadota bacterium | reverse complement strand
TCTCTCGTACCGTCCTGGCCGCACGTCAGTTCTGCCACCGTCTTGGCAATTGCTGTAACCACTTCATCGGTGTCGATCGTGCCTGGCTCACCGATCGTCGATGGATACTCAGCAAAAAAATCGTCTATCAGTTCGACCATCATGCAGTGAAGGCACGGTCGTTCCTGATCGTCTCGCTGTTCTGACATGAATGCCTTCCTTTGCGGCGGAGGTAGGTGCCCACTTGGATGTTGCCATGCCAATATCCAAGGCTCGCTCGAAGTGACATTGCTCACAGCGCTCAGCACCGGTGAATCGGGGCCAAGTTGACCGAAAAGGACCGCAAAACCCGGAGCAAACCCCATCGGGTTCCGCTGTCGAAGGACGTTGTGGCGGTCCTCAAGAAGCTGCCGAGATTGGCGAAGGCTCTGTGCAAGACCGGCATTGGAACCATCGTCATCATGCCGAACAACACCGACGCCGGGCATATGCGGCCAGCAACAAATCTTGACTGATTTGGATCACTTACTGCGGCCTACCATTTATATCCAGCGGTTTGCCTTGCGCAAGCGACGCAAGATAACTGACAAGCTGCATCAATTGCTCGCTGCCATAAGCGGGCGGCTGACCTTGAAGGGCCCGCGCGATGCAGTTCCTGACCTGATCGTCCAGTGTGATTACCTTGTTCGCCCTCGGATTGAAACGCGGAAAGATCACCGCGGCGTTGGCAAGGCTCGGGATTGCAGTGCCATTGGGCAATTTGCCCGGCGGTACCCCACCATCAACATGGCAAGATTGACAGGTCATGCCGTTGCCGCCGAAAGTTTCATGAGCAAAGAGCGCTTGCCCCCGTTGGATGGCTTTTTCCAGGTGTGGCTCGGTGGCGGCAGCTTGCGGAATGCCCAACGCGCAAAGACTTAACAAAGAAAGCGCTGCCCCGAGAGTTATGGTCTTACGGGCCTGTCTTTTGATCAGTTTCATTTTGTCCGAGCTTCCCTGCGGCGCCTTTGTTCGATCGCGTTTGACCACCTGTCGACGCGGCCCGCGCGCGCTGGTGTAAGCACAAGGGGTCCGGTATTATGGCGCAAACGCCGGAAGCGGTCCACCGAGTCGCGAGTCGCCCTGTCGCGAGTCGCCCCGAGTCGCCCCCTAACTTCACTGGCACCGCTCGGAACTCAGGTTAATGGGCCGGGCCGGAAGGTATCGATTTTCCTCACAACAGCCTGCGGTGCCTCGTCGATTTGAAGTCCTTCCCGAGGAAGGTGCTCGCAAAACGAGTCATTGCTGAGTTCGTCTCGACTCTTTGTATACATGAGCCATGCTGGAAAGTGCGTCGTTAACCTGGATTCCGAGCCGTGACTTCACTGGCGATCCCCGTTGATTTAGCCGGGATCGCCAGCCATAGTTGCTATCGCTGTGCTTCCCCTGCGCAGCGCGTCAGCGGTCTGACCGGCACCCTCAAACCCATGCGCTTCGGTCAGGCCGCACCTATGCCCCGCGCCTTCAAAGTCTCCCTCGACCGTCTCCGGGCTATGCTTTGTTCAAAGAATGCTGCGTGAGGCCCTCAACGACATCAGGGAATCCGATTGAGGTGTCCATGCCGATTGGGGCGGGAAACATCATGACTGGTAATCGTTCCCGGAAATTTTATCGAGTGTGGCGGGCGAATCAGCTATTGATAATAAGATCGTTCACTCCGCCGCCATCGCGACCGGCTCATCGCACAACGCCGCGAGGATTGCGCCGAGCTGCGCGTGCATCCGTTTGAAGCGCATGAGCCGCAGGATGAGGCGAAGCTCACGCAAGACTTCGAGCGACAGCCGACTGCTACAGCCAAGGGCACTCGCGATCTGAAACGCCTTGCGTTCGCTCCGCCACCAGCGCTCGACGAGGATCATGGCGTCGTCGAGGCTGCGGCCGTGGAGCAGCGCCCCCCGCGCGCCGAAACGCGCGCGGGGGACGGCATGGCTGCGCGGCCCAAGCCGAATGAGTTCTTCGATCCCCATCTTGAAGGAGTTGATCACCGCGGCTTCGTCGAAAGCGGCGCCGATCTGTGCGAGCGCCATGGCCATTGCCGAGCGCGGTCCGATGCGAGCTGCTTCGGCCGCGCGGCGCGCGCGCTCGGAGTTGCGTCGCTGGCGCGAAGTGGGCACCGGACGGCTGTCGGCAGGAGTCATTGCGAAGACCGCGACATCGCATGTTGACAGTGTCGCTAGCGTAGCGTATACGGAGACAAATGTCAATGAAAAAGGGACGATTGGTGACGGCTCGAAGCGACCGCCGCCGCGAAAATGCGCGCGGCGCCGGCACGGCGGCAAAGCTGGGCGCGATTACCGAACCCGTGATGAATCGGGATGGACCAGGCAGATTGAGCGTGGGCATCCCCGAAAGCGGTGCGCGCGCCTCAGAACAGCTTGAGGCAGCAGAGCACCTTGCCGACGATCTCGAGATCGACGAGCGGGGCTTCTTCGCTCGGATGATTCGGATTGTCGGAAATGATCTTGACCCGCGTCGGATGCGCGGTACGCAGCACTTGTAGCCGCTTGACGACGATGCACTCGAAAGTATCGCGGATGGCGTAAAGCCCGTCGGGGGTCGGCGTCTTGTGGCCGGTATCGATGATGACGCGCTCGCCAGACAGAATGGTCGGCACCATGCTGTCGCCGTTGGTCTCAAGCACGAGAAGCCGCCCGGGCGCAGTGTGCAATTGCTCGCGCACGAAATTCCGCGGAAACAGCCAGCCTTCCGCTTTCAGCGGGTCGGCATGGCGTCCTTCCCTGCGCACTTCGCGCGCCGGCAGTCCACCTCCTCCGAGGCCGGCGCGCGTATCGAGTTCCGGCACCTGTCCCGGAGCCGGGCCAAGCGGCTCCTCATGGGGGCCCTCCTCGCGCAGCACTTCGCTCGATTCCACATGGCCGCTGCCGGGCATGCCGGGATAGTGCCCCCACAGCAGAATCTGTTCCGGCGTATAGCCCAGCACCGCGGCGAACGGCTTCAAGTGATCGAGGCGCATCCTGATCACGCCGTTCTCCAGCCGTGACAGTTGCTGCTTCGAAACCCCCGAACGCCTCACCAGTTCCGAGCGCGTCATGCCGCGCGCCTCGCGCGCCCAATAGAGGCCGGTGTGTTGCCGCGCCGCTCGTGTGCGTCTTGCCATGGCCGATTGTCACCAATTCCGTTCACGCCGCCTAGCATCTAAAGCGGTGACTTGACTGTCGCTATTTCAAGGACTATATCTGAAAAGGCGACATTAACTGGGGGTCGACGCGCCGGCAAATGCCGGGTGAAGGCGCAGGCGTGCCGGCGCGACCAGCCGCCACGGCGTTCAACGGAGGAGACGGATGCGACGCGATGCATGGACCGCCGAACGCATAGAGCAGCTGCGCAGGCTTTGGGCCGAGGGCGCGACGGCGGGCGCAATCGCCGCCCGGCTGGGCGATATGTCGCGCTCCGCGGTTCTGGGAAAAATCTTCCGGTTGCGCCTGGACGCTGTCGCTGCCGCCGCGAGCCCGCGGCGCGGCAACTCGAAAGAAAACGGCCCGCGAGCTGCGATCGGCGGCGCGACACCATCGGCGCACGGTATGCAGCCGCGGTTCGCCCACGATGTTCCGCTCGCCCGCAGGCGCAGCGGCAAAGAAGACAAACCGGGCGAACGCCTGCCCGCGGCCGGCGTCGGACACAAAACTCTTCTGGAATTGACCAATGAAAGCTGCCGCTTTCCGTTCGTGCCGCCGGTGGAGATGGCGTTCTGAGGATGGATGACAGATGACGGATGACAGAGGACGGATCAACGGCGGTCATCCGCCGTCTGTCGTGCGCCATCTGTCGTCTGATCTCCAACGGGCGGCCGTGGTCGCCGAGGCGCGATCGTGGCTCGGTACGCCCTACCACAACTGCGCCGACATCAAGGGCGTCGGCGTCGATTGCGGCATGCTCCTGGTGCGGGTTTTCGTCGATAGCGGGCTTGTGCCGGCATTCGATCCGCGGCCCTATCCGCCGGACTGGCACTTTCACCGCGGCGAGGAAAGATACCTTGGCTTCATCGCCGGCCGCTGCGGCGAAGTCGAGGCGCCGCAGCCGGGCGACGTGGTGGTGTTCAGGATCGGCCGCTGCTACGCGCATGGCGGCATCGTCACCGCGCTGGCGCCGCTTACCATCGTGCACGCTTATCATCAGGCGCGGCGCGTGATCGAGGAGGACATAACCCACGACAGCCGCCTGATGGCGCCGGTGCGCAAGCCGCGGTTCTTCAGTTATTTCAGATAATGAGCGGCATGCGTAAATGGGCGCCCTTTTCGGTACCACTACTGGCGCGCTCACCGCGCCGAACTATACCGGGTTGCAGACCCAGACCGCGGTCGGCACGCTGCCGGTCCCGATCGTCTGGGGTTTGAACAAGATCGCCCCGAACATCATCTGGTACAATGGCTTCTCCGCCACGCCCGGCGTTAACGGCCTCGGGATCAGCAGCGGCGGCAAGGGCGGCGGCGGCGCCGCCAAATACGGCACGACCCAGGAATACAGCGCCGACGTGATCATGGCCTTGTGCGAGGGGCCGATCGCCGGCATCAACCAGATCTGGAAGGGCCAGGCCGTCTATACCCTGTCCGACCTGGGGCTTGGGCTGTGGGTGGGCGACACGCCGCAGACGCCCTGGAGCTTCGTCGAAAGCTCCTATCCATCGCAGGCACTCGGCTACAACGGCCTCTGCTACGCTGCCGCCAACAGCTATAGCCTCGGCTCAAGCGCCACGCTGGACAATCACGATTTCGAGGTCCAGGGCTTCCGCTACGGCACCGGCTACGGGCAGACGGGCTACGAGACCTATGTCAGCGACAATGAGCAGGTCTACGCCGAGTACAATCTGGACAACGCCACCGCCTTCAACGGCAATGTGCCGGCGACCGGCTTCTTCGACGCCGACCCGGCCTGGTGCGTATCGGACTTTCTGACCAACGCTCAATTCGGCGTCGGCTTTCCCGCCGGCTCGATCGATGCCGTGACGCTGTGGACGCAGGGCGGCAGCGCCGACGCCTCCTATCAGACCTATTGCCGCGCCGTGGGGCTTGCCATGAGCCCAGCGCTCATCAACAGCGAGACGGCCTCCAGCGTCCTCGACCGCTGGCTGCAAATCACCAACACCGTCGCGGTATGGTCCGGCGGCCTGCTTCGCTTCATTTCTTACTAATCAGTTTATAAATATCTTCACATCCGACGTTATTGGGCGTATGCTGAAGACATGCCGAAGCAAGATGCGCGCAAGCTGGATCACAAGACCTTGGAAGCCATCAGGATCCGGGCCGTTCAG
>JAKAPE010000295.1 GCA_021811945.1 Pseudomonadota bacterium | reverse complement strand
CGCAGCCGCCGCGGCACGGGGCCGCAAAGGTGGGCGCAAGCCCGTCGTCACCGGCGAGAAGCTCGAACGCGCGCGAGTCATCATCGCCAAAGGCATGACCGTGCGCGAGGCTGCAACCCGCCTCAAAGTGGGGAAAACGGCGCTCTATAAAGCGCTACGTGGCTGAGGAAGCAGGCGCCAGTCTCAAGACTCCCATTTTCACACTGCCCCGAAAGTCTCGGCGAAGACGGGCAGGTCGGCGAGCATATTGGCGAATTTCTGGACCAGTGGGAGCAAACGAGGCTCCGGCATGGTGGGTATGAGTTCGTAGAGCATGCAGCCCTGGCGGAACAGCGAATGGGTTCGCCGCTTGGCGGTGTTTGACTTGAGAAACCGGTCGTAGCCGAGCGCTTCCCCGGCGGCCCCGAGGAGGGTCAGCAACATGACGGCGAACGCGGCGATCAGCCACAGCCGGTCGCGCCGGGCCGGCGTGCTGACGTGGATCGATCCCATGCCCATGCCGAAGCGCAGATCCTTGGTATCGCGCAGGCCACATTCGATGCTCCAACGCTTGCCGTAGAGCGCCTTCAGGCTTGTCGCCGACGCCGCGCCGTCGCTGGCGGCGAGACACCACGTCTGCTTCATGTCCTTGTCCTGCACGCACAGCACGGTGCCCACCTGGTAGCGTTCCGCGGTCACCGCGGCGCCGCGCAGAATGCATGCCCGTCCACCGCGGCCGACCCAGCCGGACGCGGTGCGCATCTCGCCGTCGGCGGCGGTCACCGTGATGTTGCCGCGGAAGCGGATGACGTAGTCGAACTTCAACTCATCGGTCAGCACCCGATAGAGTTTCTGATCGCCGAAGCCACGGTCGGCGACGATGCAAACCTTGATGTCGGAGGCCAGGGCGTCGGCGAGACGGACCAGCGCCTGGTATTCATACGCGTTGCGATGGTTCTTGAGGCTCGCCGTGGCGACGGTGAGCCACAGCAATGGCGTGGCGCGGCCGTGACGGGTCAGCAGCGACAGCATGAGGGTGGCGCCTGGCCGTCGGCGTCGAAATCGGTCCAGTCCATGGCGACGTTGATGCTGGTGCGCGATCCCACCACGTAGGGGATCCAGTGGCGCAGGGCGGCATCGACGTCGATCCCCTCGTTGGACAGCATTCGATCCACCTGCTTGATGGCGTGCTTGGTGTTGAGGCCCCGCGCCAGGGCGAGGCCCTGGCCAATCGTATGCACGGCCAACGACGCGGTCCGGATCACCCCGAGGGTGGCATTGGCCAGGGACAGAACCCGCTTGGCGTGCAGGTCGCCCTCGAACAGGCCAGTCAGGACGCGCTGCACGTCCGTGAGGCAGAGGGTCTGGTTCGGCTGCATCGCTATCCCCCGCAGCTTGTGTTGCAAGCAGGGAGAATCGCAAGCCGGCAGGATTGGCAAGAGATTTCGGCGGCGCGCAACAATCGGAATCGGAACCAGGCCGCCAGGATTCTTTCCGGAATGCCGACAGGCCTCACTCGATTCTTCAGCTAATCGGCCGCCACGGACTCAGAATGAGGGGAGGCATGAAGGCGCCAGTAGCAACGCAGCCGGAATGTTCGCGAGACGTTCGATCTTAGCGTTGTTTAGCTAACAACCGACGCTCTGTCCTCTTTATGGTCTCGCGACCATGGCGCCGCTGCGCGCCGAGGTGGCACCGCCGCGCCGGCCGGAACCGGGGCGCGGGCGCGGCCGACCGCCGATCCTCCCGGTCAAGGAGGAGACCCCCTCGCTGCCGCCTCTGCCGCCGCTCACCCCGCTCGAGCGGCGCGATTTCGACTATAGCGGACTAGCCGCCGCCATCGCCTTCGCCGACGAGACCATCCGCCGGGCGCGGCGCAACTTGCAGGGCCTGAAGGCCCCGACGTCACTTTTGGCGCGGCATAAAGTTGTGATAATATGAGATTATGAGATTTATTTTGATAGGGGCTAAATATGGGCTACGAGTTGATCCCGACGATGCCAGAGACCCGGCTACACCCGCTCATCGAATGCTTCGCCGCCCGGTTGGCCGAACAGCCTGTGTTCGCTCATGTCTTCGGGCCACTTTGAATATGAGGGGAGGCGTGAGCCCGATACCCCCAATCTTGCGGCAGTCCCCCTACGTGCCATGAGCCGTGCTATCCTGCCCGTTCTATGGCGTGCCCCCGCAGTGGCAAGGACGATGGCATGGTAATTGCTTTTATCACGCCGCCGTCCTGTTGTCCGAAGTCTGGAACACCGTTCGGAGGGGATAAAAAAGAGCGCCAGTGGTGTGGATCGCCGGCCAAATGCGTGGAGGAATCTATGCGACATTTGCGAAGTTCCGAATCAGTACGCCAGCAAGGCACGGGACGTGGCCGGCAGCCGCTCGTCTGGTCCGGGCTGACTGCGCTGCTTATGGCCGCCGCAGCTTTCCTTTCGCCGCCGTCGATGGGGTGCGCTGATGAGGTGCCGTTTCGGATCGGCGTGATTGTCGATATGAGCGGCGTCTATGCGAGCAATGGCGGGCCCGGCGCCGTGGTGGCCGCGCGCATGGCGGTACAGGATTTCGGCGGCAAGGTTCTCGGCCGCCCAATCGAGATTCTTTCGGCGGACTATCAGAACAAGGCAGAAATCGCCTCCTCGGTCGTGCGCAAATGGTTCGATGTCGACAAGACCGAGATGGCGATCGAATCAACCGATTCTGCTGCCGCGCTGGCGATCCAGAAGATTGGCCAGGAGCATAAGAAGATCACCATTGCAGCCGGCTCCGCGACCGATCGGCTGACCAACGAGGCATGCAGCCCATACGGAATCCATTATGTATACGATACCTATTCCTTGGCGACGGGGGCAGCGCGGGCGCTCGTTCCTAAAGGCGACAAGACATGGTATTTCATCGGCGCCGATTACGCATTCGGTCACGCACTCGAGAGCGAGACCGCCGATACCGTGAAGCAGCTCGGCGGCAAGGTCCTCGGGGTTTCCTGGCATCCACTCAGCACTAGTGACTTCGCAACCTATCTTCTTGCGGCACAAGCTTCGCACGCGCAGGTGATCGGACTTGCGAACTCTGGCACGGATACTGCCAACGCTTTGAAGCAGGCAGTTGAATTTGGCCTGTCGCGAAATGATCAAAAACTTGTGGGTCTTTTGATTTTTAATACAGATATCAAAGCTCTTGGGCTTCCGGTGGTGCAGGAGATGCAATTTATTACTGGTTATGACTGGAACTATGACGACGCAACACGGGAATTCGGCAAGCGCTTCGATGCGCAGTTCCACGCCATGCCAACAATGATACAGGCTGGCATCTATTCCGCTGTCCGGCATTATCTACAAGTGGTGCAGGATCTCGGCACCGCAGACGCGGACAAGGTGATGGCGCGGCTCCGCGAGACGAAATTCGACGATTTCTTTGCCCGCAATGGCCATCTCCGCGCCGACGGACTGATGGTACATGACATGTACTTGGCCGAGGCGAAAAAGCCGGCGGAATCGACGGGCCCCTGGGATCTGGTCAAGATCGTGAAAATCATCCCCGGGGATGAAGCCTATGCTCCGCTGGCCGAAAGCCGCTGCCCGTTGGTGAAAAAATAACCGCGCCGCCTCGGGCGCGGCGGTCAGGGCAGAGTGAGAATGATCTTGCCCTGTACCGCACCATCGCGCAGCGCCCGCAGCGCTACCTTGAACTCTTCAAGCGGCAGCCGGCTATCGATCACCGGGGTGAGCTGGCCCTCGAGATGGCGCGCGAACAGATCCGCCTGTACGCGCGCGACCAGTGCTGGCGCGCGCTCGCGATAATCGGACCATTGCAGACCGAGCACGGCGATGTTCTTGACCAGGAGGTAATTGGCCCGAAAGTCTGGGATCTCGCCGCTTGCAAACCCGATCACGACGAGCCGCCCGCACCAGGCGAGCGCCCGTAGGGCAGCGGTACCGTAAGCGCCGCCGACCGGGTCGATCACCACGTCAACACCACGCCCGCCGGTGGCCGCCCGTGCCACGTCGCGAAAGTCATCCGGCGCCAGAGCGGCGCCGGCTTCGATTACGACATCGGCGCCGGCGGCGCGCGCGATTGCCGCGTCCTCAACGGCGCGGACCGAGGCGATCACCGGCGAGGCGCCAAAAGCGCGCGCGAGCTGGATCGCCGCAGTGCCGATGCCGCCCGAGCCACCGAGGACCAGAACGCTTTCACCAGCTTGCAGTCGCGCCCGCTCCGCGAGCGCGAAATGCGCGGTCTGATAGGTAAGGCCAAGCGCCGCCGCGGTCTCGAAATCGACACCATCGGGAATCGGAAAGCATTGCGCCGCCGGCGCGCAGAGCTTTTCGGCATAGGCGCCATATTCCACCTGCACCGCGACGTGATCACCGATCGCGAACCCGCCAACCCCCGCGCCGAGCGCCGCAATCCGCCCGGCGGCGGCTTTGCCCGGTGAGAATGGCGGCGGTGGACGGAACTGATATTTGCCCTCGATGACCAGGAAATCGGGATAATTGGTGTCTACTGCGGCGACATCGATGACCACCTCGCCGCGGCCGGGTACCGGGTCCGGTATCTCGGCGACGAAGACGCGCTCGAATTCCATCGGCGCGGGCACGACAACCGCTTTCATGCGAAATCATCGTTATCATTATCGGCACCAAGCATGGGTGCGCCGCGCGGCACGGCCTCGGCGGGAGCACGAAACTGGGGGGCAATCGGCATTGGCAGAGCCGGCATGGTCGCGCCGGAATCGTTGACAAGGCGATAGGTGAAGAGGCCACGTGCCACGAAATGTGGGTCGGCCATCGCTTCCGCCAGCGTCGCGACGATCGAGCAGCAGCAATCGGCCTGCGCAAACACCGCCCGCCAATGCTCGGAGGGTTGCGCCGCGACGAGAGCGGCTACGCCGCGCCTGGTAGCCTCCGGATCCCTGGTATCATCCTGAAGCTCCGGCGCAAGGTCGATCGCGGTGCAGAACGCCGCCCAGAACCGATCCTCGATCGCGGCCACGGCGACGATCCGCCCATCCGCCGCTGGGTAGAGCTGATAGCGCGGCGAGCCTCCTGTCACCAGATCGGTGCCGTTGCCCGGCCATCGCCCAGTCGCCGCCCCCTGCCCCATCGCCCAATAGAGGAAGGGGAAGAGATTGTCGGTCATGGCGATGTCGAGATGGCAGCCGCGCCCGGTGACCTCGCGCGCACGAAGCGCGAGCAGGATATTCAAAACCGCCGGGTATGACCCGCCGGCGATGTCGGCGATCAGCGCCGGCGGCACCTGCGGGCGCGCCGGATCGCCACTAGAGATGGCGAGCAAGCCGGTATCGCCGATATA
>JAKAPE010000294.1 GCA_021811945.1 Pseudomonadota bacterium | reverse complement strand
TGGTGTCACTGCTGACAGGCGTGCCGAGCCCGCTCAGGCCGGCTACCATGACAACCACATCAGTCGATTCCGGGAAGAGCGGCTCATTTGCACCTGGCGCTTTCAAGGGACGCCGCCGCGAACCGTCCGCTTCAATCAAAATGCGCGTGAAGCGGCCCGATCTCGCCAGCGTGTCGACCATCTCTGTCGACAAGCCCAGGATGCGACCGCGCTGAACATCGACGGTCCGATAGGCGAGGACCGCCCGCCTTTCATTCCCGATTGCGGCGATCAACTCCGGCGCATCTGCTGCACGATAGCCGCACCAGGGCCCGTCCAACTCCTCGATAGCCATCTTGGTAGTTGCGGTGACGAGAATGCGATCGCCGCCCGCTGCCGCGAACTCACGAACCAGCGCAGCCATCAGGCTGGTCTTGCCGCCGGAGCCGCAGAACGAGATGACGCGCGATGTCTCGAGACCAAACGCGCCGATCAATTGTGCCGATGCTCCGCTCGAGTCTTTGACTTGCGCCGAAAGCAAGTCGATGTCGGCGCGCCGATCGATATCGAAAAAAGGCTTCGGGTCACCAAAGGTTACCGGCATCCCGGCCTCCGGATGAGCCGCGATCACCGCGCTGCCGCCAACATCTCCACGCAACTGCCGAAGATCGGCAAAGAAGCGGCGAGGGAAGATTACCGGATTGCGGCGTTGCCCGTCGCAGCATGGGTAGCAAATGCTCCTTGGCGAGGATTCGAAGAAGGCAATCAACCGATCGATGGTCCCCGCATCGAGCAGCGGCTGATCCCCCACCAGGAACATGGCACCGGTACACTCGGCGGAGACCGCCGTCAGTCCGGCTACGATCGATGCGCTTTGCCCGCGCTCGTGCTCGTCGTTGATCGTAAATGTCAGAAGTCCTGCCCCATCGACATCCCTCATCACAGCCGCGCGGATCGCGCGATGCCGGTGACCCAATATCACGTTGACGAAAGCCAGCCGCGACCTTAATGCCGCGTCAACCACCCAGCACAACAGCGGCCTGCCGCGGAACGGTTCAAGCAATTTGTCACCGCCGAACCGTCGCGACGAACCGGCAGCCATGACCACGCCGGCGACAGTCGAGAGCGGGGTGGAACGCTCAACCAGCGATAATCTTATGTCGCGTGCTGCCAAGCTCGTGTCGTCCTCCCGTGCTTCACGTGGCGTTCGGCGCTCTCTAATGCCCGCTCCTGTGCTCCCGTGCGAGCTTTCGCGTGGCTTTCAGGATCTTGTCGGGAGTGAACGGCGTTGAAGTCAAGTGCGCGCCGGTGGCGTCATAGAGCGCGTTGGCGATCGCCGCGAGAATACCGGACACCAGCCCTTCACCGACTTCTTTAGTCCGGTACGGCTTGCCGATGACGTACTCCTCAGTAATGACATCTGCGTCGTCGGAAGCCGCCATTTCATGGATGGTCGGCATGCGGTAATCCAGCCATGTCGGATTCAGCGTGTAGCCATTCTTTGTTAGCACTTCTTCAAGGAAGGCGTGGCCCAGCGCCATGGAAATCTGGCCGTCGATCTGGCCTTTCACCAGCGCCGGGTTGACCGGAAAGCCGCAGTCGTGGACGGTCAGGGCCTTGATCAGACGGGCCTCACCAGTTTCGATATCCACCTCGACCTCGGCCACCTGACAGCTTGCGGCGTAGTTCTCACTCCAGCGACCCTTTGTAGTGGCGAGGCTGGGATGCGCCGGCGTGTCGCGCATAGTCCGCCAAAAGCCTTCCCCGATAACCGTGTCGCCGCGGCGGGTGGCGACGCTGTAGGCGATGATCTCGCGATAGGTCATGCGCTGGCTTGGATCGCGTTTGTTGAAGACGGCCCTGTCTTTGATCCCCAGTTGGGCCACGTCGGCGTTAAAGCGCAATGCTGCGAGTTCCAGCATTTTTTCCATCGCATTGCCGGCCGCTTGGCGCGCGGCATTGCCCGTCACGTAGGTCATGCCGCTGATCCATGCCCCGATGTCCTGCGGCGTGGCGTCCGTATCCGACGAGACGATCTTGACATCGTCGATATCGACCGCGAGCTCTTCGGCGACGATCTGGCTGATGACCGTTTCCGAGCCCTGGCCGACATCGATGGCGCCGGTCAGCACCGTCGGCGTTCCGTCGTCGTTCATCTTCACGATCACGCCGGATCCGTTAGGGTAGATCAGGGATCCGCCGAAATAGCAGCTGATGCCCATTCCGATCCCCCGGCGGATGGTGCCGGTCGACCTGCGTCCCTTTCCGTACTTGTTGAGGAAATCCGACTTTTCCGCCGCCAACTTGATGCAGTCGAGCAGTCCCGACTCGTGCATGTTGTCACCGTTCGGCAGTGCCTCCCATGGCTGCCGCGCGTTGCGCAGACGAATGGTCACCGGGTCAATGCCCAACTCCTCGGCGATCCTGTCGAGCTGAGATTCGATGGCGAAACGAATTTGCGGACATCCGTGGCCGCGCTGCGGTGCACGCGTCGTGTAGTTGGTGTAAACCGAGATCCCTTCATACTTGAGATTGGGGATACGGTAAGGGATCATGACGAAACCCCAGGCCAGAAAGATGACCACCACTCCGCTGCCGCGATAGCCACCGGAGTTGTTGATCACGCGGATGTGCTGGGCAACGATGGTGCCATCCCTCTTCACGCCGGTCCTGATCTCCATGACCAGCGGCTGGCCGTGGCGATAAGCGGAAAAAATCTCCTCGCGGGTGGCGACAATTCGAACCGGGCGGCCCGTCAGCATCGACAACCGCGCGGCGCAATATTCGTGCGAATAGAGATCAATTTTTCCGCCGAAAGTACCGCCCACGTAGGTCTTGTGAATGCGTACTGCGGAATAGGGCAGATCGAGCGTCCTGGCGAGCTTCGCGCGCTTGACGAACGCACCCATGGAGGAGGTCCACACGTTCAACCGATCATTCTCCCAGTACGCGACGGTTGCCTGCGGTTCAAGATAGCCGTGGGTGCGCAAGTGGCTCTCGAAGCGGTCTTCGCGTACGTAATCGGACGCGGCAAAGCCCGCCTCGACATCCCCCCACTCGGTCGAGGTACGCCCGCCGATATTGGAATACGGCACGTCGGCTTTCGGATGCGTCGGATGAATCTGGGGGGCGTCCGGCTTCATCGCTTTGACAGGATCGAAAACGGCCGGCAGGACCTCGTATTCGACTTCGACCAGGCCCAGAGCCTCCTGCGCAGTCATGTTGTCGATCGCGGCAACGGCGGCGATTTCCTCGCCCACATGCACGACGCGGTCCCGCGCCAGAACTTCCTGATCTGGAGGATAACGCGGTGTTTCGACAAAGCCGTGCTTGATGCCCTTGGTATCGTCAACCGTGATGACCGCCTTGACCCCGGGCAACTTCAGTGCTTTTGACGCATCGATGTGAACGATTCGCGCATGCGGATGCGGGCTGCGCAGGATTCGGCCGATCAGCATGCCGGGCAACTTGACGTCCTGGGTGTATACGGCGCGGCCGGTAACCTTGTCGGGACCGTCCTTGCGGCGGAAGCTCTTGCCGATGTAGTTCAAATCGCTCATCGGTCGTGTTGCCTTTTTCTAGCGAGCCCTATCGCATGACGGGCTTGATGTCCTCGCCGGCTGCCTGCTGAACCGCGGCGACGATGGCATTGTAGCCGGTGCAGCGGCAGAGATTGCCCTCCAGCGCCTTCTTGATCTCCCCAACCGTCGGCCTCGGATTGTTGTCGAGCAGCGCGGTCGCCGACATCAGCATGCCGGAGGTGCAGAAGCCGCACTGGACGGCCCCCTGATCGAGAAAGGCTTGCTGCATCGCGCTGAGGACTTCGCCCCGCGCAAGGCCTTCCACGGTTTGTATCTCCTTGCCGTCACACTCCACTGCCAGCGTTATGCAGGCGAGGACGGGACGCCGATCGATCAAAACCGTGCAGGCGCCGCATACCCCCTGCTCACAGCCGTCTTTCGTACCGGTCAAGCCGAGTTTCTCGCGCAGAACTTCCACCAACGTATGGCGCGGCTTGACCGAAATCTCGTGCCGTTCGCCGTTGACGCTGATTTCGATGATCCGCGAACGAACCTTCGCTTTTGCTGCTGCCTCAGGCATGGATCCGTCCTTCTACGCCGAACCGACCTGGCCGTTCTTGCCTCCGGCCGCGCGTTCGAGAACGCGGCGCAGGTAAACGCGCACGTTGTCCACGATGTCGCTCTTGATGTAACCGTGGTGCGGAAGAGGCTTCAGCTCGTCGAGTGCCGCGGCGACGGCCGCCCCGATGCTGGCCTCGTTCAGAACAGCTCCCGACAGCATTCGCTCCGCGGCCGGCATCCGCAAAGGCCGCTCGCGCACCGCTCCCATCGCTATGCGGGCGTTCATGCAGCTTTTGCCATCCTCGGCGATCCGGAGTCTGGCGGCGATGACAGCCATAGCGAATTCGAGTCCGCCGCGCCGGGCCGATTTGTGATAGCCAAAGCGGGCTCCGCCCGGCTGGGGCGGCACAACAACCGCGCTAATGATCTCGTCGCGGTCGATGCCAAGCGGCGTCAGTCCGCTGCCGGTAAATAAGGCCTCGACGGAGAGCCGCCGCGCGCCTTTCCCGCCGACGGTCTCGACTTCGGCATCGAGCGCGATCAATGCAGGCGCCACATCCGACATGTAGACGGACCAGCACGTGTCCGGCTTGTTCTGCGGGAACGGATAGCAGATCGTTCCTCCGCGTTTGTGGCAAGGCGCCACAAACTGATAATCGTGCCTCTGATTCAAATACAGGCAGCGTGTATCCTGGCATAGGTTGCCGCCAAGCGTTCCCATGTGGCGAATCTGGTTGCCACCTACTGCACGGGCGCTTTCGGCAAGCAGCGGCAGTTCCTCGCCGATGAAGGGAGACTCCGCGATCGCCGCCAGCCGCGTCAGCGCGTCAATGCGGATCGCGCCGGCTGCGTCCCGCCTGGGCGATTCGGGCTCGATCCTGCTCAAACTGATCAAAGTCGTCGGCCGCAGAACGTCGACGCGCATGTTCGGCAGCAGATCGGTTCCCCCTGCGATTATGCGCCCTCCCGGGGCCGAGCGTTCCAACAGCGTTACCGCCTCGGCCAGCGTTCCAGGCTGCTCGTGATCGAAATCGAAATCAAACATGCCAGCCCCCTTTCGGCTGACCGCACCAAGGATGAGGCTTCCATTCCTCGTAAGGACCGCAAGAAGGTTCCATATGGTTTGTATACAAAACTATATGGAGAAGTCAATGCCGGCCGGGCATTGCGCCACGGCTCGGAAGTCAGGTTAACGGGCAATTTCGGGTGATTTTGTATTGACTGGAGGATCGTGATCCCGTTGGCGCTCTGATTCGGCATGGAGCGCGATCATGGACGCCGTCGCTGTCACGATCCC
>JAKAPE010000293.1 GCA_021811945.1 Pseudomonadota bacterium | reverse complement strand
ACCGTGCGCCGGCGACTGATCGCCGCTCTCGTGCGCAGACTGCCGCGATGTCCATGTTGCGCGGCGCCAATCGCAAGACGAATGCGCCGCCAAACTTTGTGACACAGTAAGAGCGCCGGACTGGCGGCGCAGCCCGCTCTGGATGGCATTAATCTCGGGCAAATTATTGAGCAAATCGAAGCACATGATCAGCTCGTTGAGATTGCCCGGCACGAAGGTGTTGCAGACCTTAGCGCCGCTCTCGGACGCGCTGGTCAGCCGGTCGTAATGCGCGGCCATCATCTCTTTTTGCTTCACCATCGAGGCGTCCTTCTCGATGTCCTTGGCCGGCGCTGCCTTGGGTGTGACGATCGTCGTCATGTTCGGCTCCATGAATTGATGGTTGCTGTCGGATGCGACTGGCGGATCACGGAACGAGAACGACGCGCCGGGCAATTTGCCGTTGATGCACCGCTTCGAATACCTCGTTGATTTTGTCGAGTGGGTGTTCTTCGACGAACGACAGGACGTTCACCTTGCCGTTGAGAACCAGATCGAGGGCCGGACTGTAGTTGCTCAGCACGCAGCCCCAATTGCCAAGCGCCCGCGCGTGCAGCGCCATGAGATTGGACAGGCGGATATTCACCTTATCGAGGGTGAAGCCGACCACGCACAGGGTCGAGCCTTTGACCAGCAGGCCGAAGGCGTTCTCCTGACCGGCCTTGGAACCGGAACATTCGAAGACGAACCATTCGATCGGGCGCAGGCCTCGCTCCTGGGCAAAGGCGGCGATCCGTTTCTTTTGTTCGCGCCCGTCGATCTGGCTGGCATCAAGAGTGAGGTCGGCGCCGTGCTGGGCGATCATGTCCAGCTTCTTGGCATCGACGTCGATCGCAATGACCGTGGCCCCGAAGGCCGTGGCGATCTGCACGCAATAGCCGCCGACGCCATTCACGACCGCCAGATCGCCCGGCCCGATGCCCGATTGGCTTATCGCCTGATAGGGCGTGGTGACCGCGTCGGCGACCACCGAAACCGATGCGAGACTGAGCCCGGCCTTGGCGAGCCGCGTCTCGTCCACCCGTAACAATCCTTCGACCGGCACCTTGATGTGCGAGGCAAAGCCACCGTGGATGTCGTTACCGGGCATCTGTTCGTTGAAGCACAGCGTACCCTTGCCGCGTTTGCAGGGGTCGCATTTGCCGCAATGGAACACCGCCGGCACGATCACGGCCTTGTCCATCAGCGCCTCGACACCCTGGCCGGTGGCAACGACGCAGCCGCTGATTTCATGACCGAGCGTCAGAGGCAAGGCATGGTTCGTGCGCACTCCGTCGTAGAAATAGCCGAGATCGGTGTGGCAAACGCCGCAGCCGGCGATTTCGACCACCACTTCGCCGGGTCCGGGCGGAAAGGGATTGAACGGCTCCCGCTCCATCGACTGGCCCGCGGCCTTCATCACCCAACGATAGGATTGTTTTGGCATGAGTCGATCTCCAGATTTAACCAATTGACGAGCAGCAACCGGCGTGCCGGCGCAATTCGGCGCGGAACTCCGGAGCGGCGATCGCGATGAGGGTGCGCGCCCGACCGGCCGGATCGAGACCGCGCAGACGCGCGACGCCATGTTCGGTGACGACATAATCGATGTGGTCCGCCGTCACGGTCACCGGCACCTCGGGGGCAAGCGCGGGAACGATGTTGCTGCGCGAGCCGTCCTTGGAGGCAGACCGCAGGGTGACGATGCTCTTGCCATTCCTGGCGAGCGTGGCGCCACGCGCGAAGTCCGGCAGCCCGCCCGGCGTCGAGATGACCTTGCCGTCCACGCGCTCGGCATTGGCGCGGCCTGCAAGATCGATCTGCAACACGCTGTTGACGGCGCAGAAACCGTCGAGCTCGGCGATCAGCTTGACGTCGTGGGTGAGCGAGCAGGGATGAAATTCAATCGACCGATTGCGGTGCAGCGCGTCGTAGAACGGCTGGGTTCCGGCGGCCATGGTCGTGATGCATTTGCCGGGGAAGTGCTTCTTCTTGGCGTTGGTTACCGCGCCGTTTTCGAGCAGCGGAAGAACGGCGTCGCTGATGATACCGCTGTGGATGCCGAGATCGTACAGTGCACCGAGTTGCCCGAGCACAAGGTCGGGAAGCAAACCGATTCCGACCTGGATCACGGCGCCGTGGGTGATGAGACCGGCAACGTGCTGGGCGATGCGCTGCTCGGTCTGGTCCGCAGCGGCGGCCGGCACCGCCTGCGGCGCGTTCTGCGCCTGAAGGATGTAATCGACCTCATCCTCACGGACGCCGGTGTCGCCGCAGGTGTGCGGCATGAGCGGGTTGATTTCCGCAACGACCGTTGGCCGTTGCGCGAGCACGGCGCGCATATAGTCGACGGAGATGCCGAGCGACATCGCGCCATTTTCATCGGGCGGCGCGAGTTGCAACAAGAGGATATCCGCCGTCAGGGTTCGATCGTTGAACAGCTTGGGAATGCCGGACAGCGGCGTCCGCAGCATTTCGATCCGGCCAGCGCTGGCGGCCTTGCGCAGACCCTTGCCCGGCGAAAAAGTCACCACTGCCAGTCCGCCGCCGGCGTCGGCATAGGGCGCCTGCCCCATCGGCATCAGCGTGTAGAGCCGCACATTTCGTAATGACGCCGCATGCGAGCCCAATTGGCTGGCAAGATACTGAGGCTCCGCACAGGCGGAATGAATGACGACGGACGATCCGGGACGAAAAAGCGGCAGGATGTCTTCGAAGCAGTTGATTGGCCGCATCACATCCCGCGCTTATTTTTCGCCGTCGCTGGAATAGCTGTAGAAGCCGCGGCCAGTCTTCTTGCCCCACTGGCCCTTCTCGTACATTTCCTGCAACGTCCGATTCGGCCTGGCCATCTCGTCGCCGGTCTCGTTGTATTCGTCCATGCGGGCGAGATAGGACACATCGATCCCCGTGGTATCGAGCAGGCGCAAGGGGCCGAGCGGATGCCCAAGTCCCTTGGTCACCGCTAGGTCGATGTCCTCAACCGAGGCATAGCCTTCCTCGTACAGGCGGACCGCCTCGCGGGTGAGCGCGCGGAAGATGCGATTGACGATGAAGCCTGGAATCTCCTTGCGCAGCAGGACCGGGATCTTGCCGATGCGCCGGCAGAACGCGGTCGCTGCTTCGATCGTGTCGGCCGCGACTGTCGGATGAACCACGACTTCGACCAGCTCCATCACCAGCGCGGGGTTGAAGAAATGCAGGTTCAGCACGCGCTCGGAGCGACCGGTCACGGCAGCCAGGCGCGAGCCGCGGATATTTGAGCTGTTTGGTCGCCAGTATCGCAGCAGGCGGGCAGAGCTTATCGAGCTCGCGGAACAAGGCGGCCTTGGGCTCGAACTGCTCGATAATCGTTTCGATGACCAGCGACGTGCGCCGGCCACCGCGACGGCGAGTTGCGGCTCAAGGTGCAGCTTGGCCAGCGCCGCCGCTTCCTGTTCGGCGGTGATGCGGCCTTTGGCGACACGGCCCGCCAGATATTCGCGCGCGTATTTGCCCACCGTGGCGTGCATGTCCGGCTGATTGTCATTCAACGCAACTCCGAAGCCGTGCAAGGCGCATTGCAACGCGATCTGCCACCCCATGACGCCGGCGCCGATGACTGTGATCTTGTCCATGCCTGCGTCACTCTCCGCCGTAACTCAACCTTGCGCCGCCTTGCGTGTGGCGAAATTGGCAATGCCCTGCTTTCTCTCCTTGGCGGCATAGCAGGAATTGGCCACCTCAATATCGAAGGTCGCGGTTCGCTCATAGTCGACGGCGTTATCCATGCAGCGCTTGGCGCCGCGAACCGCGACTTGCGTATGAGCGAGAATCCGGCCGGCGAGGTCGAGCGCATAGGGCATGCTGCCCTCGGCGCCAATCACGTTATTGATGATGCCGAGGCGCTCCGCCTCGCCTGCGTTGATTGTTCGGGTGGTGAAGATAAATTCCTTGGCGCGCGCCATGCCGATCAGCCTGGGCAGCTTGCGGCAGCCGCCGCCGGCCGGAATGAGCCCCCACTTCACTTCCGGCAAGGCGAACTTGGACTCCGGCGAGGCCACGATGAGATCGCAGCACAAGGCGAGCTCGAAGCCGCCGCCGAGGCAGTGCCCATTGACCACCGCAATTGACGGCTTGGTCTTGCGCTCGAACTCGCGATACATCGGAAACAACTCATCCATGCGGAAGCTATGTGCCTCCGCATCGCTCAGCGTCTGCCGCTCCTTCAGATCGACCCCCACGCAGAACGCCTTGCCACCGGCGCCGGTGACGATGAGAACATCGATCGAGTCGTCGGCTTCGACGTCGCGGATTGCCTGCCGCAGCGCCCGTGTCATGGCGCGGTCGATGGCGTTGAGCGCCTGCGACCGGTTCAAGGTCATGACCGCAATGCGGTCGTTGCGCTTGTCGAGCAAGACCTCGTCAGGCATCGCCGCTCTCCTATTCGCCGGTCACTGCTCGCGCCGGATCACCATGGCGGTGGTGACGCCGCCGCCACCGCAGATGGCTGCCACGCCCAGTTCCTTGTCCTGCTGCCGCAGGATGTTGGCGAGCGTGACCAGAATGCGCGCGCCGGAAATGCCGGTCGGATGGCCGAGCGCAATCGCGCCGCCATAGATATTGAGCTTGGCGCGGTCCCACTTCAGCATCCGCTCATTGGCCAGAATCTGCGCCGCGAAAGCCTCGTTGACTTCGATGAAGTCCATGTCGCTCAAGGCCATCCCGGCCTGCTCAAGCGCGCGCGGAATGGAAAGCGTTGGGCCGTCACCCATGGTCGCAGGCTCGACCGCGGTCTGCGCGCAGGAGACGATCGAGAACAGCGGCTTGGCCGCCATCGCCTTGGCGACGGCGCGCGTCGTCAGCAGGATGGCCGCGGCGCCGTCGCCCATGGCGCAGGAATTGCCTGCCGTCACGCTGCCGTCGCGCTGGAACGCCGGCGGCAACTTGCCCAAGCGATCCAAGCTAGTTTCCGGCCGGATCGATTCGTCGCGCAAAACAGTTACGCCATCGGGATTCCCGCGCGTTCCCGGCAGCCGCACGGGAACGATCTCGGCATCCGATTTACCCTCGCTTTGCGCCCAGGCCGCCTTGGTCTGCGACGAAAGAGCGAATTCATCCTGCTCCAGCCGCGATATTCCGTATTTCTGCACCTGGTTCTCGGCGGTCATGCCCATGCCGAAGCCGCACAGCGGATCAATCGTATCGCTCCAGGCATCCGACAACGTCTTGTCGCCAAGCTTAAAGCCTTCCCAGCGCACGTTTTTGAGCAGGTAGGGCATGGTGCTCATCGATTCCATGCCCCCCGCCAGCACCACGCGGGCGTTGCCGGCGTTGAGTTCTTGCGTGGCGAGCATCACGCA
>JAKAPE010000036.1 GCA_021811945.1 Pseudomonadota bacterium | reverse complement strand
GATCTCTACCTCATCGGCAAGGACGCGCTCGCCAAGGGCCAACGCGTCGTCACCCGCGTCGCCGAGCTTGCTGCCGAGCGCCGCCGCGAGGAGATCGCCCGCATGCTCGCTGGCGCCGAAATCACCGCTGAGGCGCGCGCCGCCGCCGAGCGCTTAATACGGGCGGGATAAGCGGCATTTCTGGGCGGCAGCTAAGCTCGCGAACTCGGAATTCATATACGCAAATAATGGGCCAGCCCCGGAGCGTCGGTACGATGGCATCGAAGCATACCGTGACGTCTTCGGTAGCGGCCCTGACCGGAAAGCAGGCGAAGGTCGAGCACGCCCGGCTTGCTGCCGAGATCGGCAAGCACGATCGGCTCTATTACCAAGAGAACGCGCCGATCATTTCCGACGCCGAATACGACGCGCTGCGCCGGCGCTATGAGGCCATCGAGGCGCGCCTCCCGCGGTTGCGCACGCGCGAGAGCCTCACGCAGCGCGTCGGCGCAGCGCCATCCGCGCGCTTCGCCAAGGTGCGCCATGCGGTGCCGATGCTCTCTCTCGACAATGCCTTCGCGAACGGGGACGTGTCCGATTTCGTCGGCCGCATCCGGCGTTTCCTGCGCCTCGGCGAGGACGACGAAATCGTCTTCGCCGCGGAGCCGAAGATCGACGGGTTGTCGATGTCGCTACGCTACGAAGACGGCGAACTCGTCACCGGGGCGACGCGCGGCGATGGCACCGAGGGCGAGGACGTCACAGCTAACGTGAAAACGCTTGAGGACGTACCGCAGCACCTTAAGCGCCGCGCCGTGCCGAAAGTGTGCGAGGTGCGCGGTGAAGTCTACATGACCAAGCACGCCTTCCTTGCACTCAACAGGCGTCAAGCCGACATCGGCGGGCAGGTGTTCGCCAATCCGCGCAATTCAGCGGCCGGCTCGCTGCGGCAGAAAGACCCGGCGATCACCGCCTCGCGTCCGCTCGGCTTCTTCGCCTATGCCTGGGGCGAGATGACCGAAATGCCCGCGGACACCCAGTCGGGCATGGCCGAATGGTTCGCCTCCTGCGGCTTCAAGACCAACCCGTTGACGAAAATCTGCCGTTCGATCGAAGAGCTGCTGGCCTTCCACCGCGAGATCGAGGCGCAGCGTGCCACGCTCGACTACGACATCGACGGCGTCGTTTACAAGGTCGATCGCATCGACTGGCAGGAGCGGCTCGGCTTCGTATCGCGCTCGCCGCGCTGGGCGATCGCGCACAAATTTCCCGCCGAGAAGGCCCTAACCATCGTCGACGACATCATCATCCAGGTGGGGCGTACCGGTGCGCTTACGCCGGTAGCGAAGCTGCGGCCGGTGACCGTGGGCGGCGTCTTGGTTCAGAATGCGACCCTGCACAATTTCGATGAGATCGCGCGCCTCGATGTCCGCATCGGGGACACGGTGCGCATCCAGCGGGCCGGCGACGTAATCCCGCAGGTGCTGGAGGTGGTGCAGGAAAAGCGCCCGCCCCCCACGAAACCCTACCCGGTTCCGAGGCATTGCCCCTGCCCTCTGCGCACCGACGTGGAACGCGAGAAGACCATTACGGGAGAGGAAGGAGCGGTTTTGCGCTGCACAGGCGGGCTCGCTTGTCCTTATCAAGAAATAGAGCATCTCAAGCATTTCGTCTCCCGCCGCGCCTTCGATATTGACGGGCTGGGCGAGAAGCAGATCGAGTTCTTTCACGAGCAAGGCTGGATCAACGAGCCTGCCGATATTTTCACGCTCGAAGTGCGCAACGGAAATTTGACGCTCAAGGGAAGCAACGAAAAAGCCCGCCTTGAAGATATGGAAGGTTACGGCGAAACCTCGGTGCGAAGCCTGTTCAACGCCATCGCCGCGCGGCGCGAGATTGCGCTGGAGCGGTTCATCTACGCTCTCGGCATCCGCCACGTCGGCGAGACGACGGCGGTGGCGCTGGCGCGCGGCCACGGCAGTTGGAGCGCGTTCTACAAAGCTTGCCTTAAGCTGGCAAAGGACGACGAAGAGGCCAGGCGTGAGATGGATGCACTCGACCAGATCGGCGACACGGTGATCGAGAGCCTGCACAATTATTTCGCGGAGGCGCACAACTTGCGGCGCATCGAGCGCCTGGCTGCGCAGGTGACTGTCCGCAACGCCGAAAAGCCGCGCGCCGATTCGGCGATTGCCGGCAAGACCGTGGTGTTTACCGGCACGCTGGAGAGAATGGCGCGCGAGGAGGCCAAGGCCGCGGCCGAGCGGCTCGGCGCCAAGGTCGCCGGCTCGGTGTCGGCAAAAACCGATTACATCGTCGCCGGCCCCGGCGCCGGCTCCAAGCTCGGAAGGGCGCGGGAGCTTGGCGTCACAATTCTGAGCGAGGAAGAGTGGGCGAAGCTTATTCGCTGAGGTAATTTCAACCTTGCTGACCTGTGAAAGTTCAGATTCCAGTTGACAGACAGCGTCAGACTTCGCCTTACGTCTCGCGGCGGAAATTATCGGCGAGCCGGGTCCGAACCTGTCAAGGACGGCCCGAAGGGCCGCCGCCCAGGCGGTGCTTCGCATCCTTGACAGGTTCGGCCCGCTCGCCAAACTCGCCGCCGTCAGACGCAAGGCGATCTGCGATTTCGGCCAACACCGTCCGAAGCCTCAAGTCTAGATTCTTACACATGAGCACAGTCATGAGCACGGCGGGCATGGTCATCGGCATGATTAGGCCATATCCGAGGATCATAACTTCTGACTCGTCATGCCCGCGCTCGTCGGAACAGGTCCGGCCATGACGAATGGATGGATCGTTGCTGTGATTTCGGCCGGCAAAGCGCGGTCGGTCGTGCTTTCAGCAGGACCGAGCGCCGTCGCTTCCCCTTAATCGGTTATGCGAAAACGTGCTTTGGCTTGAGGGCTCATCATCTGCGGCGTCCAGCGTGGCTCATAGGTGAGTTGCACGTCGACGGATTGAACTCCCGGTACCGAGCCTGCGGCCGTACCTGCGCCCGTCTTCAGGTAGTTCGTCGCTGGGCATCCGGGCGTGGTGGTCGTCATGGTGATGTGGACCACGCCGCCTTCGTCGATCGCAACCTCGTGGACGAGACCGAGGTCGACGATGTTGCAGCCAAGCTCCGGGTCGATCACCCGGCGCAGCGCGTCTCTTATGCGCGCGACGACTTCGCCTTCGGTCGAGGATCCCCGGCCGCCGGCGGCCGCTTCGCTCCGCAACACCGATGCCCCCGACATGAAATGTTCCATGATCGCGCCGAGAATCATGGGCTTGAGGTGCTGCCACTCGCCTGCGGCCTTGGTGACCGTGATGGAATCCTTGCCAAAAGTCACACCCGACACGCCAGGTATGGCGAAGAGCCGTTCGGCAAGCGGCGAGCTTGCGGCTTGTGTCTTGTCGCGCTAATCAACGGTGCCTTGGGCGAGAACTTCGCGACCGGGCAGAAATTTCAATCGCTCCGCGTCCGGCATCGCTTCGGTCTGGATGAACATGATTTCTGCCTCCGACAAAGAGGTCCATGCGCCGAACGCATGTAAGATATATATAGTATATATCTTATAATGTAAGAGTCAAACGACGCAGCGTCGTGAGAGGGCTGGGAAACGCGGCACTGGCCTTTTGCACTATTTTGACGGATTTCTGCCCGACCGCTCTTCGGGCGCCGGAAAGCGGCTGATTGCAACGACTGCGGTCTTTCGATTCCCCGGAGCCCGTGTTCCCCAGGCTCAAATACTCGCCACCGTCTTGAGCCGCGCCCGCGGGTGGATCTCCGATTGCGCCAATACGCTGGTCTGCGCCCGGAACCGCTCGACGATGCCGCGCACGAACGGCCGGATTGCGGACGAAGTCACCAGGACCGGCGCTTCGCCGTCGCGCGCTGCCTGCTCGAACTTTTCCCGCACGAGGTTGACGAATTCGGTAAGTTTCGACGGCTGCATGGCGAGGCTGCGCTCGTCGCCCTGACCGGCGATCGATTCGGCAAAGGCCTGTTCCCATTTGGCGGTGAGGGCGACGATCGGCAGATAGCCGGCGGCGTCGCTGTGCTGGGCGCAAAGCTGGCGCGAGAGCCGCGCGCGGACATGCTCGGCCAAGAGCGACAGATTGCGCGTCAAGGCGAGGCCGTCGGCGATGCCTTCGAGGATGGTCGAGAGGTCGCGGATCGAGACGCGCTCGGCGAGCAGGATCTGCAGCACGCGCTGGATGCCCGATATCGTGATCTGCGCCGGCACGATGTCCTTGACGAGATCGGCCTGTTCTTTCGGCAGCTCCTTGATCAGCTTGTGTACCTCGCCGTAGGAAAGCAGCTCGGACATGTTGGCCTTGATGAGTTCCGTCAGGTGCGTCGCCAGCACAGTGGCCGCGTCGACCACCGTGTAACCCTTGACGGCGGCTTCCTCCTGGAGCGCGGCGTCGATCCAGGTCGCCGGCAGCCCGAAGGTCGGCTCGGTGGTGTGCACGCCGGGCAAGGTCACCTGCTTGCCGGCCGGATCCATGACCATGTATTGGCCGTGCCACACCTTGCCGCTGCCGGCCTCGACCTCCTTGATCTTGATGATGTAGCTGTTGGCGTCGAGCTGCACGTTGTCGAGGATACGCACCGGCGGCATGATGAAGCCCGCCTCGGCCGCGAGCGAGCGGCGCAGGGCTTTGATCTGTTCGGTGAGGCGGTCGGTACCGTCCGGGGCGTTGACCAGCGGCAACAGTGCGTAGCCGAGCTCGATCTTGAGATCGTCCATCTTCAGCGCGGCCGACAACGGTTCTTCCGCCGGCGAGGTCTTGGCGGCGTCCGCCTTTTTTGCTTCGGCCGCCGTCGCCTCTCTGCTGCGGCGGTCGATCAGGTAGGCGAGGCTCGCGGCGCCGCCGCCGAGCAACGCGAAAGGTATCATCGGTATGCCCGGCAGGAGCGCCATGACCAGCATGACCGCAGCCGACATGCCGAGCGCTTTTGGATAGCTGGAGAGCTGGCTGAGCAGCGCCTTGTCGGCCGCGCCGGCGACGCCGGCTTTGGAGACCAGGAGACCGGCTGCGGTCGAAACGATCAGCGCCGGAATCTGGGTTACCAGACCGTCGCCGACGGAGAGGAGCGTATAGGTATGCACGGCCTGATCGAAGCTCAGACCCTGCTGCAGGATGCCGATCACCATGCCGCCGATGACGTTGATCAAAAGCACGAGCAGGCCCGTGATGGCGTCGCCGCGCACGAACTTGGAGGCGCCGTCCATGGCGCCGTAGAAGCTGGACTCGTCCTCCAGATGCTTGCGCCGCCGCCGCGCCTCCTTTTCGTCGATGAGGCCGGCGTTGAGGTCAGCGTCGATCGCCATCTGCTTTCCGGGCATCGCGTCGAGGTGAAAGCGCGCGGCGACCTCGGCGATGCGCCCCGAGCCCTTGGTGATGACCACGAAATTGACGATCACCAGGATGGTGAACACGATGATGCCGATAACGAAATTGCCGTCCATGACGAAATGGCCGAAGGCGGCGATCACGTGGCCCGCGGCGTCAGTGCCTTCGTGGCCATGGGCGAGAATGAGCCGGGTCGAGGCGAGGTTGAGCGCGAGCCGCAGCATAGTGGAGATCAACAGCACGGTCGGAAAGGCGGAAAATTCGAGCGGCGCCTGGATGAACAGTGCCGTCATCAGGATGAGAACGGAAAACGTGATGGAGACCGCGAGCGCGAAGTCGAGCAGCAAGGGCGGCAACGGCAGGATGAGGACCACCAGGATGATCATCATGCCGAGCGCAAGCGCGATGTCGCTGCGCTTGAGCGTGGTGCCGAGATCGGCAAGGCGCGACAGCGTCACGGACGCCTCGTCGGCTCGCGCGGTTGCTGCGTCGGTCATGCCGGTCGATCGGCTCCGTCGGTTGCGGTCGCGTGGTTCGAAGCTGTGCGCGGCGGCAGGCGGGCCGGCGGCTTGGAAGAGAGGAGCGGCGTGCGCGTCCAAGGCTGTCCCCGAAGCTGCGGTGGATACGCATACCTTCCGGCAAAATCTGCCGGGTATATGGTTACCACGGGGTTAACGGCGGCCCGTCCGCAGGCCGGCTGGTTTTGCGCCGGCTCCGGCGAGTGCTTATTCTTTGCAGAAAGAGCAGCCGCAAGAAGCTTGAGAGGCAGCCCTCATGCATTCGCAATCCATCGCGGATTGGACCCACAACCACGCCTTTCTCGGCGAGCATCACGGCGAGCACGAGCGCCGCACCTGGAGCGTGGTGGCGCTCACCGCGACGATGATGGTCGCCGAGATCGGCGGCGGCACGCTGTTCGGCTCGATCGCCCTCGTCGCCGACGGCTGGCACATGGCGACCCACGTCGTCGCCTTGGTGATCGCCGGGCTCGCTTATCTGTTCGCCCGTCGGCATGCCCACGACCCGCGCTTTTCGCTCGGTACCGGAAAATTCGGCGACCTCGCGGCGTTCGCCAGCGCCTTCATCATGAGCATGATCGCGCTCGGCATCGGCTACGAATCGGTGCTGCGCTTCCTCAATCCGGTCGCTATTCATTTTCGCGAAGCGGTGCCGATTGCGGCGCTCGGATTGTGCGTCAATCTCGCCAGCGCCTGGCTCCTGCGCGGGACCCACGACCACCGCGATGCCCGTCCCCATCGTGACCGTCCGCACCTTCATCGTGGCGCTCACAACCATTCCGCCCCTGGCCATGGCGCGCATGACCATTCTCACCATCACGCCGCGCGCCACGAGGACACGAATTTCCGCGCCGCTTACATGCACGTCGCCGCCGATGCGCTGACCTCGGTGCTCACGATCGCCGGCTTGTCGCTGGCCTGGGCATTCGGCTGGACATTCATGGACCCGACGGTCGGCCTGGTCGGCATGGTCGTGATCACGTCCTGGGCATTCACCCTGATCCGCAGCGCCGGCCGCGTGCTGCTTGATGCCGTCCCCGCCCCCGAACTGGGGCAGGCCATTCGCAGGCGCATCGAGACCGACGGCGACCGCGTCACCGACCTGCATGTGTGGCAAGTCGGTCCAGGGCACGCGGCGGTCGTGGCTTCCGTGGTTTCCGACCGGCCGCGCGCACCGGCCTTCTATAAAGAGCGCCTGCGGGATTTGACCGGGCTGTCACACGTCACCATCGAGGTCAACAAGTGTCCGCATTGATGCGCCCGCCCCTGCGCGTCGGCCAACTCTTCGATGCTGCCCACGCAACCATCGGGTAATGTGTGTCATTTTTCGCTCGAACGCTCGGTGCCGTCGATCGCCTTGAATTCAAATTGAGATACCGCCCAGCCATCGGGAGATTGGCCGCGGTTTCCCGCCAGGTCTTTGTGTGCCGTGAGGCTTAGTTCCGACCGGGCGCCGACAGCTTCGCGCGCAGCGCGATCTTGTCGATTTTCCCGACCGTGGTGCGCGGCAGCGCCTCGACGAGGTGGATTTGCGACGGCACCTTGTAGGGCGCCAGGTTCTTCCTGCAATGCTCGACGAGGCCGTCGGTCTCGATCGGTGCTCCCTGGTTGAGCGTTACGAAGGCATGGACGGTCTCGCCGTAATAGGGATCTGGAGCGCCGACAGCCGCCGCTTCCTTGACCGCAGGGTAGGCAAACAGAACTTCGTCCACTTCGCGCGGATAGACGTTGTAGCCGCCGACGATCACCATGTCCTTTTTGCGATCGCGGATGAAGAGATATCCGTCCTCGTCGATCTCGCCGATATCGCCGGTGTAGAGCCAGCCGTCGCGCAGCGCCTCCGCGGTCTCCTGCGGCCGGTTGCGATAGCCCGACATGATTTGCGGACCGCGGGCGCGTATCTCGCCGATTTCTCCGACGCCAAGCACCTTCGCACCCGTCTCGGTATCGACGATTTGGATTTCCGTCAGCGGCAGCGGCGGGCCGACCGAACCGACCTTCTGCCGCCCACCCTCGCGCACATAGGTGAGCACCGGCCCGGCCTCGGTCTGCCCAAAGCCTTCCAGGATCGGGGTGCCGGTGTGTTCGGTCCAGCGGCGCAAGGTCTCTTCCGGTAGCGGTGCCGAGCCGGAATAGGCGGTGCGCAATGAAGAAAAGTCGGTCAAAGGAAATTTTTCATGATTGAGCAACCCGATGAACACCGTCGGCCCGGCCGGCAACCGGGTGATCTTTTCCGCGGCAAGGGCCTCCAGCACCGCATCGGGGCGGTAGCGCGGCATGATGACCAGGCGTCCGCCGCAATAGGCGGAAAGATGCAGGCACATGGCCACGGCAAAGACGTGGAACAGCGGCATCATGCACAGCACGTTTTCGTCACCGGCGCGTGTCGGCAGCGCCGCCTCGCGCTGGCTGATATTCACCGCCAACTGCCCATGGGTGATGTTCACGCCCTTCGGTCGGCCCGTGGTGCCGCCGGTGTACTGCAAAGTCGCAAGATCGGCGGCGGCGGGTAGCGGCGTCGGCAGTCGCCGATCGGCGGTGTGCCGCCAGGCATCGAGGCTGCGGCCAGTCGTCCCGCCGATGCGCACGGCGTAGCCGATGCGAAGCGCCGCAACGAGCGGCTCGACCTTGTCCGCAACCTCGGCATCATAGATGATCGCGCCCGGTGCGGCGTCGCCGAGGATGTAGCCAAGCTCGCGCTCCGTGTAGGTGGGATTGATCGGCACCGCCTGTGCGCCGGCGGCATGGGCGGCGAACATGGCGATCGGCATGTCGAGCGAATTTCCGCAAACCAGCGCGACGCGGGACCCGCGTGCGCCATGCAGGATCAATTCCTCGGCAAATCCCGCCACGCAGCGCAGATATTCCGCATAGGACAGAGCGCGCGTCCCGCAGACGAGCGCCGGCGCCTGCGGAAAGCGCCCGCAGGCATCGACGAGCATGTGCACCACCGTTGGGAATACGCGCGGCAATGCCGCATCCGGCGCGGTGCTCATCCCGTCATCCTGTCACGTGCGCGACAGCGCGCTCGACCGCGCGCCGGCTCGCCTGCCGGCGCGACGGTTTCGTCGGCCGCCGCGAAGCCGCCAACGGCGCGCCGTTGAGCAAAATGTCGGCAAACAACGTCAGCCGTCTGCGCGCGCAGCTCGCTCCGCCGTTCAAATGAAAGTTGAGCGCGTAGCCGTCGAAGGCCATGAGCACGATGTTGGCAAGTTCGCGTGCACCGGCTCGGCCCAGGTTCGGCACGCAACCGTCGAGCAGGCCAGCCAGCCTTTCCTCGATCGCCAGCCGCAGCCTCGGGCTATATCCCTCCCGCGCCGCGGTGGTCGCAAGCGCCCGCATCCAATTGTTGGCAAAGCCGTTCTCGACCGCCGGAATATCCCGCCACAGGGTCGACAGAATCTTGAGCAGACGTTGCCGCGGGCTGGCAATGCGCGGCAGGGACTTTTCCAGTTCGTCGAATCGTTTGACCAGCCATGGCTCGTATATCGAAAGCAGAATTTCGAGCTTCGAGCGGAAGTAGACGTAAAGGTTGGCGGGAGCCACCTTCGCCGCACGGGCGATTTCGGTTATGTTCGTGTCGGAATAACCCCGTTTGGAGAACAATTCGTATGCGGCATCGAGAATCGCCTGCCTGATCTCGATTTTCTTTGTTTGTGCCACGTCTAGCCCTGCTTGTCGTAAGGATTTATCGCGTCGGTCCGTTCGGCGGTTGTTCCCGCCCGGAGGCGGCCGCGCCGCCGCGCGCCTGCGGCCACCGGTAGGTAATATAAGTCGGCGCGGCAAAGAAAGTCATTTTTGCCCGCACCCTGCCGTTGCCCGCAGGAATCTGTTGCCCGCAGGAATCTTGACTCCGATTAATTACCGAATACTATTCGGTAATCAACGGCGCCGGTTCGCCGCGGCCGCGAGTGTGACGCAACCGGCGCCGCCTGCATTCGCAAGCTCCCGGAGCCGGGTCCGGAATAAGGGTCATGGCGTCCAACCCGGCACTGTTTCAATCGCCGACGCTCACCGAGGCGCTCGATCTGCTTGCGGCCATCCCCGGCGCCCGGCCGCTTTCGGGAGGCGCCTCTCTGGTGGCGATGATGAACGCCGGGCTTGTCGAGCCCGCGGCGCTGGTGAGCCTGACGCGAATTCCGGAGCTGCGCGGCATCCGCGTGACGGCAGACGGCGGCGTCATCATCGGCGCCGCGACGCGGCACAACGAGATCGCCGCCGATCCGCGGCTGTGCGGGACCGCGGCCGTGCTCCCCCATGCGGCGGCGCAGATTGCCGGCATGGCAGTGCGCAATATGGGCACCATCGGCGGCGCCATCGCCCACGCCGATCCCGGCCTCGATTTTCCGCCGGCGCTGGCCGCGGCCGGCGCCGTCGTCGAGCTCGCATCGGCTGCCGCACGACGCCGCGTTCCCATCCGCGAATTCTTCGTCGATTGGTATGCGACCGTTCTCACGCCCGGCGAAATCGTGATCGCCGTTCATCTTCCCAAGCCGAAACCGGGCGTTGGTCTTTATCTTAAACATGCCCGCGTCTCCGGCGACTTCGCCATCGTTTCGGTCGCGGTTTCCCTCGCCCGCGACGGCGAGGCACACGTGGCTGTCGGCGGCTGCGGGCCTGTTCCGCTCGCGTCCGCCGAAGCTGACGGCATTGTGTCGTCCGACCTGTCCGCCTCGGCGCTGGCGCACGCCGGCGATCTGCTGACTGCGCTGGCGAATCCGGTGGACGATGTTCGCGCTACGGCGGACTACCGCCGGCTCCTCATTCCGCGCATGCTGGCGCGCGCGCTCAACGATTGCATGGCGGCATCACGGAGCGTCGCATGAGCGAAATCGCCCCGATCGTCCTCAACGTCAACGGCGCCGCGCGGCACACGACCGCGTTGGGCGGCGATACATTGCTCACGGTCATTCGCGATCAATTGCTGCTGACCGGCGCCAAGCGGGGCTGCAATCAGGGCGTCTGCGGGGCGTGCACGGTGCTGGTCGACGGCCGGCCGGTGCGCGCGTGCCTCTCGCTCGCCGGCGATTGCCAGGACCGACGCATCGAAACGATCGAGGGTCTCGGCGACCGGCCGGTCATGCGGGCGCTGCAGCAGGCGTTCGTCGCGGCGGCGGCATTCCAGTGCGGGTTCTGCACGCCGGGCATGCTGGTCGCGGCGTTCGCCTTGCTCGCGGACAGCCGGCTTCCTTCGGAGGCCGACGTTCGCCGCGCGCTGTCGGGCAATCTCTGCCGCTGCACCGGATACAAGAAGATCGTGGAGGCGGTGCTGCGTGCCGCCCACGCATTGGCGGATGAGGCCGTGGCGTGACCCAGTCTGTTGTCGGCGTGGTCGGCCTGGCGGCGCCGCAGCTTGAGGCGGCGGAAAAAGTCGACGGCAGCGCCCGATTTATCGCCGACCTCAATCGCCCCGGCATGCTCTACGGCGCGGTGCTGCAAAGCCCGCATGCGCATGCGCGCATCCTGAGCTACGACGTGTCGCGAGCCCTGGCGATCGCCGGCGTGCGCGCCGTCGTTACCGGGGACGATGTGCAGACGAACTGGCGCATGGGCGCCTTCATCAAGGACGAACATGCGCTGGCGAAAGGCAAGGTGCGCTACGTCGGCGAGGCAGTCGCCGCCATCGCCGCGGACAGCGAAGCCGTCGCCCGCGAAGCCGCAGCCGCCATCAACGTCGTCTACGAGGAATTGCCGGCGGCGCTCTCACCGCACGCGGCGCTCAAGCCCGATGCCGCCGTCATCCACGAGGAGTTGGCCAACTACATCAAAGTATTCGACACCGGCAGCGCCGGCAATCTCTGCTCGCGCACCAGCTTCCGCGAAGGCGATATCGAGCAGGGCTGGCGCGACAGTGATCTGATATTCGAGGCGCATTATCTGACGCAGGCGCAGGCCCACGTCTCGCTCGAACCGTGCGGCGCGCTCGCCGAGATCGACGCCAACGGGCGCATCACCCTGTGGTCGGCCAACCAGTCGGTGTTCCGCGTCCAGGCCAATGTCTGCGAATCGCTGGGTCTGCCGATGTCGCGGCTGCGCTGCCTGACGCCGCGGATTGGCGCCGGCTTCGGCAACAAAATGGAGCCGCACGTCCAGCCGCTCGCGGTACTGCTGGCCATGAAAGCCCGGCGTCCGGTAAAGCTCGTCCTCTCGCGCGAGCAGGATTTTGAGATGGTGCGCGCGCGCCATCCCTTCGACATCCGCGTCAAGACCGGCGTCAAGCGCGACGGAACGCTGGTCGCCCGCGAGGTCGAGGTGCTCCTCGACGGCGGGGCGTTCGCCGACGACAGTCCGGGCGTGCTCGGCTATGCGCTATTGATGAGTTGCGGTCCCTATCGCATTCCGCATGCCCATTGTCACGGCCGGCTCGCCTACACCAACAAGATGCGGTTCGGCGCCTTTCGCGGCTTCGGCGTGCCGCAGATCACCTTCGCGACCGAAACGCAGCTCGACGAGATCGCCGATGCGCTCGCCATCGACCCCATCGAATTGCGCCTCAAGAACCTCAAGCGCCAAGGCGACCGCTGGCTCGGCGGCCAACCCATCGCCTCCTGCGGCTTGAACGAATGCATCGAGCGGGTGCGCACGGCGTCCGGATGGAACGGCGGGCGGCATCGCGCGGGCAGCGCGGGAAGCCGCCGCGCACTCGGCATGGCGTGCAGCGCCCATATCAGCGGGCTGCTCTCGACCGGCGCCATCATCCGCCTGCTCGAGGACGGCAGCGTCCTGCTCAACACCGGCGCCGTCGATATCGGTCAGGGTTCCAACACGGTGCTCAGCCAGCTTTGCGCCGAGGCGCTGCGCGTTCCCCTCGATCGCGTGAGCATCGCCAGTCCCGATACCGACGGCTCGCCGTACAACTGGGGCACCACGGCAAGCCGCGTGACCTATATGACCGGAATCTCGGTGCTGGGCGCTGCGGCCGAGGTCGAGCGCAAGATCAAGGAACACGCCGCGGAAATTCTCGAATGCTCGGCGCAAGACCTCGAGCTCGTCCCTGGCGGCTTTGTCGCGGTCAAAGGCATCCCGCATCGCCGCGTCGGTTTTGCCGCCGTTTCCGGGCGGGCGCACTGGGCGGCCGGCGGGCCGATCATCGGCAGCCATAGCTGGGTCTTCGATCAGAAAACCGTTGACCCCAAGCGCGCCAGCGTCGTCGGCCTGCCGTTTCCTCAGATCGGCGCTTTCGTTTTCAACGCCATCGTGGTCGATGTCGAGATCGACGAGACCACCGGCAAATCGCGGGTCGAGCGCGCCTGGTCGGCCTGCGATGTCGGCCGCGCGATCAATCCGCAAATGGTCGAAGGCCAGATCGAAGGCGCCTTCGTTCAGGGCCTCGGCTTCGCGCTGTTCGAAGAGATGGTGTGGAACGGCCCCCAGATCGCCAACCCGACCCTTATGGATTACAAAATTCCGACCTTCATCGAGGCGCCGTCGGAACTCTACGCGATCATCGTGGAATCCAACGATCCCGGCGGACCCTTCGGGGCCAAGAGCGTCGGCGAGATCGGCATCAACGGCGTCGCCGCGGCAATCGCCAATGCCGTCAACGCGGCGGTCGGCGTCCGCCTTCGCCGGCTGCCGTTGACTTCGGAGCGGGTGCTGGAAGCGATGTTGGCCAGTGAGCAAAAGTGATCGCCGGCACTCCTGGCGGCGAACGTCTCAATGATTGACTCTGCCTGAAAAACGAATAGGGTTCAGTTTTGGACGGGCGGTAGACCCGGCATTGGGCGGAAACCCGAAGATGAACGACAGACGCGTCTGGGTCGTCGGCACCGATATTGGCGGCACTTTCACCGACGTCATCGGCGTCAATCTTGAAACCGGCGAGCAGCGCATCGGCAAGGTGCCCTCGACGCCGCCGACCTATTTTGACGGCGTCATCAACGGACTGGCGCGGGCCGGCTTGCGCGGCGAGGAAACCCTGTCGTTTCGCCACGGCGCCACGGTGTCGACCAACGCCATTCTGGAACGCAAGGGCGTCAAGACCGCGTTGATAACGACGGAAGGCTTTCGCGACGTGCTCGGCGGCGGCCGGGCGGAGCGGATTTCCGCCTTCGAGCTCGATTGGGACCCGCCGGAACTGATCGTGCCGCGGCGCAACGTGCTGGCGGTGCGCGAGCGCGTCAGTCCCTACGGCGAGATCGTCACGCCGCTCGCGGAAGCCGACGTCGCGCGCGTCGCGCGCATGATCAGGAAACGCGGCATTGAATCGGTTGCCGTCGTCTACATGGATTCCTTCATGAACCCGGTGCACGAGCTGCGCACCCGGGAAATTCTGCGGCAGGAGCTGCCGGCGATCGATATCACGCTCTCGCACGAAGTGCTGCCGCAGATGCTCGAATTCGAACGCACCTGCACGACGGTGCTCAATGCCTATGTCTCCCCGATCCTGAAGAACTATCTCAAGGGGCTGGCGGACCGGCTCAAGAGCGACTGGGGCTATGACGGCGCCATCCTGGTGACGACCTCCGGCGGGGGGGTCATCGGCATGGACGAGGCGCTGAAACTGCCGGCGCGCACCTTTCATTCCTCGCCGGTCTCGGGCGCCGTCGGCCTTGCCGGCTACATCGGCTCGTTGGCGGGATTTGACAACGTCATCGCGTTCGAGACCGGCGGCACCACCAACAATGTCTCGATCATCTATCGCGGCAAGCCGGCGATCACCCACGAGTGGAAAATTCTCTGGAACGTGCCGTGCTGCCTGCCGTCCGTCGATACCGTTTATATCGGTGCCGGCGGCGGCTCGATCGGATGGGTCGACAAGGGCGGCATCCTCAATGTTGGGCCGCAGAGCATGGGCGCAGTGCCCGGCCCGGCCTGCTACGGCGCCGGCGGCACCGAACCGACGAACACCGATACCCAGATCGTCCTCGGACGCATCGACCCCAACTACTATCTCGGCGGCGAGATGCAGGTGGATGCGAAGCTGTCGCGCCGCGCTCTGGAGGAGAAGATCGGCCAGCACCATGCCTGGGATGCCGAAACGTCGGCCGCCAACATGTACATGGTGGCGATGACCAACCTGATGATGGCGATGCGCCTGCAGACGGTAAGCCGCGGCTGGGACCCGCGCGACTTCGCCATCGTGCCCTATGGCGGCGGCGGCGCCATGTATGCCTGCGACCTTGCGCGCGAGATCGGCGCTTCGACCGTCGTCGTGCCGCCGCTGCCGGGCTACGCTTCCGCCTTCGGCGCCATTCGCGTCGATGTGAAGCATGAATTCACGATGCCTCTGCACAAGATCGAGGCCGAGCTCGATTACAAGAGGCTCAATGCCGAATTCGATGCCCTGGTCGCCAAGGCGCGCGACACGCTCGCGGGCGAAGGCATGCGCGCCGACCAGATCGACGTGGAACGCTATGTCGACGTAAAATATTTCAGCCAGTCGCGTTTCTTTACCGTGCGCGTCGGCGATGAACCGATCGGCGGGCTCGACGGCATCACCAGGGATTTCATGGCGGCGATGAAGGCGGCTTACGGCTACACCCTGCCGCCAGGCTATGCGCCGGTCGAGCTTGTCAATCTCCGCGTCATTGCGCTCGGTCAGCTTCCGAAGCCGCACCTACCGGAGATGAAGACGCGGACCGCACTCGCCGAGGCGCGCAAGGGTCGCCGCAACGTCTGGTTCCGCGGTTCCGGTTTCGTCGAAACGGCGATCTACGAGCGCGGCAAGCTGCCGGCCGGAATCCCGTTCGAAGGTCCGGCGATCGTGGAACAACCCGACACCACCACGGTGATGCCGCCGGGCACCTTTTGCACGCCGGATAAATACGGCAATCTGGTCATCAAGATCGAACGGTAGGTGGACCATGCAGCAGCAAGCGGCAACGACCGCAAAACCCGCCGAGGCCGAATACGGCATCAAGGAAAAGCTGACGCATGTCAGCGCCATCGGCATGGATCTCATCACCTTCGAAGTCATGCGCAATGCGTTCGTTGCGGCCTGCTACGAAGCCTCGACCACGATCGAGCGGGTAGCCTATCACCCGGTCGTCGGCATGGGCCGTGACCGCTCCAATGCCCTGTTGACCCGCGACGGCCGGCTGGTCGCCCACGGGCACACCGATGCCGCTGCCCATTATGCGTCGTTCGGGCCTTCGGTGGTCGAGTTGCTCAAGGACCATCCGCTGGAGTCGATGCAGCGCGGCGATACCTTTCTCTTTTCCGATCCGTACCGCACCGGCTCGCATGTCAACGACACGCGGCTGATCCGCCCGATCTTCTTCGATGACGCGGTCGTTGCCTTTGCCTGCACGGTCATCCATTGGGCCGACATGGGCGGCCCGATGCCGGGAACTTTCAATCCGGAGGCGACCACCTGTTACGCCGAAGGCATCCGCATTCCGCCGATCCGCCTATTCAAGGGCGACGTGCTCGACGAGGAGCTGTTCAGCCTGATCGCCATCAACATTCGCGGTGCCATCGAACGACGCGCTGATCTGCAGGCGCAGTTCGAGGCTGCGAAGTTGATCGACCGTCGCGTCCATGAGCTATGCGAACGCTATGGGGTCAACACCCTGTTCACCGCGTTCGAGGAGCAGTTCAACTATTCCGAACGGTTGACGCTGGCCGAACTCGCGCACTTGCCCGACGGTAGTTGGGAATTCGAGGATTTCGGCGACCAGGACGTGATGACGGCGGGCAAGCCGCCGATTCGCGTCCACTGCACCATGACCAAGCGCGGCACCAAGTTGACCTTCGACTGGACGAAGAGCGGACCGCAACCGCGCGGCTCATGGGGGTGCAGCTACGCCACGCTCACCGGCGGCAATTATCTCGGTTTCATGATCTGCTTCCCGCAGCTCTTTCCGCTCAACCACGGCATCATCCGCAATCTCGAAATCCTGTCCAAAAAAGGCACCTGCGTCGACGTGGTCGAGCCGGCGCCGACCACCGGCTACGCCTCCGGCGCATTCGACAAGGTCGAGGCGGTGACGATCGCCTGCCTTGCCGGTCCGCTGAGCAAGGTGCAGCCGTGGCGCGTCTATCCGGCGGCGGTGAGCCTGACCAACCTGTGCATGGGCGGCTACAATCCGCGAACCAAGAAGCCTTTCGTGCAATATACCTATGCGGTCGGCGGCGAGAACGCGCGCACCTTCAAGGACGGCAAATCTCTGATCTTCATGCGCTTCTGCAACGCGCGGACCATTCCGCAGGAGCTCGAGGAGCGTTGGTTTCCGGTGCTCTACACCCGCTACGAGGCGCGTCCGGATTCGTGCGGTCACGGCCAACACCGCGGCGGCTTCGCGTTGGTGCGCGAAATGACCGTGCTCAGCGACGTCACCATGACCATTCACGGCGATCGCGAGAAGTTCACGCCGTTCGGCATGGCGGGTGGTCTCAACGGCGGCGGCTGCAATCTCATCATCAACAAGGGCACCGACAGGGAATTCAATGCCGGCATGTACGCGACCGGCGTCGAGCTGAAGAAGGGTGATAGGATATTCTACGCCTCGTCGGGCGGCGGCGGCTTCGGCGACCCGCTGGAGCGCGACCCGCGCCTTGTCCTCGATGACGTGATGGACGAGTGGCTCACCGTCGAGGCGGCGCGGGAATTTTATGGCGTCGCCATCGATGTGATCGATGCCGAAGCACTCGACTACCGCATCGATGAAAAAACGACGATGGAGCTTCGCGCCAAGCTTCGCCGTGCCGGCTTTGCCGAGGGCCTTGGCTCGCACCAGCTCCACCCCAAGACGCGCGACATCAGACTCGAATGGACGCCGACCGAGGAGGAAGTGCAGCCGCATATCACGGTGTCCCGCCCGCCCGGGTGGTAGCTGACCGGCGCGGCCGCGCACGGGCGTCGGAGCTCGACGCCGGTGAGGCGGCCCCGAAGGCAGCATCCGGGCGGCCGGTTACCACGGCGGGCTCATCGCCAAAAAGGGAGGATGACAATGAGATTGGCACTGGCTTTCGCCGCGGCGCTTTTTGCCGCGGGCGCGACACCGGCAGCGGCGGCGCCGCCGGTCAAGATCGGCTACGCGATATCGATGACCGGCCCGTTCGCGCCGGCCGCCCGTACTCAGCTCAACGCCTATCGCCTGTGGGCGGACCAACTGGCCGCCCAGGGCGGCCTCGACGTCGGCGGCGTCAAGCGGCCGGTGAAATTCATCGTCTACGACGACCAGTCGGATTTCGCCAAAGCGCCGCAGCTCTACGAGAAGCTGATCACCGACGACAAGGTCGATCTGCTGCTGGCGCCGTGGGGCACGCCGTTCCACTTCGCGATCGTCGGGGTTCTGGAGAAGTATCAGTTTCCTGTGGTCGGCAATTCGGCGGCCTCCGTCACCATCCGCGACATCAAACCCGGCAATATCTGGTTCACGACCTCCGAGATTCCCGATCGGATGGCGGCAGAACTCGTCAAGTTCATGAAAAAGGAAAACGTCAAGACGGTTGCGGTGAATACGCTGCAGCTACCGTTCTCGCTCGAGGTCAAGAAATTCCTGATGCCGGATATGGCCTCGGCCGGCCTCAAGGTCGTGGTAAACGACGACTACGCGCCCGACGTCAAAGACATGACGGCGACGCTCACCAAGATCAAGGCGGCGGCGCCCGATGCGGTGCTGTCGCTGTCCTATCCGCCGGATTCGATCATCTTCATCAAGGAGGCGCGCCAACTCGACATCAAGTCGCCGTTCCAGTTGGTGCTGGTTGGCCCGACGGACTATCTATTCACGAAAATGTTCGGCGCCAACCTCGACGGCATCGTCACCATGGGACACTGGGTACCCAACCAGCCCAAGTGGCCGAAAGCCAAGGCGTTCTACAACGCCTACATGAAGAAGTACGGCGAACCGCCGGATTATCTCGATTCCGCCCTGGCGTGGATGTCGATCGAGGTTCTGCAGCAGGCGGTGAAGACCGCGGGGCTCGACAAGGCGAAGATCCGCCACGCGATCTCGACCGAGACCTTCGACACCATCGACGGCCCGGTGAAGTTCAAGGGCGTCGAGAATGTCATCACGCCGACGATGTTCCTGCAGTTCCAGAAAGGGCGGCCGCAGATCGTCTGGCCGGGCTCCGACGCCACCGCGCGGTTCGAGCCAAAGCCGGAATGGACCAAGTGACGCGCGGCTGTATGCTTGCTTGCGGCTGCGCTTGACCTCAATCTGGTTCGACAAAGAAGCGCAGCCGCTGCGCCGGCGGCGGGGGCGGGTTCGTCCCGCAGGCGGCGCGGAAGGGTCCGAATCGTGGAAGAGGTGGCGGACGTGAGCCTGATCTTGTCGCCCCAGCTTCTGGCCGCGGCTCTCGTGCTGGCCGCGTTCTATGCGTTGATCGCCATCGGGCTGAACCTCGTGTACGGCGCCATGCGTCTCCTCAATGTGGCGCACGGGGAACTGGTCATGCTCGGCGGCTATATCGCCTATTGGGGATTCGCGCGCTGGGGCATTAGTCCGCTCATCTCGGCTGTTTTCGCCGTTGCCGCCGGCGCGCTGTTGGGCGTGCTTCTCTATGCGACGATTATCCGCCGGCTTTTTCGTTCCACCCGCATGCTTGCGCGCGTCGAGGCCAATTCGCTCTTGGTGTTCTTCGGCGTCTCAGTTGTGATTCAGAATGTCATGGCGGTAGCCTTCACCGCGGACCAGCGGGGCTTCTCCTACATGGACGGGGTCTTGACGATCGGCAGCGTGCGCATCGAGGAGAACCGCCTCCTCGCGCTGGCAATCGCCACCGTCGCCTGCGTCGCCTGCGCGCTGTTCTTTCGTTATGCGCGCTCCGGCATGGCCATGCGCGCCATCATTCAGCAGAGGGAGGCCGCGGCGCTCGTCGGCATCGACGTCGATCGGATCAACATCCAGGTCTTCGCGCTTGGTTTCGGGCTGGCGGCGCTCGCCGGCACGCTCGTCAGCATGACTGCGCAGATTTCGCCCTTCATGGGCTTTCCTTTCACGGTCTCCGCGTTCGTCATCATCATCCTTGGCGGGCTCGGAAACCTGTTGGGCAGCATTCTCGGCGCGCTGATGCTGGCCGCGGTCGAGGTCTATGGCGCCGCGCTGATTTCTCCGAGCTTCCGTTCCATTCTCGTCTATGGTGTTTTTATCGCGGCTCTGTTGCTGCGCCCGCAGGGCCTGCTCGGGCGCTCGATCGCGGCGCGATGACGCGGCAAGGGTGGCAGACAGGCCTCGTCCTAGTGGCGGCGACTGCGCTCGCCGCGGCGCTGCCGCTGGCGCTGGGAACCTATTCGCTTGGCGTCGCCCTCGACCTGATGATGTGGATCGCGCTCGCGGAAAGCTGGGCGATGTTCTCCGGTCTCTCCGGTTACGTGTCGCTCGGGCATGCGGTGTTCTACGGCGTGGGTGCCTATGTGACCGTGCTTCTGTGGCAGGTCCTGCCGTTGTGGTTCAGCGTTCCTCTCGGCGGGCTCACCGCTGCGGCGCTGGCGCTGCTCCTCGGCTGGCCCTGTCTAAGGGTGCGCGGTCCCTATTTCGTCATCCTGACCCTCGGCATCTCGGAATTCATCAAATACGCCGTGATCAGTACGGAAGCGGCGCTGGGCCGCAACGGCCGGCTGTTGATCGGCACGCCGAGCCTGACCGTCCTGTTCGAGGCCATGCTGGCGCTCGCAGTGCTGAGCATGGCGGTGCTGCAGATCGTCAGATCGGCGCGCCTCGGCGCGGGGCTTCTGGCGATTCGCGAAGACGAGGTTGCGGCTGAGGCGGTCGGCATCAACGCGACGGCGGTGAAGCTCTCGGCTTTCGCCATGTCGGCGTTCATACCGGGCATGGTCGGCGGCCTGATGATCCTGCGCTCGACTTATTTCGAGCCGATGCAGGCTTTCAGCCCGACCACGTCGTTCACCATCGTCACCGTCGCCATACTGGGCGGCAGCGACACGGTGGCCGGCCCGCTGCTCGGCTCGTTGTTTCTTGTATTGCTTTCGGAGCTTTTATGGACCCGGGCCCCGGAAGTCTACATGATTATCCTGGGCGTCTTGCTCGTCGCCTTCGTGTTGTTCGTGCCTGAGGGTCTGGTCGGACGTGCCGGGCGCTTCCTTCGCGCGCCCAAGCCTGGCCCCTCAAGTCGCGACCATCGAGCTGTGGTCATCGAGCCATGACCCTCCTGCGGCTCGAGGATGTGGGCAAGTCCTATGGCGGGGTTGCGGCCTTGCGGGGCTTGAGCTTCGCCGTCGGCCCCGGCGAGATCGTGGGGTTGATGGGAGCCAACGGGGCGGGAAAGACCACCGCCTTCAGCCTGATCGCCGGCACCCAGCGTCCGAGCGAAGGCCGAATCTGGTTCGACGGCAAGCGCATCGACGGCAAGCCCGCGTATGCCGTGGCGCGGCTCGGCATCGCCCGCACATTTCAGATCGTGCGGCCGTTTGCCGGGTTAACGGTGATCGACAACCTTGTGATCGCGGCGCTCTACGGCCGCCTGCGCGAGCGTTCACGCGGCGCCGCCGAGGCGCGCGCGAGAGAGATTCTCGCCGAGGTCGGACTTGCGGCGGATGCGACGCGGCCGGCCGAAACGCTTACGCTCGCCGGGCGCAAGCGGCTGGAAGTCGCCCGCGCCGTCGCCGCCGGCCCGCGGCTGTTGCTGCTTGACGAGGTTCTCGCCGGTTTGACGGCAAGCGAAGTTGCCGAGGCCCTCGACATGATCCGGGCGCTGCATCGCCGCCGCCGCCTCACCCTGGTCGTAATCGAGCACGTCATGCGGGCGTTGACGCAGCTTTGCCAGCGCATCATCGTGCTGCACCACGGCGCAAAAATTGCGGAAGGCTCGCCGGCCGAGGTCGTGGTCGATCAACGCGTGATCGACGCCTATCTTGGCACGAGGAAGCTGTGAGCGCCCTTCTCGAAGTGAGCCATCTCTGTGCGGGGTACGGCGAGGTCGCGGTACTTCGCGATCTGAATTTCACGGTGGCGGGCGGGAAAATCACGGCAGTGATCGGCAGCAACGGCTCCGGCAAGACCACGACGATGCGGGTGGTCGCCGGATTGCTGCCGGTGCGCTCCGGACGCATCGATTTCGACGGGCGTGACCTCAGCAAAGCGCCGGCGAGCGAGCGCGTCGCGGCCGGTCTCGCCCTGGTGCCCGAAGGGCGTCTGGTGTTTCCCGAGTTCTCCGTCGAGGAAACATTGCGTATCGGCGCTTACTGCGTGCGCGCCCGCAGCGGCCTCACCGCGCGCATGGCGCAGATGTACGTGCTGTTCCCGCAGCTCTACGAGCGTCGCCGCACGCTCGCCGGCGCCCTTTCGGGCGGCGAGCAGCAAATGCTGGCGATCGCGCGCGCGCTGATGTCGGCACCGCGCCTGCTCTTGCTCGACGAGCCGAGTCTCGGCTTGGCACCGGCCGTCGTCAGTCATGTGTTCGACGCGATTGTTGCAATCGCCAAAAGCGGCGTTGCCGTGTGCCTGGTCGAGCAGGATGTGCATTTGAGCCTCGAAATTGCCGACTATGCCTATGTGCTTGAAAACGGCGCCGTCGCGGCGAAAGGCCCGGCACCGGAACTGCTGCAAAGCGACCAGGTCAGAACGAGCTATTTCGGACTCTGACCGCGGGGAAAGACCCGTGCCGCTCTGCCGCCTGATGTTTGGCCGGCAAACGTTCGCACACTCACGGCGCCAAATTCCCCCTACGCCGTCGTCGAATCGACGCCGAAGTGATGCGGGCAGCGCCAGGCAGCATAGACCTCGCCGAGATCGGCGAGCTCCGCCTCCAGGCATTCGACGTTGAGACGGATGACGCCGCCGCCGGAAAAGGTCAGCGTTACCGTGCCCGAAGGAGCATCGCCCGCGACGAATTCGACCGCGAGGAGATTGAGCATGGCCTCCTTGTTCGACTGGTCGAGGTCGCGGCATTTACACGCCAGCACCCGGTCGAACCGCAACGCCGTCCGACAGCGCCGATAATCAGGCGCCTCGCCGTCTTTGGCATCGACGACGTTCGTCCAGTCGAAGCGTTTGAGCGCCATCACAAATCGATGGTCGCGCGGCTGCCACAAGATGTCGCCGACCCTGACGAGGGCGTCCTGCACGTGCGCTGAGATCACTCCGATATCGTCATCGTCGAGGGCGACAAGCTTGAGCTCTTCCATGACCGCTTCCCGTCTTCGGCAATCCTCTACGCAAGAAATTAGGTCTGATGTCGGTCGCCCGCAAGCCCCGAGCAGGCCAAGCGAAGCCGACCTGTGCCGACGGAACCGGCGTCCGCCTTCGTCCCTACGGCGGAGTCCGTACGGCCCGGGGGACTGCCACGACCTTGGCCACTTTGAGCGAACTTTGAGCGTGGTTCGACTGGCGCTCCCGGCGCCACCTGCGCTTAGAGCATGTTTCAGTGAGGTGGAATCATTCCCGAAGCCGTCATTGCCGGGCTTGACCGCTTGACCCAGCAATCCATCCTGGAATCGAACTTTCGCGGCCTTGCGGCCGGGCCTCGACGGCGGCCTGCCGGTATGGATGCGCGGGTCAAGCCTGGTGAACCCAGCGCATGACTCGATCCGCTCCTGCCGCATTCCCGTGCCGCTGTTTGTTCCTTGCCGCGCCTCGGCCATCGGTCGGCCGGCGTCCGACCGAACGAATTGCCGCAGGGTTTCGGCCGACGATGTTGCCCGATACCGGCGACGCAAGCGGGACGCCGCGGTGCCGGTTCTCTTTGCTCGGCAGACCTTTGCGGGATGCCAATGCGGCACCGGCCCTTTGCGATTCTATCAACAACCAGCTTGGTGCATCGCCCAAGTTGTGTTTGCTTCCGGTGCAATATGTTGCTAAGTAGAACCTAACAAAACTGTTTATTAACTTGCCTGCCATAGCTCTGCCGTAATGCGATGGCCTCGCGCGGCTCTGAGGTGGCAAATCTGGTACGGAGTTCCTAGTTGGGTGTGCGCGGTGCGGCATCTCTAGCGTGACCGCAATCGTGGTAATCGCAATCTAATCTGTTGTGTTTTCTTCCGCTTCCCATTAAGGGATACAAGCTGTCTTTCTTGAACTGGAGGTATTATGCCTAAGAAAGCAAAGAAGCGGCGTTCGTGGACCTCAACCGAAGTCCGTGAGCTGAAGACGCTGGCTCGCAAGAAAACCCCGGCGGCCAGAATAGCCAAGAGGCTGAAAAGATCGGAAGGCGCCACCCGGCAAAAGGCGTTCAGCATCGGGCTGTCGCTGGATTCCCGTTCCTAATTCTTAATCAGTAGCCGAGTTCTGCCCATCGGATTCCGCTGCGCCCGCATGTGCGGGCGTTGGCTGTGAGCGCGTTTGTGGCGCCAAGTGCGCCGGAGTGTGGCGCGTAATCTGATTAGGAATGATGTCCGTGATTTCCAGGTGACGGGGAGGACGACCGGGTCGTCGTCGTCGCAGGGCCGCGGCGTTGCCGATGACGCAGCGGCGCTGAGGTCGGCGCAAATGTGTGAAGTTTTTTGTGCTGGGATCGAGCCGCTTATGGTCGCGTCTCGCCCTTCATCCTGCGGCCGCAAGTTTGGCGAGCGGCCCGCTCTCGTCAATGATCGCGCTGCGGCCGCCTGCGGCGGCGGCCCGAAGGGCCGTCATTGACAAGAGCGGATGCTGCTCGCCGATAATGTCCGCCGTGAGATGAAAGGTATGAAGCGAGCAAGCACAGTCATTCCGGGGCGCCGCGCAGCGGCGAGAACGGAATCCATAATCCCGGCGTTCGTGGTTGTGGATTCCGGATACTAGTTCATCGATTTGGTGAAACCGAGCATATGGATAGGATTCATCCTAAATCCGTGAGTTGCGGCCCTAAAAGTGCTCGCAAACCTCTTGGAAT
>JAKAPE010000035.1 GCA_021811945.1 Pseudomonadota bacterium | reverse complement strand
CCGCTTCTGCACACCGTGCGCGGCGCCGGCTACATGATCCGCAACGGCGCGCGGTAGGTTTGTTATCCGTCACCCTTGAGGCGCTCGGCGCGAAGCGTCGCTCCTGCTGCTAATTGCATCGTGGGCCAACACGGGACATAGCGGGCCTATGTGCCGATGTTATGGGTATTTCCTAGACTTTTACCTCTTGCGCAGCGCGGGCCTGTGTGGGACACGTTGGGACACCAAATGTGTGGAACCAAGTGTGTAACCAGAGTCCCGCGATGCTTCGTCCCGAGCAAGTTTCCAACGCCATCAAGCGCGGCGTCAATCGGAAGATCGCCGACGGCCATAACCTCTACCTCGTCGTCAAAAACGGCAAGGGATTTTGGGTCTACCAGTTTCGCGACGGCAACGTCGTCCGCAGCAAAGAGCTCGGCTCGGCGAGCCGGGTCTCGTTAGCGCAGGCAAGGCGGGCGCACGAAAACTTCGCCGTCGCGCTGCGTCAGGGTGTGGATGGCCCGGCGCGCGCCCGTTTAAGCCACGGGGTAATAAGTTTGCGGTGGCCGCTGAGGGGCGTACCTTGCAAACCATGCCGATGAATGGAGCGAGCGCCATCGGGCCGGATTAAACGCACTGGTGCGGATGCACGCCGGCGCGCTTGCCGAGGTGCCGGTGAACCGGATCACGAGCGAGCAAATTGCCGAGGCGTTGCGGCCGATCTGGAACGGCCCCGGCAATAATCGGGGAAGCCGGGTGCGCCGGCTCGTTGAGGTCATTCTGACCGCGAAGCAAGTGGAGCCGAACCCCTGCTACCTGGGCGCGGCTTCGCGAGTTGCTTTCCAAGAAGATTGCCGAGGTGAAGCCCCACGCGGCCATGGCGGCAAAGGACGTTCCAGCCTTCATGGCGTCGCTGGGCGACGGCGTCGAAGATCGGGCACTCAAATTTGTGATCCTGACCGGCGTGCGTCGCAAGGAAGCTTTGGGCGCCTGCTGGCGCGAGTCCCGCCATTTGCGCCATCCGACGGTTACCGACCCAGAGGCTCCGCCCTTGCGTCCCGAACGGCACATGCCGAACTCGATCGCCACCGTTCGCCGGCGACTGATCGCCGCTCTCGTGCGCAGACTGCCGCGATGTCCGTGCTGCGCAGTGCCAATCGCAAGACGAATGCGCCGCCGAACTTTGTGACACAGTAAGACTAGCTAGTTGTCGCCGGCTTGGAGGATAGTTTATCCTAAATCCGTGAGTTGCGGCCCTAAAAGTGCTCGCAAACCTCTTGGAATTTCAGGCAAATTAGGAAAATCGAACAAGTGCGGAGCGGTTCCAATTTGGAGACCTCTAAGGTGGCTTATTTACTTACAAAGTCAAAGGCTTCCGCGCAATGAGGTCCTCCAACTGCCGGATTTAGGTTTATGCCACCGCCTTGCGTTTTCCCGGCGGGAAGCGGCGATAGAAGGTTTCGCCCTTTTTCGCCATGTCGAGCAGAAGCGGCGACGGCTTGAAGCGTTCGCCGCAGCGCTCGGCAAGGCCGCGGCACAGATCGACGAAGGTTTTGGTGCCCATGCCGTCGATATAGGAGATGGTGCCGCCGGTGAACGGCGCAAAGCCGAAGCCGAGGATCGAGCCGACATCGGCTTCGCGCACGTCGGTGACTACGCCTTCCTCGATGCAGCGGGCGGATTCGAGCGCCTGGATCGCCAGCAAGCGGTGTTTCAGTTCGCCGATGTCGATCAAGTCGGGATCGAGCCTGGTCGCCTGCAGGTCGGCGAGACCCGGCCACAGGCGCTTCGGCCCGCTCTGCGGGTAGTCGTAAAAACCTTTGCCGTTCTTGCGGCCGTAGCGCCCGCGCTTTTCCACCATCTCCCGGAGCAGCGCCGTTTGCCGCCGATCGATCGCCTGCGGCCCGAGATCGGCCTCGGTCGCCTTCAGGATCTTCCAGGCGAGGTCGACCGCAACCTCGTCGTTGAGCGACAGCGGGCCCACCGGCATGCCGGCCATGCGCCCGACGTTCTCGATCATCGCCGCCGGCACGCCTTCGGTCAGCATCAAATGGCCTTCGCGGATGTAGGTACCGACCACGCGCGAGGTGTAGAAGCCGCGTGAATCGTTGACGACGATCGGCGTCTTGCGGATGGCGCGCACATAGTCGAGCGCGGCGGCGAGCGCCGCATCGCCGGTCTCCTTGCCCAGGATGACCTCGACCAGCATCATGCGCTCGACCGGCGAGAAGAAGTGGATGCCGATGAAGCGCGGCTGATCCTTGAATGTTTTCGCCAGCGACGTGATCGGCAAGGTCGAGGTGTTGGAGCCGAAGGTCGTGTCGCCCCCGATGACCTGCTGCGCCTTGGCGATCACGTCTTCCTTGATCTTGCGGTCTTCGAACACCGCCTCGATGATAAGATCGCAGCCGTTAAGCGCGGCAAAATCGGGCGTCGGCGCGATGCGCGCGAGCAGCGCCTCGCGGTCGGCGGCGGTGGTGCGGCCTTTGTTGACCTGGTCGGTCATCAGCTTGTGCGAATGCGCCTTGCCCTTGTCGGCGGTTTCCCGGTCGCGGTCGATGAGCACGACATCGATGCCGGCCGCGGCGCTGACATAGGCGATGCCGGCGCCCATAAAGCCGGCGCCGAGGATGCCGATCTTCTTGATCTTCTTCGCCGGCACCGCAGCCGGCCGGCGGGCGCCTTTGTTCAACTCCTGCAGGGAGACGAACAGCGAGCGGATCATCGCCGCCGCTTCCGGTGAGCGCAGGATCTTGGCGAAATAGCGGGACTCGACCCGCAATGCCTGGTCCATCGGCAGTTGGAGGCCCTCGTAGACGACCTGAAGAACGGCGCGCGCGGCGGGATAATTGTCGGAGGTCTCGCGCCGATAAAGCGCGTTCGCCGGCGGGAATACCATCATGCCGGCCTTGGAATAGACCGACCCGCCCGGCAATTTGAAGCCATCGACGTCCCACGGCGCCTTGGCTTTGCCGCCTGATCTGATCCAATCCTTGGCGCTGCCCACCAGCTCGCCCGCGGGTACCACCGTATCGACAAGCTTCATCGCCTTGGCCCGATTGACGCGGAGCTGGTCGCCCTTGAGCAGAAATTGCAGCGCATCGGCCGGCGGCAGCATGCGCGCAATGCGCTGGGTGCCGCCGCCGCCGGGAAAAAGTCCGACCTTGATCTCGGGAAGGCCGAGCCGCGTCTTGTCGTTGTCGGCGGCGATGCGATGATGACAGGCGAGCGCAAGCTCGAATCCGCCGCCCATGGCCGTGCCGTTGAGCGCGGCGACCCACGGCTTGCCGCAGGTCTCGATGCGGCGGGCAAGCAGCGAGAACTTCCGGCTCTGCTCGAACAGGCGCGCGTTGGCGGCCTCCTCGCCCGCCGATTTCACCAGTTCGGCGAAGGTGCGGCTCAGCGTCTCCAGCATGGCGAGGTCCGCGCCGCCGCAAAAGGTGTCCTTGCCGGACGTGATGACGGCGCCCTTGATGGCGGCGTCGGACGCGACCGCTTCGACAATGGCCGAAAGCTCGGCCATGACGGCGAGGTCGATGACGTTCATCGAGCGCCCGGGCATATCCCAGGTCACCATGGCAATGCCATCGGCGTCGGTATCGAGGGTGAAGTTCTGGAAGGTCATGCGCGGCTCCTCGCAAATCTTGTTTCGCCTCGCCAGCAGGCAGAGGAAGAACTATTTCGGATAAGGCTTGCCGTCCTTGTGGGTGTAGCGGATGCCATTGTCATCGCGCACAAACGTCATGTCGACATCGCTGTAGTGGGCGCGCTCGTCTTTCCAGCGCGTGCCGATTTCAAGAAAGACCGCGTCGCGATTCGATTTGTTGACAAGGTGGTGTCCGTTGCGGTTGTTTGCCTTGAAAGCCGCGGCGTCGCCCGGCCTGAGCACGGTTTCACCATCGTCCTCGATCAGAACGAGCTCGCCGTCGAGCATATAAATGAACTCGTCCTCTTTCTCGTGCCAGTGCCGCTGCGAGGAAGCGGAGCCGGGTTTGAGCGTCGTCAGATTGACGCCGAACTGGTCGAGGCCGGCCGCGTTGCCGAGCCGTTTGCGCGAACGCCCGGCGACCATGCGATCGAACGGTGCCGGGTAGTTGGTGCGGGTATCGACGGGAAGGCTCGCAATGTCGATTTTGGGCATATGGCAGACACTACTTTGGCAGATTTCGCTGGACCACTCGCCGAGCGCGTGAAAAGCCGTCGATCGCCTCGGAACTGCTTGTCGCCGTTGCGATCGACGGCCCACTCCATCGTACTCTGTCGCGACCGCCACCCCGCAAGCGGGGCGAGGGAGACTCACACCCGTTCGATGATGGTGGCGGTGCCCATGCCGGCGCCGATGCAGAGCGTCACCAGCGCGGTCGACAGGCCGCGCCGCTCGATCTCGTCGAGCGCCGTGCCGAGGATCATCGCGCCGGTGGCGCCGAGCGGGTGGCCGAGCGCAATGGCGCCGCCATTGACGTTGACCTTGTCGCGATCGAGATCGAAGGCCTGGAGATAACGCAAAACGACCGAGGCAAATGCCTCGTTGATCTCGATGAGGTCGATATCGGCGAGCGTCATACCGGCCCGCTTCAGCACCTTCTTGGTCACGTCGATCGGCCCGGTCAGCATCAGCGCCGGCTCCGAGCCGATATTGGCGAAGGCGCGCACGCGCGCGCGCGGTTTCAGCCCGGCCCGTTGGCCGGCTTCCTTGTTGCCGAGAAGGACCGCGGCGGCGCCGTCGACGATGCCGGAGGAGTTGCCGGCGTGATGGACATGGTTGACATATTCGACGTCGGGATGCGCCTGGATGGCGACGGCGTCGAAGCCGCCCATTTCCCCCATCTGCACGAAGGAGGGTTTGAGCGCGGCGAGCGACTGCATGGTCGTTTCCGGCCGCATGTGCTCGTCTTTGGCGAGGATGGTGAGGCCGTTTACGTCCTTGACCGCCATCACCGAGCGGCCGAAGCGGCCCTCCTCCCACGCCCGCGCGGCGCGCTTCTGGCTCTCGACCGCAAAGGCGTCGACCTCATCGCGGGAAAAGCCGTATTTGGTGGCGATAAGGTCGGCGGAAATGCCTTGCGGCAGGAAATAATGGGCGACGGCAATCGAGGGATCGACCGCCCAGGCGCCGCCCGAGGAGCCGATTCCCACCCGGCTCATCGACTCGACGCCGCCCCCGACCGCCATGTCCTGCTGCCCGGCCATGATCTGCGCCGAAGCGAAATTGATGGCGTCGAGGCCGGAGGCGCAGAAGCGGTTGATCTGCACGCCCGGCACCTGGTCGCCATAGCCCGCAACCAAAGCGGCGGTGCGGGCGATATCGGCGGCGGCCTCGCCGACCGGGTCGACCACGCCCATCACCACGTCATCGACCAGAGCCGGATCGAGATCGTTGCGGCTCTTGATGGCGCCAAGCGCCTGGCTGGCGAGATTGAGCGCGGTGACTTCGTGCAGGGCGCCGTCGGCTTTGCCGCGGCCGCGCGGCGTGCGCACGTGATCGTAGATGAAGGCGTCGGGCATGGCTCTCCTCGCCGGATACGCCGCGTTCCCCCGCCTGGGAGAAAGTGGCTGGACCGTCCGCGAAACGGACGTTCCTTCATATAACTCGGCTCCCGGAGAATTGCAGCCCGGCGATTCGGCGATTGCGCGGGATGATGCACGGCGGAACACGAAAACGACGCTGCCGCCGTGCACCGATTGCCTTACAGCGAGTCCTGGACCTTGGCGACGGGACCGGGCGCCCTCAACTGCGTCATCAGGTCGTTGTTCCACTGGCGCCGCGCCATCGCCGCCGGCAAAAACATGCCTGCGCGGCCCGCGACAGCCGTTCTCGGCGGGCCGACCCGCCACAAGCTGTGCGCCCCCTAAAACGCCTCCGCCGGCAATGCCATGGTGCTTGCCGCCCCGGCTTTGATCCGCGCGAGGTGCAAGGTCGCGGCGGGCAGCAGACGCTCGGCGAAGAAACGGCCGGTCGCAAGTCTTGCGTTCGTGCGCTCCACCGTGCCATCCCCACCGGCCGCCACCCTCGCCTTCGCTGCTTCCGCGATGCGGCACCACATATAGCCGAGCGCGACCAGGCCGAACAGGTGCATGTAATCGGTCGAGCCGGCGCCGGCATTGTCCGGATTGCCCAGCGCGTTCTGCACGAACCACATCGTCGCCTGTTGCAGCTCGCCGAGCGCCTGAGTGAGCGGCTTTACATAAGGCGCCAGCGTCGCATCGCTGCCGTGCTCTTTGATATACGCCGAAACCTCGGCGAAGAACGCCTGCAGGGCGCGGCCGCCGTCTCTCGGTAATTTGCGGCCGACGAGATCGAGCGCCTGAATGCCGTTGGCGCCCTCGTAGATCATGGCGATGCGCGCGTCGCGCACGAACTGCTCCATGCCGTGCTCGGCGATATAGCCGTGTCCGCCGAAGATTTGCTGCGCCATCACTGTGTTGGCAAAGCCCTGATCGGTGAGCACGCCTTTGATGACCGGCGTCATCAGGCCCATATGGTCGTCGGCGGCCTGCCGCTCCTTGGCGTCGCCGGAACGGTGGGCGACATCGCTCCTGAGCGCGGTCCACAACACCAGCGCCCGCGCCGCCTCGTTGAAGGCGCGCATGCTCATCAGCATGCGGCGCACGTCGGGATGCACGATGATTGGATCAGCCGGCTTGTCCTCGAACTTGGCGCCGGTCAAGGCGCGGCCGGCGAGCCGCTCCTTGGCATAGCCGGCGGCGTTCTGATAGGCGACCTCGGAGAGCGCGAGCCCCTGCACGCCCACGGCGAGCCGCGCCTCGTTCATCATCGTGAACATGGCGTTGAGGCCGCGGTTCTCCTCGCCGACCAGCCAGCCGGTCGCGCCGTCGTAATTCATCACGCACGTGGAATTGCCATGGATTCCCATCTTCTCTTCGATCGAGCCGCAGGTGACGGCATTGCGCGCGCCCGACGCGCCGTCCTTGGTCGGCAGGAATTTGGGCACGACGAACAGAGAAATTCCCTTGGTGCCTTCCGGTGCGCCGTCGATGCGAGCCAGCACGAGGTGGATAATGTTCTCGGCGAGGTCGTGCTCGCCGGCGGAGATGAAAATCTTGGTGCCGGTGATCTTATGGCTGCCGTCGGCCTGCGGCGCCGCGCGGGTGCGCACAAGGCCGAGATCGGTGCCGCACTGCGGCTCGGTCAGATTCATCGTGCCGGTCCATTCGCCGGCGACGAGCTTCGGCAGGTAAAGGGCTTTCTGCTCGGCCGAACCATGAGCGAAAATAGCTGCCGCGGCTCCCTGGGCGAGGCCCGGATACATCGCGAAGGCCACGTTGGCCGAGCAGAGAAACTCGCCGATCGCCTGCGTCACCGCCATCGGTAGGCCCTGGCCGCCGAATTCGGCCGGCGCCGAAGTGCCGATCCAGCCGCCGGCGGTAAGCCGCTTGTAGGCGTCCTTAAACCCCGTCGGCGTAGTCACGCTGCCGTCGTTGTGGCGCCGACAGCCTTCCTTGTCGCCGACCCGGTTGAGCGGCGTGAGCACTTCTTCGCAGAATTTCGCCGCTTCCGCGAGAACCGCTTCGATGAGATCGGGCGTGGCGTCGGCAAAGCCCGGCAGATTATTGTAACGCTCGATGTGGAACACGTCGTCCAACAGAAACAACACCTCGTCGACGGGGGCCTTGTAAATCGGCATGGTCTCGCTCTCCGGCACCACCGGCCGCCGCCGGCCGGACCGAACAGTGCGCACGGTATGATAATGTAGCCGATCTCCACCGGCTTCGGGAAATAAGATTTGCGTCTGCGGAGTTATTCGTTCGGTCAAGAACGGGAGGCGGCGCGGTCAAGAAGCTTCCTGTAGAACGACGTGTAGATCTGCCGCAATTCCGCGATCGCCATCTCGATATCGCGCTTCTGCCGTTCGAGCAGACTGATCTGCGCCACGCATTGCTCGCGGGTGAGGCGCAAACCGCCCGGGCCGGGCTTGCTGACGAGGTCCCTGATTTCTGCAAGCGTAAAACCGAGCCGGCGGCCCGTGAGGATAAGCCTGAGGCGCTCTCGGTCACCGCGGCGATAAAGCCGCACAGTACCATTGCGTTGCGGCGCAATGAGCCGCTTCGCCTCGTAGAGACGCAGCGCCCGCAACGTCAAGCCGAATTCGCGCGCGACCTCGCCGATCGTCATCAGAATATCGGCGTCGCCCTCGATCTCGCGATCACCCAAGCCCGCCGCCTTCGCGGCCGTTCGATCCGCCGCAGCGGCGCGCGCGCTCCGGGTCATGATTCGCCTGTCGTCGATGTTGACCGTACATTCTCCTTCTCACTCCTTCTCATGTTCCTCTACTGACGCGAAAGATGTTACCCGCAACCGTAACGGTTACCGGAACCCGGAACTTTGTCGTTGTCATCGTCGCATCAGTGCGAGGCCGGCAACCTTGCCCGGGGCCAAAGAATTGCGCGAGCGCCAACGCTTAACGGCTTATTTACCGCAATCCTGAAAAGTCCGTCGCGAGGACAGCGGACCGCGCCCTCCGCATCATCTGTTAACGAGCGGCCGCTCGAAACAGGGCACATCCTGCTCCTCACGGTGCGGCTTGGATGCGATAATGAAATCGGGCGGTCCGTGGAATCTTAGGGGTCTTCATCCGGAAACGCGTGAAGTCGCGCGCGCCGCCGCGCGCCAATCCGGGATGTCCGTCGGCGAATGGCTCAATAGCGTCATTCGGGCGGACCGTAGCGAGGAGCCTCGTCCACCCTATGTGGCCGACTTCGAGGGCGAAGCGGAGCGCCGCCGGCGGCCGCATTTTCGCGGTGGCGATCGCGGGCGGGAACCGCACCGCGACGCCGGCCGTCGTGAGCGCCGCGAGGAACGCGAAGATCAGGAGCCACCGTCACGGTATGCCGGACGCCCTTATCACGAAGAGCATCGGCGCGATCATGGCGATCGCCCGCGCCGCGACCGGCAGCGCGAGGAGGAATTTAAGGCGCGCGAAGAAGCACGCAGAGAGGAAGAGGCGCGCCGGTCCTCGCTCATGCAGGAAGAGGTGCGCAAGGCCGCTCGTGCGCGTGAGGAGCTAGGCGCGCGTCTCGACAGCCTGTCGCGGCAGATTGACCGCCTCGCGCACGTAAAGACCGCTCCACCGCGGCTAGCCTTATGGCCGCGCCGGGCGCCGGCCGCAGCCGAGTCGGGGGCTGACGCTACAAAGCCCCTGACCGGCGCGCCACAGCCGCCCCCGCGGATGCCGCCTGAGGCCTCTGAACACCAACAGGACTTGTCGATCGAGCAAGCCGTCGCCGAAATCGCCGCGCGCCAGCACGCGCTGGAGAGCGAACCCTCCGCACAGGCCGGTGCGGTCGAACCGCTGCCGGTTACGCCGCCGGCGTCTTCGCTGCCGGACGATCATCCGACGCCGGCGACGGCCCCACACGCCGCGAGCGCCCCACCGGCCGCGATCGACCTCAGCGGGCTCGAGCTGCACCTGCGCCAGATCACGGCGCGGATCGAAGCGCTGCGGCCGACGAGCGATATCGAAAAGGCAATGTCCGCCCTGCGCGGCGATCTCAGCGAGATCGGCCGATTGATCACCGAAGCCTTGCCCCGGCGCGCCGTCGAGTCGCTGGAAATCGAAGTCCAGGCGCTCGCCGAGCGCATCGACCACAGCCGCCAATCGGGCGCCGAGGCGCAGGCCCTTGCGGGGCTCGAGCGCGGACTCGCGGACGTGCGCGAGGTATTGCGGGGGCTCACGACTGCCGAAAGCCTGGTTGGCATGGACGAAGCGGTAAAGGCGCTGGCGGTAAAGGTCGACGAGATCGCCGCCAAGCAGGATCCGGCCGCACTGCAGCAGCTCGAGGCCGCGATCGGGGCTTTGCGCGGTGTTGTTTCCCATGTCGCCTCCAGCGATGCGCTGACGAAGGTCGCCGAGGATGTGCGCGCGCTGTCGGCCAAAGTGGACTCTCTCGCCGACTCTGCGGCGAGCGGGCACGCCCTCTCGGCGCTGGAGAACCGCATCGACACGCTGGCGAACGCGCTCAATGCGTCGACCGAAGCGGGACACGCGGTCCCGCGGGAACTGGAAAAGCTGCTCGCCGGATTGATCGAGAAGCTCGAATGGGTGCAACTCACGCACACGGATCACGCCGCATTGGCGCATCTCGAGGACCGTATCGCCATGCTGGTCAAGCGGCTCGACGCTTCCGATGCTCGTCTGAGCCAGCTCGCCGGCATCGAGCGCGGGCTCGCCGATCTGCTGGTGCATCTCGAGCAGATGCGCGGCACCAGTAGTAAGAACGGAGGCGCCATCGAGAAGCCCGCTGTTGGCAGGATCGAGCGCGACGTCGCTGCGATCAAGGAGAGCGAGCGACGCACTCAGGACTCGCTGGAAGCCGTTCAGGGCACGGTAGAGCACGTGGTCGATCGCCTGGCCATCATCGAAACAGACATGCGTGGTAACAAGGTACAAGCTGCATCGACGTCGGCAGCACTGCCCCCAGCGCCGACATTGGCGGCGACTTCCCCGCTTGCGCCGGCGCCAATGGCCTCCGCTACCGCGGAACCCGACGACGCGGCCAAACCGGCCCCGATCGAGTCGGGCCCGCACCGCGCCGTAACGCCGCAACGCCCGATCGACCCGAATCTGCCTCCGGACCACCCCCTGGAGCCAGGCTCCGCCTCCGCTCGTTCTCGCCCGTCGCCGTCGGCTGCTGATCGCATTGCCGCCTCGGAAGCCGCGATCGGCGGCAAGCCTCCAGTCATTCCCGACCCGGGCGCGAAGTCCGATTTCATAGCCGCCGCCCGTCGAGCCGCCCGCGCCGCAGCCTTGGCGGCGCCCGACCGAGGGCCCACTGACGAGGCTGCCGCGCCGGGCGCGCCGTTGCCGAAAAGGCTGACGCAGCGCCTGCGTGCGCTGATCGTCGTGGCCGCCGTTGTGGTCATTGTCCTCGGCACCCTGCATATCGTTTCCCGCCTGTTCATGGAGAGCGGCGGCAATGCGCCCAGCACGGTGCAAACGGAGAAGCCGTTGCCGCCACCCGCGGCGCCGGTAGCAACAAATCCTGTACCCCGGACCACGCCGCTTGTGCTCCCTAGCGGCAAGCCCGCTGCGAATCCCGGCGCGCCGATGAATGTTGTTCCCGCATTGCCTTCGCCGTCACCTGACGCCGCGCCGGACTCAAGGCTTCGACGGCAGTCGCGCAACCGCACTCCGGATTCGTCCGCCGTCGCCCTCCCGCGATCGGTCGCCGGCAAAGCCGAAACGCCGTCGTCTGTCCCCGAATTCACAGGCTCGCTGCCGCAGGCTTCAGCGCCGGCGGCTGTGACCTCCGATGACAAGCTGCCCGTCGGCATCGGAGGGCCGACCTTGCGCGCGGCGGCATTGGCGGGCAATGCTGCGGCCGCCTATGAAGTGGCAGTGCGCTTTGCCAACGGCCGTGGGGTGGTCCGGAATAACGAAGAAGCTGCCCACTGGTTCGAGCGCGCCGCCAAGATGGGGCTGGCGCCGGCGCAGTTCCGACTCGGCACCCTTTATGAGAAAGGCATCGGCGTAAAGCGGGACGTCGTCGCTGCGCGCGATCTCTACCGCGCCGCAGCCGAGAAGGGTAACGGTAAGGCGATGCACAATCTCGGTGTCCTCTATGCCGAAGGCGCCGACGGCCCGGCCGATTACCGGAGCGCCGCACATTGGTTCCGCGAGGCCGCCGATCACGGCATTTTCGACAGCCAGTATAATCTCGGCGTCCTTTATGCGCGCGGCGTCGGGGTCCAGCGGAATTTCGCCGAATCCTACAAGTGGTTCTTCCTCGCCGCCGAGCAGGGCGACAAGGATGCAGCCGGAAAGCGCGACGAGATGGCCGCCCATCTCGATCGCAAATCGCTCGAGGCGGCCCGCCGGGCGGCGCAGGAGTGGAAAGCAAAGCCACAGCCAGCCGCCGCGATCATGGTGAGGATTCCCCGTGCCTGGACGATGCCGGCCGCCGGCACGTCCGCGGTCAAGTCGAGAGATCGCTCGAACCGCGCCACGGCCGCGCAGCCGCACGCTATGAAGATAGACTGAGCGGCCGCCGGCGCCGCGTTCCGACGGGATTGATTTTTCAATCCGGCAGGCATCTTTCGGCAGCCACGGCAGAAAGGCGGCGCTCGCCGAGCATGTGGGCGGTGAAGGGGCGCGCGCGGAATGGCCGGCCCACGGCAGCGGCTCGTGGGTGTCGAGCATGCTGATCTCGGGCGCTGCGCCGCCTTCGGCGACGATCAGATCGGCGCACGCGGCACCGGCGGCGCCGCCCTGCTGGGACACCATGAAACGCGCGAGTTCTTCCGGCGCCGCGACGGTCGCCGAAAGGCCGATGCTGGCGAGGCGAAGCGCAAGACGAAAGAGCCGCGCGAGGCCGAGCGCGAGGAGGTCGCCGCGCTTCGAAGTGACGAGCGCATGCAGCTCGTCGAGGATCACGCGCCTGAGCGTGCCGAAGAGAAACGGCGCATCGGCGGAGGCGAGAAGCAACGCCAACTGCTCCGGCGTGGTAAGCAGAATTTCCGGCGGATAGCGGCGCTGGCGCGCGCGCTTCGAGGCCGGCGTGTCGCCGGTGCGCGTCTCGACGCGGATCCGCAATCCCATCTCGGCGATCGGTGCTTCCAGGTTGCGCGCGATATCGACGGCGAGCGCCTTGAGCGGCGAGATGTAGAGGGTGTGCAGGCCTTCACCCTCTCCCCGCGCGCGGGGAGAGGGTGGCGAGGACCGAAGGTCCGAGCCGGGTGAGGGGGCGTGGCAGCTTGTCTCAGAATCGCGGATAGGCCCCCTCACCCGCCCGCCTTCGCCACGCTCCGGCGGGCGACCTCTCCCCGCAAGCGGGGAGAGGTGAAGGCGATGGGGAACACTCAACTCCACCAGGCTCGGCAAGAACCCTGCCAGCGTCTTGCCGCCGCCGGCCTGCTTGCCGACCACGCCGCCCTCGACCGACTTATCGGCTTGCGGCTCGCGGATGCGTAAGGCGCGGCGCTCGCGATTGGCCTGCGTCAATGCAGGCACCGCCTTTCGGATAAGCGCTGCACGCCACCCCCGGGCGATGGGAACCACAGCCTGGAAGCGACCCGCAGGTCTGAGGCGAGGAATTCCTTAACCCTCCTCGCCTAGCTTTCTGTGTCCGGAACTGATCGGCCTGCCGGCGCGATGTCTGCAGCCCGCGCGGGACGGAGTTGGCCGCACCGCGTAAAGGTCTCCGGAGCGCGTTGATGAGTAGCCGAGGTGCCCAGGTCCTAACCCTGCTGGCGGCGTTGACGTGGCTCGGAGGCTGCTCGACTGCGACCAAACTTGCCGACTTGGGCAACTTTGGCAAGCAGGCCAACGGCGTGCCGGCCAACACTTCGGCGGCCCCCCCCGGCGACATTACCGGTTCCGTCAATGTTCAGCCCGCCGAGCCCGGCCCGAGCGGCGAGCCAGTAGCACCCTCGTCGAAGCCGGGCCTCCTCGGCGACGACCCCAACGACGACGTGCAGCTCGGCAAGAAATATTTCCGCAGCAACAATTTCGGGCTTGCTGAAAAGAGCTTTCGCGCGGCGGTGGAAAAACATCCGCGCGACGCCGAGGTCTGGGTTGGGCTTGCCGCCTCCTACGACCGGCTGCGCCGCTTCGATCTCGCCGACCGCGCCTACCGCGAGGCCATTCGCCTCGTCGGCCGAACGCCAGAAATCCTCAACGATCAGGGCTTCTCCTATATGTTGCGCGGCGATTTTGAGCGGGCGCAGAAAACGCTGAAGGAGGCGCAGGCCAAGGATCCCGCCAATCCCTATATCCGGGCCAATCTGCACCTCCTCCAAGACGCCCACCGCGAGGGCAAGGCAGTGCAGTAAGGCCGCTTTTGCGTCATTCGGGATGCTTTCGGGGCGAAGTTATCGCAGCCGCACCGGCTTGAACGGCGCTCCCGACGTGGCGATATGAACGGCAGAACGAGCACCGCCGCAAAGGGGGGGTTAATGTTCGAAGCGTTCCGCAACTTCGTCGCTGAATTTGTCGAGGGCGAAAGGCATCCGAGCCAATTCGCGGACAACGATTATCGGCTCGCGGCGGCGGCGCTTCTGGTCCATGCGGCGGCCATCGACGGCGAAATTTCGGCGAGCGAGCGCGCCAAGCTCCACGCCGTGGTCAAGCGGCGCTTCGCCCTCGACGATGCCTTGACCGACGAACTGATCGGCAAGGCGACGCTCGCCGAGCAGGAGGCCGTCGACCTCTATCATTTCACCAGCCTCATCAACCGCACGCTCGACGAGGAAGGCCGCGCCCGCGTGATCGAAATGATGTGGGAGATCGTCTATGCCGACGGCCAGCGGGACGAACTCGAGGACAATCTGCTGTGGCGCGCGGCCGACCTCCTTGGCGTCTCGCCCCGCGAGCGCATCGAGCTGCGCCGGCGCATCAGCGGCCAGACCGGCGAAGCTGCGCAATCCGGCGATGACACCTGAGCCCGTGAGGCTTGCCGTTCCCGTCCTGGCGTCGGAATAGCACGCAGCAGCCATCCGCTGCCGCATCTTGTATTCATGGCCGAAGGCGATAGGAGTTTTGTGATATCCACGATTTTCTTAAGATGCGACAGCCGATCCTGATCATATTGCACCAGGAGCACTCGACCTCGGGTCGTGTCGGCCGCGCACTGCTGCAGCTCGGATACGGGCTCGACGTGCGTCGGCCGCGTTTCGGCGATCCGCTTCCGGCAACGCTGTGCGATCACGCCGCGGCGGTCATTTTCGGCGGCCCGATGAGCGCCAACGATACGGATGCGTTCATCCGTCGGGAGATCGACTGGATCACGGTCCCGCTCAAAGAAGACAAGCCCCTCCTTGGCATTTGTCTCGGCGCGCAAATGTGCGCGCGGGCGCTCGGCGCGCAGGTCTTTCTTCATCCGGAAGGCCAAGCCGAGATCGGCTATTACCCGATCTGGCCGACCGCCGCGGGCCTTGCGGTCGTCGATCCGTGGCCACAACAGGTCTACCAGTGGCACCGCGAAGGCTTTGATTTGCCGCAAGGCGCCGAACTCCTGGCCGAGGGCGACATGTTCGAGGTGCAGGCATTCCGCTATGGCAGCGCCTATGCGCTACAATTCCATCCAGACGTGACCCACCTGATGATGCACAAATGGACGACCCGCGGCCACATTCGCCTCGAGCTGCCCGGCGCAAAGCCGCGCGCCGCGCATTTCGCCGACCGCGCGGTCTATGATCATGCCGCGCACGCTTGGCTCGGCGCTTTCCTTCAACGCTGGATCGGTGGCCGAACCTCGGCGATCGAAATTCATCCCCCGGCGAGCTGTTCGGCGAAATAGGCGACGGTCTTGGTGTAGACCCGCGACGCATTCCACTGCAGCAGGACCTGAAAGTTGGCCGTGCCTTCGCCCCATGGCTGGCCGCGCTGCCAGCCATGGCCTCTGAGATAATTGGCGGTGGAGGCAAGCGCATCGGGCACGCTGTGAATGAGGTCGCGACGCCTTCTCCCGTCGTAGTCGACGGCGAATTTCAGATAGGACGACGGCAGGAACTGGGTCTGGCCCATCTCGCCCGCCCAAGCGCCGCGCATCTCGGCCGGACTGAGGTCGCCGCGGTCGATAATGCGCAAGGCCGCGAGCAGCTCGCCGCGAAATTTGTCCGGGCGCCGGCAATCGTAGGCGAGAGTCGCGAGCGCACGGATGGTCGGAAATCGCCCGAGGTCGGCGCCGAAATCGGTCTCCAGACCCCAGATGGCCACCAATACCGGACCTGGAACGCCGAACTGCCGCTCAATGCCGCTCAAGGTGCCGGCGTATTTCTGCAGCAGGCGCCGTGCGCGGGAAAGCCGCGGCGGCACCATGCGTCCGGCGAATTGAGCAAAGCTCTGCTTGAATACGCCCTGGGCATGATCGCGAGTGATAACGGCAGGGTCATAGGTCATGCCGTCGAGGGCGGATTGGATGGTGCGTTGGGAGACGCCCTGTGCCGCCGCTTCGCGCTTGAACCCTGCGAGCCAGGCGCCGAAATCGCCGCCGCATGGTGCCGCGGCCGCCAGTACCGCCGTAGAGCCGAGCCAAAGGGCTGTGAAAATCAATCGGGCGGTCAGCGGTCGCATGCCTTAATCTCTCGCAACCGGCAGCGAATCAGTGCATTGCGTCGCGAATATGGTGCCGCAGCGGCGCCGGCGCTGCCAGTTATTGTTTTGCCCGGTGCGGCTCGCCCTGTCGCACGGCGGATTCACGGGTAAAAGCCCCGGGCGCCGGTCCGACGGCGCGAGGTGATTTCGCTTATTTCGCCAGCCGCTCCTCATGCCCGAATCGAAACTCGCACGGTAAGCGAATGTTGGTGGAGCCGAGGGGATTTGAACCCCTGACCTCCGCAGTGCGATTGCGGCGCTCTCCCAACTGAGCTACGGCCCCGCCGCGGGCACCCCGCTTCGCATCCCAGCGCGTGTGGGAGGCCGGCGTTGGGGGCGTGCCGATCTCGGCGAGTGTGGCGATTTACGGCGGGGACCGAAGGGTGTCAAGAATAACCGCCGCGGCGCGAATTCCCCTGGTCCATCCATGGATTGTGTGGCCAGTTGCCCTTATTGTGCCGCACAAGCCCTGATTCGCGGAGATCGCGTTCTTTGATCCGAAAGCGTCAGGCGATTGTGGCAGTTGCAGCGTGGACGTGTGCAATTCAACACTCGGCGAGACAATCTCGATGCCCGATCCGCCGCGCAAGCTCGCATTCGTCACCGCCGCGACCGACCATGGCACCTTGATCATGAATCGGTTCGATCGATACGTGTAAGACCAAGCGGTGATTCGCCGCGACCATCGCCCCGTCGACATGATCGAGAGCCTCAAGCCCGTTTCCGTCGCGCCTTCTCCCTGCAAGATTTGCAGCGGACCGGCCCAGCTTTATGGCGTCGTCGATTTTCACAAATCGTGCGATGAGGCGCGCGGCAGGCGCATGGTGCTCTCTGGCGTGCCGATCTATTACCGCCGCTGCACCGCTTGCAAATTTCTCTATACCGACGCCTTCGACGACTGGAGCATCGAACAGTTCAAAGCTCACATTTACAACGACGAATATGAGAAGGTGGACCCCGATTATCGCAGCGTGCGCCCGAACGCCAATGCGGAGGCAGTCGCTCGTCTGTGGGGGGAGCGAAAGGAGCAAATGCGGGTGCTCGACTATGGCGGCGGCAACGACGCCTTTTGTGCTGCGCTGCGCACGGCCGGTTTTCCGGTCGCGGTCACATACGATCCGATGGTGACGCAATATGTCCAGCGCCCGGAGGAGAAATTCGACCTCGTGACGTGCTTCGAGACGCTTGAACACCTGCCTGATCCGGCGGCCGGGGTCGCGGCGATCCACGAGTGCGTGGCGGACCAAGGGCTCGTTCTCTTCACCACCTATCTGCAGCCGGCGGAATTCGATCAGATCGGCCTTGGCTGGTGGTATGTCGGCCCTCGCAACGGCCACATTTCCATTTTCAGCCGGCCGGCGCTCGCCTCCGCCTTCGGTCAGCATGGCTATAAGCTCGTCTCCTTCTCCGACAATATTCATCTGGCGTACCGCAACCTGCCGCCTTATCTCTCCCATCTTCAGATCCGGAAATGATGCCTGGCGGAGATCAAGGCTGCCAAAGCTCAAGCCGCATGAGCTTCGGCTTCGATCTCAGCCTGCGCCGTTGGCATTAAGTCCGCCCCGCATGCCGATGGCGGCGAGAAACTCCTGGCGGGTCTCGGCGCGGTCGCGAAAGACGCCGAGCATGCGGCTCGTGACCATGGTGACCCCGGTCTTGTGCACGCCGCGGGTGGTCATGCATTGGTGGGCGGCCTCGGTGACCACGGCAACGCCGTGCGGCTTGAGCACGGAATCAAGGCACGCCGCGATCTCGGCCGTGAGCTTTTCCTGGATCTGCAGCCGCCGGGAAAAAACCTCGACCAGGCGCGCCAGCTTGGAGATGCCGACCACACGGTTGCGCGGCAGGTAACCGATATGCACGCGTCCGATCATCGGCGCCATATGGTGCTCGCAGTGCGACTCGAAGCGGATGTCGCGCAGCACCACCACCTCGTCATAGCCGCCGGTCTCTTCGAAGGTGCGCTTGAGATATTCGCGCGGATCGTCGCTGTAGCCGGCAAACCATTCCTCGTAGGCGCGCACGACGCGCGCCGGCGTGGCGCGAAGCCCTTCGCGGTCGGGATCGTCGCCGGCCCAGCGGATGAGCGTTCGCACGGCGGCCTCCGCCTCCTCGCGCGTCGGCCGTGCCGGCAGAGCCGGCTCGGAAGTTCTCCCCATACGCCTTGAATTCACAATCTTGTCCATCCGCCATCTCCGGCACCCTCGCCCGCGAGAGTGTTTTCTTCATCCCGAGCCCTAGTGCGGCGGTTCAGAAGTCCGCATCATTCTTGCCGCGAATTCGTCATGCGGACTTCTGAACCAAAGCCACACTAGATCAATAAGTTGCTGGTGTCCTTCGATTCCGAAGTTCGCAAACGAGCGAGCCGCAAAATGATGCGAACTTCGGAATCGGGACACTAGCCGATGTTAACAAAGCATCAACCTTCGCTCCAATTGCGGGCTCACGCGGCAAGGGTTGCGCAAGATTCATAGGCCAAAATCGGCGTAAGTACATGGGTTAAGAACAGGACTCGGCGGCTCCCCAAGCGACGGCCGCGACGAGCGGGACCGGGATCATGCGCCATCGCGCCATTCTCCGACGACCCGCCATCCTCACACGCCGGCTCTTCTCCCTTACCATCCGCGCGATCGTCATCACGTCGATGTCGTTCGGCGTCGCCTTCGGCTTTCTGTCCGGCGCGACCGCGAAGGGGGCGCATTACGATCCCAACACATTCGCGATCGGCGTCTCTGCGCTCTTCGGCGCCGCCTGCGGGGCCATAGGCATTCTCATATCCCGCATCCGGCAGATGAAGGCGGAGCTGCGCGGTCTCGAAGCGAGCCTCGAGCAAGCGGCGGATCGAAACTGGGAGATTCGGGAAGCGCAGGAGCGCGCCAGGAGCTTTTTCGAGGCCCAGGGCGACGTGATCGTGCGCCGCGACGCAGCCGGCGCGATCACTTATGCCAACGACGCTTTCTGCGCACTTGCCGGCCGCACGCGCGCGGAATTGCTCGCCACCACCTTTGCGCTCCCGGTGGAGGCCGCGAGCGAGCCCCGCCTGTTGCCCGACGGCACGCGCCTCTACGACCAGAAGATCACTGCTGCCGAGGGGGCGCGCTGGGTCTCGTGGCACGAGGTTGCCGTGCGCTGCGATGCGGGCAGCGAGACGCAAAGCGTCGGCCGCGACATCACCGACCGGATCAATGCGGAACGCGCTTTGGGCGAGGCGCGCGATCAGGCCGAGGCGGCAAACCGCGCCAAGTCGCGCTTCCTGGCCATGGTGTCGCACGAAATCCGCACGCCGCTCAACGGCATTCTCGGCATGGCCGACCTTCTGGGCGACACTGCGCTTACCCCGGAGCAGTCCACCTATGTGAAAGCGATGAAGGCCTCAGGCGAGACGCTGTTGTCGCTTATCGAGGAGATTCTGGACTTCTCCAAGATCGAGGCCGGCCGGCTCGACGTTGCGGCGCGGCCGTTCGCGCTCGCCCCTTTCGTTGAGGAGGCGGTCGAGCTCCTTGGGCCGCGCGCGCAGGCTAAAGGGCTCGAAGTCTGCGGCTTCGTCGACGAGCGCCTGCCTGCCTGCGTCATCGGCGATGCGGCGCGGCTGCGGCAGGTGCTGTTCAACCTCGCCGGCAATGCCATCAAATTCACCGAAAAGGGCGGCGTGTCGATCATCGTCGAGCCGGGCGAGCAGCCGGATGCCGTCATCCTCGCCGTCGCCGACACCGGAATCGGCATCGCCGCCGAGGACGAGAAGCGGATTTTCCTCGAATTCGAGCAGGCCGATGGCGGCGCGACGCGAAAGTTCGCCGGCACCGGCCTCGGCCTCGCCATTTCCAAGCGTATCGTCGAGAGCATGGGCGGCTCGATCGGGGTCGAGAGTTCCCCCGGCGAAGGCGCCGTCTTCCGCGTCACCGTGACGCTGCCGCGCGCCGGCGGCCCTGCTGCGGCGGAAGAACCGGCCCTCACCGTGCCCGATCTGGCCGGCAACGACATCCTCATTGTCGCGCCGGCGGCGATCGAGGCGTCCCTGATCGCGCGGCGGCTGCAACGCTGGGGGGCGCGCACCACGATCGTCCCCGATGAGCACGTTGCGGCCGCGCTGTTGCCGGAGCAGGCGTGGAGCACGGTTCTCGTCGATCATGCCCTCGGTACTCTTGCGAGCACCGCATTCGTGCGCCTGGCCGCAGCCATCCCGCGGCGGCTTGCGCTCATTACTCCCGCTTTGCGCGAAGAGCTTCCGGCGCTCAAACAGGCGGGTTTCACCGGCTATCTGATCAAGCCGGTACGCGCCGCGTCTCTGGCCGCGCGTTTCTCCGCCGACGATGCGTTCGAACGCGGCGCCGGCGTCGAGTCCGATCAAGCTCCGAGGGAGGCGCGCCGCGCCGGCAGCCTCTCGATCCTCGTTGCCGAAGACAACGAAATCAATGCGCTGCTCGCGCGCGCTCTCCTGGTAAAGCTCGGCCATCGCCCGACCCTCGCCGCGAGCGGCGCCGCCACGGTCGAATCATGGCTTGGGGCACGCGCGGCCGGCACGCCTTACGACCGCGTGCTCATGGATGTGCACATGCCGGGCATGGACGGCCTCGAGGCGACGCGACGCATCCGCGCGATCGAAGCCGAGGATCATTCAGCCCGAACGCCGATCCTGGCACTGACGGCGAACGCCTCCGCCGAGGACCGCGACGCCTGCCTCGCCGCCGGCATGGACGGTTTTCTGGTCAAGCCGCTCGACCGCGAGCGCCTCGCCGCGGCACTCGCGGCACCTGAGGCGGCGCTCGCGGCATAACAATTCTCGCCTCGTAAAGGGGGTAACTAGCCCAAAACCCGCGAAGCTTTTGGCCAACAACACGCGCGGCCGCCTTGTCCAGCCGACCGATCCGCCGATTGATCCGGCCCGGCTCGATGCAGGCGATCTTTGCCGGGCGGACGACGGACGGAGCGGGAAGACCGGCGCGCTTGAGATCGGAGATGAGAACGTCGCTCGACCATGGCTCGTTGTCGGCGCTGGTGATCATCGCGACCCAGACCAGCCCATGCCGCGCAAGCCGACGATTGGAAATCACCAGCGCCGGCCGGCGCTTTTCCGCCAGCCGGTCGGCGTAAGGAAACGGCACCACGACGACATCGAACGGCGCAAAGCGCTCTTCTTCAAAGGCCGCCATAGGCCTTCTCGTCGGCCGCGTTCGACCATTCGGAGAAGGTGGCGAACGGGTCGTCCGTCTCGTTTGCCGGCGCCTTATCGAGCAATACGCCCGCTTCCGTCATGCGGTAACGCAGCGTATCGCCGGGCTTCAACCGCAGGCGCTCGCGCACCTCGCGCGGGATCACGGTCTGGCTTTTGACCGACACCTTGGAGAACGCGGCTGGCAGGCGTGTCTGACGGTTCATGCCCGACAAATATGGCTTACCGCCTTACGGCTTACAATATTTGACTTTGACAATGCTTTCGTCGCCGCTCACGCGCCGGGACCGGCGTTACCCGCCGCTAACCGGTGTCGCGTAGGCGCGCCAACGCGTGCCGCGCGGCTTGGTGATGATCCGCGGTGATATGGGAGGCGACGAGTTTTATGGCGGCGGCGAGTACCGCCGCATCGTCGGTGTAGCCGATCATCGGCAGCACGTCGGGGATGGCGTCAGCGGGAAGCACGAAATAGGCGAGCGCCCCGATCAGCGCCGCTTTTACCTTCAACGGGGTCTGGCGATCGAACGCGCAATAATATGCGGCGAGCAGATCCTCCGCGAACGGCAACCCTGCCGCCAGCCGCTTAAGCTTGCGCCAAAAGCCGCGTCGGACCGTCTCCTCGTCGGCGGCAATGCGGCGCGCCAACGCGGCAGCGTCCTGCCATGATGCGCTTTGGTGCCAAGACAACATCGAGCCCTCGCGCGCGACTGTTCCAAAAGCCGCACCGCCGCAAAGGGATGGCGACGAAAAGCGGAATCCTCAAGGCAAGCCCGGGCACTCCGTGCTGCGCCATCACCGCGAAGCATAGCAGCGAGTGCGGCTTTGCTTCCGCGACCTGAACGGCAAAATGCCTTGCACTCCTCGCATTGAGATCAGCCCGCGAAGGCGTCCATGGCCTCGGCGAGCTTGATATCGAGCTCAGTCAGGCCGCCGGCATCGTGGGTCGACAGCGTCACCTCGACGCTCTTGTAGACGTTGGACCATTCCGGATGATGGTCGAGCTTTTCCGCCAGCAACGCCACGCGCGTCATGAACCCGAAGGCCGCGTTGAAGTCGCCGAAGACGAATTTCTTTGTGATGGCGTCGCGGCCGGCAACCTCGTGCCAGCCGCGGAGCCCGCCGAGCGCACGGCGGCGTGCCTCGCCGGATAGTTGCTGTTTCATGGGGAGCTCCGCATGCAAAAATGTCCTTGGTGCCCCTCGCTCTCGCAAATCGGCGGTGACATGACTACCTAGTGTGGTGGATTTGACGCTCCGATCATCATTGCGGCAACTCGTCATCGGAGCGTCAAATCCAAAACCACACTAGTACAGCGACTTCGAAGTTCGAATCACATGGGACCCGCTGCGAAATGGTGCTATTTCCGGCCCCGAAAATCGAAATCTGCAACAGAGCAGTTTCATGGAATCGCTGTACTAGATTCATAAAGTTGCTAGTGTCCCTTTGCTTCCGACGTTCGTAATAGGGCATGCGGCAAAGTGATACGAACGTCGGAAGCGGGACACTAGTACAAGTCCGCCAAAGCGGAAACCGGTTATACGAAGAGATTTTGCTCCGGCAAGAAGCTGGGAGCGGCGCGCCACGCGCGAGCTTGCCGAGATGGCCGTTGCGGCTGCCGGGCGGGCGGCCAGAAAGGGTCTCATGTCCTGGTCATTGAATATCGGATCGGTCGCCGGCACGGTGATCCGCATCCACGTGACTTTCCTTCTGTTCCTGGCGTGGATTTTCGGTGTCAGCTACTTTTCAAGCGGGCCGCAGGTGGCGCTCGGCGCTCTCCTGTTCATGGTGCTGTTGTTCCTGTGCGTTCTGCTGCACGAGTTCGGACACATTTTCGCAGCGCGGGCCTTCGGCGTGCGCACGCCCGATGTGATCCTGCTGCCGATCGGCGGCGTGTCGCGGCTCGAGCGCATTCCGGAAAAACCGAAGGAGGAATTCCTCATCGCCATCGCCGGGCCGATGGTCAACGTGGCCATAACGCTCGTCCTGTTTTTGCTCGCCGGGGCGAATATTTCCAACTTCCACCTCGCCACGCTGTGGAGCGCCAAGGTCAGCATGGTCGAACGTCTGGCGCTGGTGAACCTGTTTCTCGCCGTATTCAATCTGATTCCCGCCTTTCCCATGGACGGCGGGCGCGTGCTGCGGGCGCTGCTTGCGGTGCGGCTCGGCTATGTGCACGCGACCGAGGTCGCCGCTGCGATCGGCCAATGGGTGGCGTTCGCGCTCGGCTTTCTCGGCCTGTTCGGCGATCCGATTCTGATCTTCATCGCCATTTTCATCTATCTCGCGGCTTCGGCGGAAGCCCATCTCGTTGCCATCCGCGCGGTGGCGCGCGGCGTGCCGGTGACCGCTGCCATGCTGACCCAGTTCATAACCCTGACGCCGGACGAGCATATCGATACTGCCGTCGATACGCTGTTGCGCACGCAGCAGGGCGAATTCCCCGTCGTGGACGGCCTCAATCGGCCGCTCGGCGTGCTCGCGCGCAACGACCTCATCCGCGCGCTCAAGCACCGCGGCCCGGATGCGCGCGTCGGCGACACCATGACCGACGGCATCCCCACCGTGAGCAACCGGGTCTGCCTCGATGAGGCCTTCAAGCTGTTGCAGGAAAAGGGAGCGCCGGCGGTCGGCGTGGTCGATGCCTCGGACCGGCTGGTGGGTTTGGTCACGTCGGAGACCATCGGCGAAATGATGATGCGGCATCACGCGCAGCCGACGGGACGGATTGGGCCGTGGCGATCCTCCGGCCGCGGCGCGGGCCTCTGATTTGACCTGAACAGATTTTATCTCACGGATTTACCTTAAGCCCAGCCCGAGCGACGGCGGCATGTCTTCGAGCATATCGGCCTGGGCGCCTTTGCTGCACGGCTTCGTCTCCCGCAACAGACCGACAATGAGCCGCTCATTTGGACTGAGCGCCGCGAGCGCCCCGGCGATCAGCCCGCGGACAGCAGCGTCGATCCGCGTCGCTGCAAAGCTCGGATCCTCCGAAGTGTAGTCGGCGTAGGATTGCGCCAGACGCGTGCGGATGGCGCCGGTATCGGATCCGAGCGCCAGAATCTTTTCAGTGGCCATCGGCGCTACATCAAGGGCCAGAAATACACCTTGCTGTCGCGCCGGGAGAACCTCACGCTTGACGGCAAGAAAGCTCTCAAGACTTTGCTGGCTGCCAACAAGCGGCTCAACACGGCCTATGTGCTCAAGGAGAGCTTCGGCCAATTATGGAGCTACGAGCGCGAGGGCTGGGCGCGGCGCTTCTTCGAGAACTGGCGTGCCAGCCTGAAGTGGCAGCGGCTCAAGCCGTACGAGAAGTTCGCCGCCATGATCGATCGTCATTGGGACGGCATTGCCGCCTACTGCCGGCCGGAGAACAAGGTGTTGCTCGGCTTCGTCGAAGGGCTCAACAACAAGATCCGGGTGATCCAGCGTCGCGCCTACGGCTTGCGCAACGAGGAATATCTGCGGCTCA
>JAKAPE010000292.1 GCA_021811945.1 Pseudomonadota bacterium | reverse complement strand
CGGCCGGGTTCCGCGCCGAGGGCGTCCAGAAGGCCCTGGAAATCCGCGCCAAGGCTGATCGCGATGTGACGGTGATTGTCGCCGACGCTAACGCGAAGGCCCAGAAGACCCGCGGTCAGGGCGACGCTGAACGCAATCGCATCTTTGCGCAAGCGTACAGCCGCGATCCCGATTTCTTCGCCTTCTATCGCTCGATGCAGGCCTACCAAGGCAGCATGCGGCACAGCAACACGCATTTGGTGCTGCGGCCGAATTCGGACTTTTTCCGTTATTTCTCCGATCCGTCGGGCCATAGCCCGGCGCGGCATACCGTCACCGTGCCGCCGCCGTCCGCTCCGGGGCCAACTTCCTCGTCGTCCCTGGCGCCGGCCACGGCGCAAACCTCCGACGCGCTCAAACCGGCCGTGAAATAGCGCCGCCGTGCTCGGATTTTTGCTGCGCGCCGGGCGTGCGACCCCAAGTCGATCGTCCTACAGGTCCCTTTTCTGCCCCAATCCGGCTCCCAATAATCGCCGTGGTCCGTTATGACCTTGCGTCAGGAGCAAGCCGAGAACACCTTTTCCATAATTCGTCTTCCCTGACTCGCCCTTGCGGAGAACAGACCCCCATGCCGCGCCATTTCCTTCGTTGGCTACCGCGCGCTGCGGCGCTCGCCGCGCTGGCGGCGGCGGTCATCACCCTGCCGGCCTCTCCCGCGACGGCGCGCGGGCCCGAAGCCATCGCCGACGTCGCCGAACAGGTCATCGATTCCGTGGTCAATATTTCGACCTCGCAAAAGGTCGATCTGCGCCTAGGCGACCTGCACAATCTGCCGCCAGGTTCCCCGATGCAGCAGTTTTTCGACGAATTCTTCAAGCACCACAGCGGGATGGGGGATGGCTCCGGCCACGCGGCGCAGCGCATCAACTCGCTTGGTTCCGGTTTCATCATCGATTCGTCGGGCCTCATCGTGACCAACAATCACGTGATCGCCGGCGCCGACGAGATCGGTGTCATTCTCAACGACGGCACCAGGCTCAAGGCCAGGCTCGTCGGGAAGGATTCGAGGAGCGACCTGGCGTTGCTGCGCGTGCATTCTGACAAGCCGCTCAAGACGGCGAAATTCGGCGACAGCAACAAGCTGCGGCTGGGCGAGTGGGTAATCGCCATCGGCAACCCGTTCAGTCTCGGCGGCACCGTGACCGCCGGCATCGTCTCCGCGCGCAACCGCAACATCGAATCCGGCCCCTATGACGACTACATTCAGACCGATGCCGCGATCAACCGCGGCAATTCGGGAGGGCCGCTGTTCAACCTTGACGGCGAAGTAGTCGGCATCAACACCGCGATCATCTCCCCCTCGGGCGGCTCGATTGGTATCGGCTTTGCGATACGCTCCAACTCCGCGGTTCCCGTTATCGACCAGTTGCGCCAATACGGCGAAGTCCGGCGAGGCTGGCTCGGTGTGCGCATCCAGCGAGTTGCCGATGACATCGCCGAGAGTCTCAACGTCAAGCCGCCGCGCGGCGCGTTGGTGGCCGGCGTCGACGACAAGGGCCCGGCGAAACCCGGCGGCATCGAGGCCGGGGATGTGATCGTCAGCTTCGACGGTCATCCGATCAAGGAGATGCGCGATCTGCCACGCATCGTTGCCAATACCCCGGTTGGCAAGGACGTTGACGTAGTCGTCATACGCCACGGCAAAGAAGAGACCCACAGGGTCAAGATCGGTCGGCTCCGGGACCGCGACAAGCTGGCATCGGCCGAAACCGAGAAGAACGTCGCCCCCGAACACAAATCCGTGGTGCAGAAAACGCTCGGGCTCGCGCTTTCCAAGCTCTCGGACGACCTGCGCAAAAAGTTCAACATCCGGGATCATGTCAAAGGCGTCGTCATCACCGGCGTTGACGCGACCGCGCAGTCGTCGGCGCCCGACAAGCACCTCGCACCCGGTGATGTCATCGTCGAAGTACAATACCAGGCGGTGACCAGCCCGGCTGACCTGCGAAGGCGGCTCGATCAGCTCAAGGCCAGCGGCAAGAAGGTCGCCGTTCTCCTCGTCTCCAACGGCGCCGGTGACACCCGCTTTGTGGCGTTGAGCCTGAAGTAGGGCCGACTTTCATTGTTTTGCAATTCACCTCTTCCCTGCACGCGATGCGCAGTCGGGGTGAGGAGGTGAGTCGCCGTGTGCCCTCTCGCTCTTTTTCGATTTTGTGCAGCAGAAGGAGGTGGGTCGGGCGCAGGTACAAGGATCGTTCCCTGCAGGACGGCCATCCGCCGCCCGGCGGGAACCCCGCCGAGCGGATACGTGGTCGTCGGCTTCGCCCCAGGTTTACAATGGTCCAATGCTGCAACGGGGGTACTCCCCGTGCGCATGGCGGCATAGCATGTGATTAGTCGCAAGTGATGATAGAGGCCTTCCTCCGTGAGCCAGGCGGTTTTGAGCCGGCAAAAGGCCGGCGCTATTTCATTCGGGATACTGGGCGCCATCAGTGTCTGCCACACGCTCAACGACTTGGGACAGTCGCTGCTGCCCGCGATCTATCCGATCCTGAAGAGCGGCTTCAACCTGAGCTTCGGCCAAATCGGCCTGCTGACGCTCATCTACCAGGGCGTCGCTTCGCTGCTTCAACCGCTGGTCGGCCACTATACGGATCGTAGGCCGCAACCGTATTCGCTGCCCTTCGGCATGGGCTGCACGCTCCTTGGAATGATCGCCCTGGCCTTTGCTCCGAATTTCCTGACGCTGATGGCTGGCGGAGCGTTGCTGGGGCTCGGCTCCGCAATCTTTCATCCGGAGTCCTCGCGTCTTGCCCGTTTGGCTTCGGGCGGCGCCCACGGCCTGGCGCAATCGCTGTTTCAGGTCGGCGGCAACTTCGGCAGCTCGCTCGGCCCGCTCGTGGCCGCCTTTTTCGTCCTTCCGCGCGGGCGCGGCAGTCTTGCCTGGTACACGCTGGCGGCGCTCTGCGGCATGATCGTGCTCGCGGCGCTCGGGCGCTGGTACAAGAACAATGGGCATGCGCGGCCGGCGACGCGCAGGCCAGCCGCCAGAACTGCCGGCTTGCCGGCGGCGCAGATCCGGCGGGCGCTGGCCGTACTGATCGCGCTCGTCTTTTCCAAGTTCTTCTATCTCGTGAGCATCACCAGCTATTACATTTTCTACCTGATCCACCGCTTCCATACCTCGACGCAGGCGGCGCAGGTTTATCTGTTCATATTTCTGGCTGCGGCAGCCGCGGGCATCGTGATCGGCGGCCCCGTCGGCGACAGGATCGGCCGCAAGAAGGTGATCTGGGGCTCGATCCTGGGCGTCCTGCCGTTTACGCTGGCGCTGCCCTATGTGGGATTGCCGGCGACGATCGGCTTGAGCGTACTGATCGGCTTGGTGCTGTCCTCGGCGTTTTCGGCGATCGTCGTCTATGCTCAGGAATTGCTGCCCGGACGGGTCGGCATGGTGTCCGGCCTGTTCTTCGGCCTGGCGTTCGGAATGGCCGGCGTCGGCGCTGCGGTCCTGGGCGAGGTCGCGGACTTGACCAGCATCTATTTCGTCTACCGCGTCTGCTCCTTTCTGCCGCTGATCGGGTTGCTCGCCGCGTTTCTTCCCGACGTGGAGGAGGGGCCCAGAGTGACAAAGGCGGCATGACGGCGCCCCCGCGTGGCGGTTCAGAAGTCCGCATCATTCTTGCCGCGGACTCGTCATGCGGACTTCTGAACCAAAGCCACACTAGATCAGCGTTTCCATGGTTCGAATCATATCAGGCAGCCTGGGCGAGCTTATAAGACCAGGTATGAATGACTGGATGGCGATTGGCGTCGTCGATGCCGGCCATGATGCGCTCCTTGAGTTCGTGCTTTGAAGTCACTCGGATGTGACGCAGGACAGAGCGGGCGAACTTGGTCGTCGAGTAATGCCTCGCCCGCAAGACACTGCGGATGCATCGCGGTCACAGGGTTCTCCCGCCGCATCGTCGGTGGCGCTGATCGAGCTGATGACACGGTTGATGCTGGCCCGACAACGCTTGCGGCGGTGCGGCGGACGTGCCAGAGCTGCGTTGCGGCGCAACGGGGCATGACGCAATCAGGAAATGACGATTTTAGTTACGGGAGCCGCCGGATTCATCGGCTTTCATGTGGCGCGACGTTTGCTGGCCGGGGGTCGCGCGGTCGTCGGTATCGATGACCTCAACGCCTATTACGACGTGCGGCTGAAACAGGCGCGTCTCGCCGAGCTTGCGACGCAGCCGGCATTTCGCTTCGTGAGGCTCGATCTCGCCGATAAGGCAGGCACTGCGGCCCTGTTCGCGGGCGAGCGATTCCCGTTCGTCGTGCACCTCGCGGCTCAGGCCGGCGTTCGGCATTCGCTTGTCGATCCGCACGCCTATGTCGCCGCAAACCTCGTCGGCTTCCTCAATATATTGGAGGGTTGCCGGCGCAACGGTTGCCGTCATTTGCTGTACGCATCATCCTCTTCGGTCTATGGCGCCAATACCCGGGTTCCGTTCAGCACGTCCGACAATGTCGATCATCCGCTGAGTCTCTACGGCGCCACCAAAAAAGCGAATGAGCTCATGGCGCACGCCTACGCGCATCTGTTTGCGATTCCGGCCACCGGCTTGCGGTTTTTCACGGTGTACGGTCCGTGGGGACGCCCGGACATGGCGATGTGGCTGTTCGCCGACGCCATTCGCGCGGGGCGACCGGTCAAGCTGTTCAACCACGGTCGAATGCGCCGCGACTTCACCTACGTTGACGATGCGGTAGAGGCGGTTATGCGGCTCATCGACCACATACCTGAATCCGATCCTGATTGGTCCGGCGATGCACCGAACCCGGCCACTAGCAGCGCGCGCTGGCGCATATTCAATATCGGCAACAGCCGCACTGTTGAAGTGGCCGAGGTCGTAAGCTTGATCGAGACCGCGCTCGGCAAGCGGGCCGAGCGTGAGCTGCTGCCGATGCAACCTGGCGACGTTCCTGAAACTTGCGCCGACGTGACCGACCTCGAGCGCGCAGTCGGATTCCGGCCAGGAACTCCAATAAGGGACGGCGTTCGCCGCTTCATTGACTGGTTCCGGCGGTACCGTGGGGAAGCGTAAGATCCTACCCATACCGCGCCGCCAGCAGCGCATAGACGGCCAATTACGGTGAGCAATTACGGGCAATTACGGTGACAGTGCACTTAACTGGCAATTACGGTGACAGTGCACTTAACTGCGTCTTTGCTTCGGTCTGTCAATTAAGCGCACTGTCACCGTAATCTGTCGTAATCTGTCAATTAAGTGCACTGTCACCGTAATCCGTAATCCCGTAATCCGTAATCCTGCTGTGGTACGCGCTCGGCAACAACATCCTGCAGGCGCACCGTCTGGCCGCCGCAGCGTAGAGGACGACTCCGCCCGGCGGTCAGGCTGATCTCCCCAGCTCGGTGGCAGCGCCACTCAGACGGGTCGATAAATGGCCGCCGCAAGCAGCGCTT
>JAKAPE010000291.1 GCA_021811945.1 Pseudomonadota bacterium | reverse complement strand
TCATGCGTCCACATCAGTGGCCTCTCCGCGAATCAGATCGCCGTCCATGAAAACACAGATGATTCAATCGACTCAAGAAGTTTCGAAACGGACACTCAGAACCGCGGCCATGGTCTGCGTCGCCTCAGCGGCGGTGGCGACGTTGGATGAAATGTGGCCGGTGGCGGCGTTTTGCTGTTCGATCGAGGCGGCGACGCCGGAAGTGTATTGCTGGATTTCCTGCATGCGCTCTGTGATGCGCCTGATGGAGTCCGCCGCGCTCGCCGTGGAACCCTGCACGGCGAGGATTTGTCCGACGATCGCTTCCGTCGCCTTGGCGGTTTCGACCGCGAGCGATTTGACCTCGGAGGCGACCACCGCGAAGCCGCGCCCGGCGTCGCCGGCGCGCGCCGCTTCGATCGTGGCGTTGAGCGCGAGCAGATTGGTCTGCGCGGCGATGGTTTGAATGAGCTTGACGATGTCGCCGATCTTTTGCGCCGTTGCGGCGAGTGTCGTCATCTCGTTATTGGTGGACTGCGCCTCCTCGACTGCGAGGCGCACGACGTTATTGGTTTGCGCGATCTGGCGAGCGATCTCGGCGATGGAGCCGGCCAGTTCGTCGGTGACGTTCGCCGCCGTGGTCACGCCGTTGGTAGCGTCATTGGAGGCGGCGACGGCGCTTTCGGCACACTGCGAAGAGTGATTTGAGGCGCTTGACAGCGTGACTGCGGTCGATTTCATGGCCGCGGCGCTTTCCCCGAACGTGCCCAGCAGCGCTTCCATCTCGGTGCGGAATGCGGCGATCATCGTATCGATGACGCCGCGGCGGCGCTGCTGTTCGGCGATGTCGTCGCGTTCCTTCTGCAAGTTGGTCCGCTCGGTGACGTCTTCGTGGGTCGACACAAAACCGCCGTTCGGCATCGGATGATTCATGGCTTGGACAAGGCGGCCGTCGCCGGCGGTAATCGTCCATTTGGTGATCTTCCCGGTGGCGACGCTGTCCAGAATATATTTGCAGTATTTTTTTGTATCGCCGGTGAACAGCCCGGTCTGCTTGCGGTGTTCAATGAGCGCCCGCAGCGTACAGCCCGGCTTCACCACGTCTGGCGAAAGACTGTACATGCGCAGATACGGTCGATTGCAGACGACGATGCGCGCGGAAGCGTCGAACGTGCAGACGCCCTGCGACATGTAATTCAGAGCGTCGGTCAGCCGGCGGATTTTTGTCCGCATGCGCCATGCCACGAACGCGCCGGCGATGACAACGAGCATCGCCACGGCGAGGCCGCCGGTGTGCCATTCCGGCAGGAAGGAAAAGGCCGTTTCGGGCATGGTGTGGCGTTTCCGGATCGGACGCGAGTATTTCGGACGCGCATTGCCGTTTGGTTAATGAAAAGAAACGATGACACGACGGCGGCACTTAACAGCTTCGCAACGTTAATTCGACAATAAGTGAATGTGTCGCATTCATGCCACTACGGCAGGGTCTGCTTTACCGCGGATGGGCGTTGCGTAACCGCGTTGACGTGAGGGTGATGGGAGCGTTGCTGCGGTGCTGGCCGCTGGGGAGCGGCCCTTCTGTGCGCTTCTGGCTGAGCGCGTTCTGCGCAATGATCGTGCCGAGCTCGATCGGATATCAGGATCTGGCGGCGCTCTTCGCGCAGCAGCCCGGCGTCGCCCAGCGTTGGCGCCAGCATCTGATTGCTTCGCCTTTCGGCACGATCGAGGTCGCGACTTTCAGCTTTGTGCCACCGATTGGGACCATTATACCGCGGCCGTTCCGCGCGCAGCCAGTCAATTTCGACCCGCGTTCGCTCGACGTGAAGACGTGGTCGGCCGAGGCGCCGCCGCTGGCGCGCGCGGCGCTGGCGATCGTCTATCCGACGGTCAACCGCAGGCTCAAGGGTGATCGCCTACCGCGGCCGCAGGCAGCGCCGTCCGTGTCTACGCCGCAGGGCTTGTCGCAACTGCGGCCGATCGATGCGCCGCGCGTGCGGCAGGGCGTGCATCCGCCGGCGGAAGGGCGCGACAGTTCGGGCTTGGCGAATGCGGCGGACGACACCGCTGCGCCTCCTTCGCCGCCGCCAATTCTCGTGGCCGACGAGAGCGAGCCGCTCGACGCGCCCCAATGGTCCTTCGACGCGCCTTCGTTTCTCGACGCGGATTCGACCGAGCGCGACGACGCGCTCTATTTCGGCGTCGCTACCGTGGGCGCGCGCCGCGGATTGAAGCAGTGGCAGCCGGGCGCCGAGCCGGCGAGGGTATCGCTCTCAGTCGAGTCCAACATCAAGCTTTCGTCCCTGGAGGGGCCGGCAGAGACCGGTGCCGGCAGTGGCAGCGCGGCGGGTGACGATGACAGCGGTTCCGTTGAAAGTCCCGCGCAGCGCCTGGGCCTTACCGGCAGGCGGCGCGCCCGGACGGAAAAATGTCTCGCCGACGCGGTCTATTTCGAAGCGCGCGGCGAGCCGTTCCGCGGACAGGAAGCCGTGGCGCAGGTGGTGATGAACCGGGTATTCTCCGGCTATTACCCCCGCAGCGTCTGCGGCGTGGTCTTCCAGAACGCCAACCGGCATCTGGCCTGCCAGTTCACCTTCGCCTGCGAAGGCAAGAACCTCAGCCGGATCGACGAGCCGGATATGTGGACGCAGGCTAAGCGCATCGCCAAGGACATGCTGGACGGCAAGATCTGGCTCACCCAGGTCGGTCACGCCACGCATTACCACGCCTACTGGGTGCACCCGAGCTGGGTGCACGAAATGGCGAAGCTGTACAAGCTCGGTGTGCACACTTTCTACCGGCCGCGGGCCTGGGGCGATGGCTCAAACGCGCCGGTTTGGAGCCCGGCTGCAGCGGCGAACGAGTCCGGCGCCGCTGCCAAGCCGCAAACCGTGAACGTTCCCGAGGCCGCCGCCGGCCGCCGGCCCGGCGACAGTCAAGAAGAAGCGAAGCGAGAAGCCGCGTCGCCCGGCGCCTAGGCTGGACGCCATCTGCCCACGCACATCCTCCCGGCGCAAAAGCAAAAGGGCCGCGCGCCAAGTTTCGTTTGGGCAATCCGCGTCCACCGCTTATTCTGCGCACGCGCATAGAACGTCCCCTGTCCGGGCATGCAGACGATGGCAGCATTCAAAGCGATCGTGATCGACAAGGCGCAAGCCGGCCAAGCCGGCCAAACCGTCCGTCTCGCCGACTTCGACGACAAGGATCTGATGGACGGCGACGTGACCGTCGCCGTCCAATACTCCACCGTGAATTACAAGGATGGGCTCGCGCTCACCGGCAAGGTTCCCGTGGTGCGACGCTTTCCGATGATCGCCGGCATCGACCTCGCCGGCACGGTCGAGGCCTCCTCGCATCCCGCCTGGAAGGCGGGCGACAAGGTTGTCCTCAACGGCTGGGGTCTGGGCGAGACCCATCTCGGCGCCTACGCGCAAAAGGCGCGCGTCAGAGGCGACTGGCTGGTGCGGCTGCCACAGGGCATGACCGCGCGCGATGCCATGGCAATCGGCACCGCCGGCTATACCGCCATGCTGGCGGTGATGGCGCTCGAACGCGCCGGCCTTGACCCGGCGCGCGGCCCGGTGATCGTGACCGGAGCCGCCGGCGGCGTCGGCTCGGTCGCCATCGCGCTCCTGGCGAAGCTCGGCTATGAGGTCATCGCCTCGACCGGTCGGCCGCAGGAAGCGGCATACCTCAAAGGGCTCGGGGCCAAGGAGATCATCGAGCGCAAGGAACTGACCAGCGCCGTGCGCCCCCTCGGCAAAGAGCGCTGGGCCGGCGGCGTCGATGCCGTCGGATCGACGACGCTTGCCAATGTGCTGTCGATGACACGCTATGGCGGTGCCGTCGCCGCCTGCGGGCTTGCCGGAGGCATGGATTTGCCCACGACGGTCGCGCCGTTCATCTTGCGCGGAATATCGCTCCTTGGCATCGATTCGGTGATGTGCCCGATCGCGCAGCGGCAGGAGGCTTGGCGTCGCCTAGAAGCCGACCTCGATCGGGCCAAGATCGCGACAATGACCACGGAAATCGCGCTCGCCGATGTCATCGATGCCGGCCAGCGCATCGTTGCAGGTGAGGTGCGCGGACGTATTGTGGTAAAGATCGGATGAACGAGGTCGCGGCTTCGGCCCGAGAATGCCACAATCGCGCGAGTGGCTATGGTAAGGGGATGGTTAAGAACTTTCGTTAATGCTCTAAGGCATAAATCGGAGTCGTTAGCGATGCTGCGTTTAGTCCTTGTCTCCATCTGTGCATGCGTTTTGGGGGCAGCCTCGGCCGCTGCCGAGGAACTCGGGCCGGAGCAGGCTCGCGCCTTCGTGGTCGGCAAGCTGTTCGCCTATACCTGCTTCGACGGCACCGCCGGCACGGGTCGCATCTATTCGGACGGCTCCGTGGTCGGCACCATCCGGGCGCCAGGCCAAAGGGTCGCCCATTTCGCCGCCTTGCCGGCCGGCACCATCAGAGTGAAGGGCAGAGCGGTGTGCGCACATTTGGCAGGGTTGCCGATCGAGCCCTGCTTCAAGGTGCAGAAGATCAATCACCGCAGCTTCCGCGGGTCGCTCGCTGGGCTCGGCTTTGCCTATTGCGACTTCTATCAGCGCAATCCGCGCCTCCGGCTAAGCCTCAGGCATCCCGCCGGATCGGCCTTGGCGACCACCGTCGCCAAGCTCAGACCGTCGGAAGAATAAGCCGCGGCACGTCGCGACAGCTAGACGGGTCACTCCAGTTCGAGCCGAAACGGAGCGGCTTCCGCGGTGATGATCCCGCGGCCGATCGTCTCGACGGCGGAGACCATGCGGCCACTGCGGCCGAGCAAGCGATCGGCAAGCGAGACGATGCGCATGTTGGGCGTCGCCGTGGTTGAGGCCGCGCGCAGCGCTTGCGCGACGCTCCCCTCGTCGCGCTGCGGGTTGAGCGCGCAGACGCTGGCGAAGGCGCTCGCGGTCGAGCGGCTGATGCCCATGTAGCAATGCACCACCAGCGGGGCGCGGCGGTCCCAGCGGCGTACGAAATCGAGGAGGTCGGCGACGTGCTCCTCCTGCGGCATGATGTAGCCGTCGAGCGGCGCGCAGATGTCATGCAGCCGCAGCCAAAGGTGGTTTTCCGGGGCGATGCCGGGCGGCCGCTCAATGCGCGTCTCGTCGCCGATCAGCGATACGACGTGCCGCGCCCCGGTGTCTTCGACCGTTTCATAAAGCCGCGCGAGCGAACAGACATGGATCATGGACAGATCATCGTGGAATTGGCGAGACGCCGTGGATGGCACACGAAGGTGTCACGCTCATATATGGGCACTGAGCACGGGCACCGCAGATGGGGTAACGGACCCCATTCGGTCGTTTGCGCAGCCAGATCAGGTTCGTGCCGGCGGTGGCCTAGCTAGCCCGGATATCTCACACTCTCCTTTGTAAGTCGCCGATTGGGGCGGGGGGAGAAGTTTCGTCAGCGATGGCGTGGTTTTCGGTCGGCGAGTTTGTCGCTGCTTCGCGGCGGGCGAGTCTTCGG
>JAKAPE010000290.1 GCA_021811945.1 Pseudomonadota bacterium | reverse complement strand
CGATCTGCCGCCTCCCCTTCCGCGTCACTCGTTGTGTGTAAGCCGCGCAAAGCGGCAAATATCACGCCGCGCGGACGCTCGTTGCCATCGTGCCGATAGGCACCAAACTCGGAATCCAGAGCACCTTTTCGTCTTTCGCGCTGCTCGGACGCTCCGGCCTCGGGTGGTTGAAGTTTTTCAAGACGCTTCTTCAACGCGCTCGGAATCATCCTGAGTCCGAGAACCACGGCTAAAAGATCATCTGCGCTGCGGTCACCTTCATACTCGGCCAGCGTCGCCGACAATGCTTCCGCGATTGCCGCCTGATCGATGGAAGGAACGCTATCGCCCGGCTCCTGCGCGATCAGGGCCGGCGTGACGCGCACGGCAAAACGGCGAGCCCGACACGACCACGCCGCCTTTTCCACAACGTCGATCACGCGCTCATCCGAGTTCGGATTCCAGCCCCATTTGTCACAACCACCATAGTCGGAGGGCACCACGATCATATCGCCGTTACGCAATGCGCTAGGATAAACGACCACTGTGCGTTCGCTGTCTTCTCCCACCCAGCGGAAGGCGTGCCTGCCTGCTCCCATCTCTGCGCCCGGTGCGGCGGAATGTTCGACTGCGTCAGAGAAATCGGCCGCTTTTGAATCTATTCTCTCAAGCCAAGCCCGTGCCGCCCACAGCGGTACCTCGACAGCCTCGGCAGCGCGTGGCGGCACGAGCGTGAACAGCTTGAGAAGTCGCGCTCGCTCGCTCATGTCCCCCATAGCTGGCCGAAGATCGTTTTGCTCATTGATATCGGCCCGCCACACGATCTGCACGGTAGCCGACGAGCGATCGGGTCCATGAAGGAACAGCCCGACATCCGGGTCCGCATTCGGAACTGGCCACGTCTGTGACCACAGGTCGGCGTAGGCCGGCAACAGAATGGGGGCGTCCGCAATCGGTGCGGCAAGCGCGCCGGCCTCTTCGCCACTGATCCGTTTGCCAAGCGCCTCGATTCCGAAATCGATGACGCCGTCGGACTCGGCGGCGATCTCCTGCATCTTCTCCCACGTCAGCTTGATTCGATCGCCATACACGGGATCGTCGGCCTTGGTGCCGATGTCGTCCTTATGCGCCAGGATCACTGCCTCTGGGCTGATTTTTCGGCCACCTCGATTAACGCGACCGAACCGCTGGCGCAGGGCGTCCAGCGCTGCTGCTTCCGTCACCAGACCGTCAAAGTCGATATCTACACCGGCCTCGATTGTTTGCGTCGCGACGACCATTAACGGCTTTTCTAATGTCCGCGGCGCATCGGGGTGTCGGGTCCGGATTGGACGAAGTTCTGCGGCTCGGTTGTCGCGCTCAACTGCGCGGGCGGGTCCGATGATCAAAGTCACATCGGTTTCGGCCCCTAATTCGCTGCAGAGGCGTTCAAATACGGCGCGGGCGCGGGCGACCCGGTTCACGACGACGCCAACGGCCGGATTGCCGATGCTGTTCTTCAACTTCAAAAGTGCGGCCTGTGCTTCGGTACACACCACTTCGATACGCCGGGCTTCGGTATCGATGCCCTGCTTGCCCGTGATCTCGACAAGGCTCGCTGGCTTAGACGCCAATATGCGCGCGGAAAGGATCGGATTGGAATAGTCGTCGGCACATAAGCCGAATGGCCGCTCGGCTTCGACATTCGGCGTTGCTGTGAGTACGGCGAAGCCGAACGGTGCAGCGTCAGGGGCGCGCAAGCGAGTGATCGCTTTCAGAGTCTGCCGGAATGGCTCCGACAGATGCGCTTCATCGAGCAGGATCAAACAGTCGGAACCCAGTAAGCCGGCGTGGATTGGCTTCATGCGGTCGCTGACGCCATAGCCGCGGAATAAGAGGCGCGAACCGACCTGATCGACTGTGGAGCAGAGGATGGTCGGTTGTACGGGCGTGCGCACCCAGTCGTCCTCACGCGGCGCACCACCGCGCAGGGCACGTGCCAGCAGCGGCGGCTGGTTGGGACCGGCGAGATCGCGAAGCCGAAGTGCGACGCGCTTCACAATAGGCTCGGCACGCACGCGACGAACATCATTCACCACGTCCGGGTCCGGTGCGCGCGCTTCGAGCTTCTTTGCGTCCTCATCATTGAGCAGCGCCCATGCCAGGGCGTCGCACAACCGTTTGGCTCGCTCAAAGGCGTCGTCGACGATAAGACGACGGTCAACGACAAAGGCAATGCGCACTGGCGCACGCCGCTCGCCTTTCTTCAAGGCCTCCAGCGCCAAATGAAACACAGCAATGTCGAGTGCCGCGGTCTTCCCCGAACCAGTTGGGAGGTCGAGTACGTCGGGCCACACACCCGGCTCGCCTTTAGACCCTCGTCGCCGGTCCTGCCCGGTGGCAATGCGTTCAACGAGGCCCTCTTGCCAAGGAAAGGGCTCAAAACCCCAAATGGCACGAAAGAAAGTCGCAAAATCTGTGGGCGCCAGCGTATCCATCTCAGCGCCTTTGCGGATCGAGCGTGCGGCACAGGCCGAGGCCGGCGAAGCGACCCGCACCCAAAATTACCGGTCCGCCCACCGGCTTATCGAACTGCAGCACGGCATGCGTAAGCTGGCGGCTGGCGAGGCTGTTAGGCAAACGCCAGCCGATCCAACGCGGCGCACGACCTGACGGATATGCTGATGGTGCGCCGATCACTGCGGAATGCTTGCTTACGGCGACGCGCACTGGTGCCGGCAGGCCGATATTGGCGCACGCCTCGCGCAATAAACCTGCGACTTCAGCATCCCGTTCCGCGTTGCCCTTAGCCTTGAGATGGCGGTCGAGCACGACCGGCGTGCAAGTGGCCCAGGTCTTGGCGAAGGCCACATAGGGCGCGGGATCGAGCGAATGAAGCTCGCGCTGAGGCGACGGCGTGAACACGATGTTGAAGCCGTGCGCGGTAACACTGAGTTCGCGTCGCCCCCGGTCTTCCTCCCACGGCGCAATCGCGCGCACGGCGTTGCGGAAACTCTCATGCTCAAGCAGCTCCCCGTCGCCTGGCGGAACGAGCGCGAAACCGAACACGCGCCCGTCGGCAAATTGCGGACCGAAAAATGCAAGCGGCACGATCGCGAGATGCGGCTCCGCGCTGGGAGAGCCGTCGGCAGCATGGCCGGAAACGAGCATGGGGATCGCCGCCTCCTGCCCGATTTTCCTGTAGCCTGACATCAATGCGCCGCGCAGTGCCCTGCCAACCACCGCGGCGGCGCGCAGATCCGGCATCTCACCTTCGACATGCTCCAAGACCAGCCAACGGTTGGCAAACACACTTCGTGTAGGCGCGCGCGCAACAGCAGCTGCGGGAGGGACACTCTCGCCAGAGCTGGGACGGTCTTCTTTTCTGCCAGACTTGACAAAGCGCGCGTAAGCACTTTCCAACTCGGTCAGTCGGCCTCGGTAAACTCGCCGTTGTGGTCTCGTCGTCTGATCCGATGCACCATCAGCGCGGAAGCGGCAGCGGGTCAGGCTCGATGGATGGCCGATCGAGGGAGTATCAGCCGCTAGCGCGTTGAGCGTGCTCACCATCTCACTGTCGACTTCAACATCGCGCCAAATAAGTTGTACGACTGGATCATCCGGTCGGAACGCAGGAAAGCGACGCTGCTGTCGGCGGCGAAAAGCGGGCATGACCGTGCGGTCGCCAACGCGGCCCGTCTGTGGATCGTTCGGCGGAACGAATACGGTCGCTGGTGTACGGGCATATCCGCCGCTAGAGGCGATATCGGGGGCTGGCTGTACCTCGAGCCACTCCAGGGCGCGGCGCTCGTCCGCGCGTTCGCCACGACCGCCCCAAGCGGCAACGAGGGCGGAAAACACGCGGTCTGGCTGCGGCGGCCAGTCGGGCACGGGGCTGGCCGGGCTTTGTGCGGCGAAGGCGACGCCGAGCAAATGCTCGATCTCCAAGACGAGCGGCATGGCTATTTGTCGCCTTCGTCGGACTCACCGCCTTCGCCTTCGAGTGCAAGTTTCTGGCTGCGGCGAACGATCTCTACCAGCTTGTCCTGCGGCGTGAGTCGGATCGGTTGAGCCGGGAATTTGAATCCAGCTTTGCCCGCTGCCTCAAACGCAGAGGCGTAAAGTGCCCTGGCGGCCTTCCGATCGACCTCCACCGTGTCAGTACGGCCATCGGGATGCACCAGTTCGAATGGTGCGTTATCGTCGCAAACGAGATCGCAGCGCGAGCGCAAAGCGTAGCCGCGCGCATCCTGTTCGGCGAGCGCGACGATGCCGAGCGCGGCGAGCAATGCTCGTCCAGCAGCGTCCTTCTCGCCACCACCGAACCCGAGGCGGCGGAGACCGGCAAAGCTGAGTACTGCGATGTGCTCGATGTAGTCGCAGGTTATGCCCAGCGGCTGCACCGTCGGCGCGATGTTGCCGTGGTTGATTTCCGAGGGCCGCACCTGCTTCGCGCCTTTGCCCGCACGCTCCTTGACCACGTCCCACCCGTCCGGGCCCTTGAACACCTCCACCCTGCGCAACACGCCGAGCGGGTCGATGCGGCTGCCGGTACGCCGGCCCGAAGTGCGCACTTCGACCTCGCCGGATCGCGGATCGGTCGGACCATCCTCCACGGGCACGTCCACGGCGATGATCTCGGATACCAAACAGCGCGGGAATTTGGCGCCAAGCCCGCCGCCTTCGCCGGTCGAGTGCCACGCGCCGAAAAGGAGCGCCGTCGGCGAAGTTTCGAGGAGCGGAGTCGCGTCGCTTGGCTTTGCCTCAGCGAGCCGGATGCCGAGTTGGCTCTTCATGAACGGCTGGTCGTTCAGCGAGCTGTCACGGAGGATCGCGTCATAAACCCGGTGCGGCGCATCGAGCGATGTAATCTCAGTGATACCAGCGAGGCCCGTGTCCCTGAAATCAACCGCCACGTAAGGCAGCGTAATGATGCCTTCGCGTAAGGCGGTGAGCAGCGCCTCCTCAAGCCTGTTGGCTTGACTCTGCACACTGTCCACCAGCACGCACCAAGCCTCGCGGCCGTTCAACCGCCGCCGCTCGAAGACGTGTCGCGGGCCTTGGCCACGCCGCTCTTCCGGGTAGGTTGGAGGGAAAATCTTGTCGTTCTTTCCTCCGACAGGCTGAAGCACCTGCCTTCTGCGAAGCGCTGCATCCTGTCCCACGGCGCGAGTGAGAACTGTATAATCCATCTTGCTCCTCCGTTAGAACATACCATGAACGTAGGCGATGCGAGTGTCAAGTCGAATTGCGTGAAGCTTGTTCGTTCACGCAATGTGGAGACGTAAAGATGCGCCGCTATTGAGACGGCGTTCTTTGCGCGACAGATTTCGCCTCTGGGAATCGTTTGCCCGACAGCACTTCCGCGATCCGAGCAGGATTGACCTGATAATCGGCCGCGAGAACATGTTGAGCTTCACCCTTTATTCGGCGACGCGATCTTGGATCGCATCGTTCACAACGCCTACCGGCTCGAACTCGATGGCCCGTCGATGCGGAAGATCAAAGCCGGCGAGCCAACCGACCCG